>DATIWK010000086.1:0-3337 GCA_035519395.1 Anaeromyxobacteraceae bacterium | reverse complement strand
GATCTCGGCGGCCTCCTTCTTGGAGAAGCCCACCTTCTCGTAGACGCTCTCGATGATATCGGCCTTGGTCACGATCGCTCCCGTCCCCGCTCGGTGCGTCCGATGCTAAGTCCTCAATCCGGTAGCTGATTTCCGGACGGGTGTCAACGTCCTGGCCCGCCGCCGGACGCGGCGCCTCCGGTCCGTCCGCCCGCCCGCCCGCCTCCGGGTGCGCTCGACGGCGGCTCGAGCGCCTCCAGCTCTGCGCGCGCCCGTTCGCGCGCCTCGCGGGACTCCGCGGCCGCGGCGTCGAGCCTCCTCTCGACCTCGGCGCCCGCGGGAGCCTCCACGATGGGTGTGCCGCCGCTGCGACCCACGCCGGCGGTGAGGCCGAGGACGGCGCCGCTCGCGGCGACGGCGAGGAGCGACACGGCGAGCGCCGCGCGCCCCGCGCGGCGCCCCCCGCCGGCGGCGAGGGCGCGGAGCGACAGGAAGACCGCGGCGAGGCCCACGATCAGGCCGAGCGGGGCGGAGATCGGGTTCCAGGAGGCCGCCAGCCCGGCCAGCGCGAACCCGAGCGCCGCCCTGGTCCGGCCGCCGCCGCGCCCGGCGTCCGCCATGGCCTAGCCGCGAAGCTCGGCGCGGAGCTGCTCGCCGAGCCGCTTCACGATTCGTGCATGAGCGGCGTCCGCCTCGGCGTCGGTCAGGGTGCGGTCGGGCGCGCGGTAGCGGATGGCGACCGCGACGTTCTTCCTGCCCTCGGGCAACGGCTTGCCCCGGTACACGTCGAAGACGCTCGCGTCCTCGACCAGCGCCTCGCTGCGGATCGCCGCGAGGACGTCCGCGGCCTGGACCCCCTCCTCGACCACCACGGCGAGGTCGCGCAGGACCGCCGGGAAGCGCGGGACGGGGCGATACTGGGGGACGAGCCGCGCGAGGCGGAGCAGGGCGTCGAAGGACAGGCGGAACGCCAGCACGCCGCGGGGGAGGTCGAACGCGGCCGCCACGCGCGGGTGCAGCTCGCCGGCGTCGCCGACGATCTCGTCCTTGCCGCCGTCCCGGGCGACGAGCGTCGCGGAGTGGCGCGGGTGGAGCCAGGCATCGCCCCTCGCCACCCAGCGCACGCCGGCCACGCCGGCGGCCTCCAGGATGGCGTCCACCGCCGCCTTGGCGTCGTAGAAGTCGGCCGCGTCGCGCCCGGTGGCCCAGCCCGGCGGGCTGCGGCGCCCGAGGATCGCGCCCGCGACCTGGAGCGGCTCCAGGGAGACCTGGTCGCGCGGCGCCGGGTGCGGCAGGTAGACCCGCGCGATCTCGTAGAGCCGGACGTCGTCCACGCGCTGGCGCAGGTTGTACGCGGCGTTCCGGAGGAGCGACGGCACCAGGCTCGTCCGCATCACCGCCAGGTCGGCGCTGATGGGGTTCCTGAGCGCGATGCCGGGCGCCCTCCCCTTCCCGTCGCCGATGACGACCTCGTGCCCGAACGGCGCGAGGTCCTTCTCCGCCACGAACGAGAAGTTCACGGCCTCGGCGAACCCGGCCGCCTCCAGCGCGCCGCGGATCCGCCCGATCGCCTGCGCGTCGGCCGGCTCCGCGGGCGTGTCGCTCGCGCCGTGCGGCAGGGTCTCGGGGATGGCGTCGTACCCCCGGGTCCGGACGATCTCCTCGACGAGGTCCTCCTCGATGGCGACGTCCACGCGCCAGCTCGGGACCGTGAAGGTCCCGCCCTCGGCGTCGGCCTTCCCCGCGGCGAAGCCGAGCCCGCCCAGGATCTGCTCGGCGTCGGCCCGCGCCACGTCCATGCCGAGGATCTCGGCCGGCCGGCGCCAGCGCAGGCGCACCTCGGCGGGCTTCCAGGGCCGCGGGTGCGCGTCCACCACGCCGCGCCGGACCGCGCCGCCCGCCAGCTCCGCGATGAGCGCCGCGCAGCGGTCCAGGGCGGGGATCACCATTCCCGGATCGGCGCCGCGCTCGAACCGGTAGGACGCCTCGGTCTTGAGGCCGTGGCGCCGCGAGGTCCGCCGGATGGTGCCCGGCTGGAAGTACGCGGCCTCGAGGAGCACCCGGGTGGTCCCCGCGGAGATCTCCGAGTCGCCGCCCCCCATCACGCCGCCGAGCGCGCTGCCGCGGTCGCGATCCGCGATGACGAGGTCGTCCGGATCGAGGACCCGCTCCTTCCCGTCGAGCGTGGTGAGCCTCTCGCCCGGGCGCGCGGTGCGGACCACGATCTCGTGGCCGGCCACCCGGTCGAGGTCGAAGGCGTGGAGCGGGTGGCCCAGCTCCAGCAGGGCGAAGTTGGTCGCGTCCACGACGTTGGAGATCGACCGGACCCCGCAGGCCTCGAGCCGCCGCGCCAGCCACGCCGGCGACGGGCCGATCTTCACGCCCTCGATCACCCGGGCCGCGTACCGCGGGCACTTCTCCGGCGCCTCGATCCGGACCTTCACCGCGTCGGCCGCCGGGCCGCCCTTCTCGTCCAGCCTGGGCGCCGGCATCCGCACCCTGGTGCCGAGCGCCGCCGCCACCTCGCGGGCGATGCCGACGTGCGAGAGGCCGTCGGGCCGGTTGGGCGTGACGTTCACCTCCAGCACCACGTCGTCGAGGCCGAGCGCCTGCGCGACGGGCGTGCCCGGCGCGACGTCCCTCGGCAGGACCAGGAGGCCGCTCGCGTCCTCGGAGAGGCCCAGCTCCTTCGCCGAGCAGAGCATGCCCGACGACTCGACGCCGCGGAGCCTCGCCCGCTCGATCCTCTGTCCGCCCGGGAGCGTCGCGCCCACGGTGGCGAGCGGGACCACGTCGCCGACCTGGTAGTTCCTCGCCCCGCAGACGATCTGGAGGGGCTCGCCGGCGCCGCGGTCGACGCGGGTCACCGAGAGCTTCTCGGCGCCGGGGTGCTTCTCCGAGGCGACGATGCGCGCCGCGACCACGCCCTCCAGCCCCTGCCCGCCGCGCTCGATCGCCTCGACCTCGAACCCGACGGCGGTCAGCCGGCGGGCGAGCTCCTCGACCGGCGGCAGGTCCACGTACTCGGAGAGCCAGCGGGTGGAGATGCGCATGGCCTAGAACTGCTCCAGGAAGCGGAGGTCGTTCTCGAAGTAGAGGCGCAGGTCGTCGATGCCGTAGCGGAGCATGGCCATGCGCTCCACGCCCATGCCGAACGCGAAGCCGGTGTGGCGCTTCGGGTCGATCCCGCCGTTCTCGAGCACCTTGGGGTGGACCATGCCGGCGCCCAGCACCTCGAGCCAGCCGGTCTCCTTGCAGGTCGGACAGCGCCTGGTCTCCGTTCCGGGGGGAAACTTCCCCCCCGGCCCCCCCGCGGTTCGCTCCGGTGCAGGCTCATCCGCCTGCCCCTGCGCTCGCT
>DATIWK010000085.1:0-7307 GCA_035519395.1 Anaeromyxobacteraceae bacterium | reverse complement strand
CCAGCCGGATGAGGCTGGACCGGAGCGACCAGGGGACTGGGGGGCGAAGCCCCCCAGGACGACGACACGCCGGCGTCGCCGATGCTACCATCCAACCGTCCGCGGGGGTTTCGCATGGTCTGGTGGCTCTGGGTCCTGCTCGGTCTGGCGCTGCTCGCGATCGAGCTGGCCACGCCCGGAGGGCTGTTCGCGCTCTTCTTCGGCATCGGCGCGCTGGCGGTGGCGCCGCTCGCGGCCGCCGGCGTGGGCGCGGTCTGGCAGTGGCTCGCGTTCTCGGGCCTGTCCGTCGCCCTCCTCGCGGCGCTGAGGCGGTGGCTGCTCGAGAAGCTCGCGCCGGCGGCGCGCCCGCCGGCGGACGGCGTGGTGGGCGAGGAGGCGGTCCTGCTCGAGGACGTCCCCGCGGGCGGGGAGGGCAAGGCCGAGCTGCGCGGCGTGCCCTGGAGCGCGCGCGCCGCCGACGGCGCCTCGCTGCGCGCGGGGCAGCGGGCCCGCGTCGAGCGCGTGGACGGGCTCACCCTCTATCTCCGCGCCGGCTGACGGCGCCATCCCCGGAGGTCGCATGGAGCTGTTCAGCGCTGCGCTGGTGATCGCGGTCGTCGCCGCGGTCTTCGTGATCTTCGTGGTGGTGAAGACCGCCGTCGTCGTCCCGCAGCAGAACGCCTACGTGGTGGAGCGGCTGGGGAAGTTCCACGCCGTGCTGGACGCCGGCTTCCACATCCTGTTCCCGTTCATCGACGTGATCCGCTACCGGCACACGCTCAAGGAGCAGGCGATCGACATCCCCGAGCAGATCTGCATCACCAACGACAACGTCCAGGTGGCGGTGGACGGGCTCCTCTACCTCAAGGTGCTCGACCCGCAGCGCGCCTCCTACGGGATCGCCGACTACTACTACGCCATCAGCCAGCTGGCGCAGACGGCGCTCCGCAGCGAGATCGGCAAGATCACGCTCGACCGCACCTTCGAGGAGCGCTCGCACATCAACGGGATGGTGATCGCGGAGCTGGACAAGGCGTCCACGCCCTGGGGCGTGAAGGTGCTGCGCTACGAGATCAAGAACATCACGCCTCCCAAGGACGTGCTGGCCGCGATGGAGAAGCAGATGCGCGCCGAGCGCGAGAAGCGCGCGGTGGTGCTCGGCTCCGAGGGCGAGCGCGACGCCGCGATCAACTCCGCCGAGGGACGCAAGCAGCAGGTCATCAAGGAATCGGAGGCGGCGCGCCAGCGGCAGATCAACGAGGCCGAGGGCCAGGCCCAGGCGATCCTCGCCGTGGCGCAGGCCACCGCCGAGGGCCTCCGCCAGGTGGCGCAGTCGATCTCGCTCCCCGGCGGCGAGGAGGCCGTGAAGCTGCGCGTCGCGGAGCAGTACGTGCAGCAGTTCGGCCACCTGGCGCGCACGACCAACACCGTGATCCTGCCCGCGACGCTGTCGGACGTGGGCTCGATGATCGCCCTCGCGACGAGCGTGCTCCGGGCGCAGCCCGGCGGAGACCCGGTGCGGAGCACCGCCGTGGTGCGCCCGGCTCCCGCGGCGCCCGCGCGGCCGATCGTCCGGCCGCCGACCGAGCCGTAGGCCGCCGCGCGAGGCCCGCGCTCACCGCCTCGTCAACCGCCGGTACGCGCCGAGGTGCCGCAGCGCCTCGGCGCGCCGGCCCAGCCGCTCCAGGATCCGCGACGCGTTGAAGTGGGCATCGCCGTGGGCCGGGTCGGCGCGCAGCGCGCGGGCGTAGGCGAGGAGCGCCTCGTCGTCGCGCCGCTGGTCCTCGAGCGCCACGCCGAGGTTGAACCACGCGGTCACCCTGTCCGGGAAGGCCTCGCCCTTCGCAGCGATCTTGCCGGGGGACGTTCCGCCCCCCGGACCCCCTGGTCGCTCCGGCCTGCCCTCGGAACTGTCTCTCGACCTGTGGGCTGGAGGGGGGCGAGGCTCCTCCGCCTCGCCCTTCGCTCCGTTCAGGGCCGCCAAGGCGCGGCGGTAGTGGACCTCGGCGCCCGCCGCGTCGCCGTCCTCGTGCAGGAGCCGGCCGTAGTCCAGGTTGGCCCGCGGGTGATCCGGATCGAGGGCCAGCGCGCGCCGCCACGCCTCGCGCGCCTCGCGCTGCGACGCCGGCTCGAGATCGCAACCCAGGGCGTACCACGCGTCGGCGTCGAGCCGCTCCAGCGCGCGCGTGCGAACCGCCGCGCGGGCCAGCGGCGCCACCTTGCGGGCCAGCCCCGCCACGTCGAAGTCGAGCACGAGCTGGCCGGTCTCGGGGTGCCAGCTCGCGCCGCCGTCGCGCACCACCACCCGGTCGCCGTCGGCGGAGACGTGGACCGCCGCGAGGGGGCGGCCGGCCGGGAGCTGCGCCCGGAGCTGCCGCAGCGCGCGCCGGACCCGCGCCGCCGGGACGTGCGCCCTCACCAGGCCGGCGGCGGTCCGCAGCAGCACCAGGTCCTGGAAGGTGAAGAGCAGCGCGTTGCGCGGCCCGCGCCGGGGGGCGACGAACCCGTCGCGCGCGAACCGGCGGACCTCCGGCACCGACAGCCCGAGCAGGCGCGCGACGTCCCTGGCAGCGTATCCCCACACGCCGGGGAAGCCTCGCACGCCCGGTCACCTGCGGGAAGAGGTCTTCCGCTTCCCACCGCCGGCAGCCGCCGCGGGAAGGGTCTCTTGCGCCTCGCGGGGCGCGCGCTGGGCCGGCTTCCGGTCCGCCGCGGCCAGGCTCGCCTTGAGCGCCTCCATGAGGTCCACCACCTGCGCCTGCGGCTCCGGGGCGGAGATCTGGATCTCCTCGCCCTGCACCTTCTTCTCGATCGCCTCCAGCGTGCGCTTGCGGACCGAGTCCTCGTAGCGCTCGGGGTGGAAGCCCTCCGAGGCGATCTGCTCGACGAGCTGGAGCGCGAGCTGCACCTCGCTCTCCTTCACCTCGGCGTCGTCGACGGGGACCTCGGAGAAGGGCCGGATCTCGTCGGCGTAGTAGAGCTGCTGCATCACGAGCCGCCCGTCGCGCGGCCGGATGAGGACCAGGTACTGCTTGCCGCGCGCGGCGTACCGCGCCAGCGCCGCCTTCCCGGAGCGCTTCATCGCCTCGGCGAGCAGCCGGTAGGCCTTGGCGCCGCCCTGGTTGGGGCCGAGGTAGTACGCCTTGTCGAAGTAGACCGGGTCGACGTCGGCGGCGGGCACGAACTCGGCGATGTCGATGGACTGCGACGCGATCTCCTCCAGCGCCTTCAGCTCCTCCGAGGAGAACGTGACGTAGCGATCCTTCTGGAACTCGTAACCCTTGACCTGCTCCTCGCGCGGGACGATGGCGCCGTCCAGCGCGCACACGTACTGCTGCTTCAGGCGCGAGCCGTCCTTGGCGTGCAGCAGGTTGAAGGAGATCGCCGACGCGGGCTGCGCGGCGGAGTAGAGCCGGACCGGGATCGACACCAGGCCGAACGAGATCGTCCCGGTCGCGATGGAGCGGGGGGCCATGGGGTCCTTATAAACGGGGAGGGGCCGAGCGCCCCACTTCTCGACGCGGGGGATGGCGTGGCCGACCGGTTGACGCGATATCGCTCGATGCGCGACCCGGGGCGCACGCCCGAGCCGTTCGGCGGGCCGCGCCCCGGCGGCGGCGCACCCGGACCACGGCTGTTCGTCGTGCAGCAGCACGCGGCGAGGCGGCTCCACTGGGACTTCCGCCTGGAGCTGGGCGGGACCCTGCGGAGCTGGGCCGTGCCCAAGGGTCCGAGCGCCGATCCGGCCGACAAGCGGATGGCCGTCGAGACGGAGGATCACCCGATCGAGTACGCCGACTTCGAGGGCGTCATCCCCGCGGGGAACTACGGGGCGGGCGAGGTGATCGTCTGGGACCGGGGCACCTGGCGGGCGCTGGAGGACCCGGAGCAGGGGCTGGCGAAGGGGAAGCTCGTCTTCGTGCTCGAGGGCCAGAAGCTCCGCGGCGAGTGGACGCTGGTGCGCACGCGGCGCGGCGGCGACGGGGCGGGCAAGCAGGAGTGGCTCCTCATCAAGCACCGCGACGCATGGGCGGGGCCCGACCGGCCCTACGCGCCGGAGTCGGTCCTGTCCGGCCGCACGCTGGAGGAGCTGGCGGCGGGGACGAGCCGCGCCGGCCCGCTCGCCGCCGAGATCGAGAAGCTGGGCGCGCCGCGGCGGCGCCTCGCCGACGCCGACCTGCGGCCGATGCTGGCCGAGTCGCGCGACGCGCCGTTCTCGCGCGAGGGCTGGCTGTTCGAGCTCAAGTACGACGGCTACCGGCTGGTGGCGCGGCGCGAGGGAGCGCGCGCCACCCTTCGCTACCGCAGCGGCCAGGACGCGACGGCGCTCTGGCCCGAGGTGGTGAAGGGGATCCAGGCGCTCCCTGCGGACCGCTTCGTCCTCGACGGCGAGGTGGTGGTGCTCGGTCCGGACGGACGGCCGGCCTTCCAGGCGCTCCAGAAGCGGGCGCAGCTCCAGCAGGCGGCGGACGTGGAGCGCGCCGCCCTGGCGAGCGCCGCCACCTACTACGCCTTCGACCTCCTCGCCTTCGAGGATCGCGACCTCCGCGGCCTGCCGCTCGCCACGCGCAAGGGGCTGCTGGCGCGCCTCGCGCCGCGGCTCGGGCCGGTGCGGTACGCGGAGCACGTCGAGACGCGCGGGGAGGACCTGTACCGCGAGGTCCAGGCGCGGGGCCTGGAGGGGGTGGTGGCGAAGCGCGCCGCCTCCCCCTACCGGTCCGGGCGGAGCGGCGACTGGCTCAAGGTGCGGGTGGAGCACACCGGAGACTTCGCGGTGGTGGGGTTCACCGAGCCGCGCGGCGGCCGGGCGCGCTTCGGCGCCCTTCTCCTGGGGGTGGCCGAGGGGGCCGGCTTCGTCTACGCGGGCAGCGTCGGATCGGGGTTCACCGACGGTCAGCTCGACGAGATCCACGCCCGGCTCGCGCCGCGGATCCGGTCCCTGCCGCCGTGCACCGGGCCGGTGCCGCGCGGCCGAGGACACACCTGGGTCGATCCGGAGCTGGTCGTCGAGGTGCGCTTCCACGACTGGACCGGCGACGGGCTCCTCCGCCAGCCGGTGTTCCTGCGCGTCCGCGACGACAAGCGGCCCGAGGAGGCGGTGCGCGAGGGCGGGGCGGGCGACCCGCCGCCCGTGGCCGCCGGCGACGGGCCCGCGCCGCACGAGGTGAAGGTCAGCAACGCCGACAAGGTCTGGTTCCCCGGCGAGGGGATCACCAAGGGCGACGTGGTCGGCTACTACCGCGCCATCGCCCCGTTCATGCTCCCCTTCCTCCGCGACCGGCCGCTGGTGCTGACCCGCTTCCCCGACGGGATCGACGGCAAGAGCTTCTTCCAGAAGGACGCGCCGGAGTGGCGCCCGGCGTGGCTCCGGACCATCCGGATCCACGCCGCCGACGCGGGCCGGGACCTCGACCACTTCCTGGTGGACGACGCCGACGGGCTCGCCTGGCTCGCCAACCTCGGCACCATCCCCATCCACGTCTTCTCCAGCCGGGCCGCGGCCCTGGATCGTCCGGACTGGACCATCGTGGACCTCGATCCCAAGGAGGCGCCGTTCGCCCACGTGGTGGCGCTGGCGCGCTCGCTGAAGCGGATCTGCGACGGGATCGGCCTGCCTGCCCACGCCAAGACCACCGGCCAGCGCGGGCTCCACGTCCTGGTGCCGCTCGGCGGCCAGCTGGACCACGCGCAGGCGCGGACGCTCGGCGAGCTGCTCTGCCGGGCGCTCGAGGCCCGCCACCCGGACGTCTCCACCACCGCGCGCGCCATCCCCGCCCGCGGCGGCCGGGTCTACCTCGACTACCTCCAGAACGGCTTCGGCAAGACCATCGTGGCGCCCTACGCGGTCCGGCCCAGGCCCGGCGCTCCGGTGTCGGTGCCGCTCCGCTGGAGCGAGGTGAACGCGCGGCTCGACCCCTCCCGCTTCACCATCCGGAACACGCCGGCGCGGGCGGAGCGGCTGGGGACCGATCCGCTCGCGCCGGTGCTCGCGGAGCGGCCGGACCTGCTCTCCGCCCTGGAGCGGCTGCGCGGGCTGCTCCCCGGCGGCGGGCCCCGCGCGCGGCCCAGGGACCGCGCGTGAGCCCGATCCTCCTGCTCGCGCCCGGCGCGGGCGCGCCGTCCACCTCCCCGTGGATGGAACGCTGGGCGGCGCTGCTCGGGGCGCTGGGCCCGGTGGAGCGGTTCGACTACGCGTACCTGCGCGCCGGCCGCCGCCGGCCGGACCGGCTGCCGGCGCTCGTCGCCGCGCACCGCGCGGCGCTCGCGGCGGCGCGGGCGCGGCACCCCGGCCCGGCGGTGCTGGCCGGCAAGTCGATGGGTGGGCGCGTGGGCTGCCACCTGGCGCTCGAGGAGGAGGTCGCGGCGCTCGTCTGCCTCGGCTACCCGCTCCGCAGCCAGACCGGCGCGATCCGCGACGAGGTGCTGCTGGCGCTGCGGACCCCGATCCTCTTCGTGCAGGGGACCCGCGATCCGCTGGCACCGCTCGACCTGCTGGAGCGGGTCCGCCGCCGCATGCGCGCGCCGTCGTCGCTGCACGTGGTCGAGGGCGGCGACCACGCGCTCCAGGCGACGCAGCGCGACCTCCGCGCGCGCGGCAGCAGCCGCGAGGCGGAGGAGGCGCGGGCGCTCGAGGCCGTCCGCGCGTTCCTGGGCGAGCACCTGCGCGCGGCCGCCGGACCTGCCGCGCCGGATCCGGGGTAGTGTGCGCACAATCCCCGATTGACTGCGAAAAATCGTGGACAATCGGCGCCGCGCGACTATGGTGGCGGTGTCCAATTCCCACCCAAGGAGCACATCGGATGCCTCGCACCGCCGCACAGCCCCAGATCGACCGCATCATCCAGGAGGCCGCCGAAGCCGTCGTGGCGCGCGTCTCCGCCGCCATCGCACGCTCGGTCGCCGACCGGGTCCAGGCGGAGATGCAGCGCGAGCTGACCGGAGGCGCCGCGCGCCGGGGCCGGAGGGCCGCCCCGCGCCGCGTCGCGCGGCGCGACATCACCCGCTGGGTCGCGGACAACCGCGCCCGGCGGGTCCCGAACTTCGTCATCGACGCGACCGGCCTCGACACCAAGAAGAAGATCGTGGCGAAGTTCGGCGAGGGCGCCGCCTTCGAGAAGGGCAAGCCCCTCCCCAAGGCGAGGGCCTAGACGATCCTGCTGGGGGGCGTTCCGCCCCCCAGACCCCCGGTCGCTCTGGGCCAGGCTCATCCGCCTGGCCCTGCGCTCGACTGAGGGCTGCATCGGGGCGTTCCGCCCCCCAGACCCCCGGTCGCTCTGGGCCAGGCTCATCCGCCTGGCCCTGCGCTCGACTGAGGGCTGCATCGGGGC
>DATIWK010000084.1:0-12267 GCA_035519395.1 Anaeromyxobacteraceae bacterium | reverse complement strand
GCAACGCGTTCTCGATCTTCTCCCAGCGGATCCACTTCGATCCGGGGACGGGCTTCGTGTACGGCGACGACGCGCGCGCCATCGATCCGGACTCGGGCCTCCTGGTCGGAACCTTCATCCCGAACACCTACTCCTGGGCGTCCAGCGCCATGATCCCGGACTCGACCCTGGGGACCGCCTTCTTCGTCCGTCCGGATCCGAGTGGCTCGAGCTCGTTTCTCGTCCTGCGCTCCTTCGACATCGTCCACTACGTCGCCGCGCAGTCCACGACACTGGCCTACGTCTCCGGCACCCCGGTGCACCTCATCCGCTGGTGGACGGACGGCCTGGCGTTCCTCGCCGGAAACCAGATCGTCCTCCTCCGCGGCAGCCTCGTCCTCCCGCCGTCCTCCACGGCCAACCCCGCACCCTCGGTGGCCGCGCTGTCGCCGGCGACCGCCGCGGCGGGCGGCGGCAACTTCCGCCTGACGGTGACGGGTTCGGGGTTCGTGCCCGGGTCGATCGTCCGGTGGAACGGGAGCGATCGCACCACCCGCTACGCGAGCGCGACGTCGCTGGTGGCCTTCATCCCGGCGAGCGACGTCGTTGCGGCGGGTTCCGCACAGGTCACCGTCAGGAACCCGCTCCCGGGGGGCGGCGTGTCCGACGCCTCCACGTTCGACGTGACGCCGTAGCCGCCGGGCGCATCGCCGCCCGGCTCGGGCGCGGGGCTCACCTCGGGTGCCGCGCCCGGAACCGCTTCAGCCGGACCGCGTCCTCGCGGTCGCGCTCCTCCAGCGCGAGCTCGATGCGCGACGTCTCCGACCCGAGCTGCGGAAGGAGGAGCTGCTCGAGCGCGTTGATCCGCCGCGACGTCTGCTGGATCTCCTCGCCGAGCCGGGCGAGGTGCAGCTCGCGCGACGCGATCCGGAGGAGCACCTCGACCGCCTCCTCGTGCAGGCGCGCCGCCTCCGCGGAGGTCGGCCCCCAGCTGGTGGGCGAGCTGCCGCGCCCGTCGGCGGCCCGCACCAGAAGCGGCGCGTCCACGACCGGCGTCGAGACGCCCCACACGCGCCGGGCGGTCACCGCGACGGGCACCTCGCGGCCGGCGACCAGCGCGAGCGAGCCCAGGAGGGCGCCCCCCTCCAGCGCGTGGGCCAGGCCCAGCGCCTTCACCGCCTCGCGCAGCACCTCGTCGAGCTTCGCCCGCCCGGCGAGCACCTCGCGCATCAGCTTGAAGAGCTCGCCGGCGAGGACCTCACGCTTGGCCCGCAGCAGGCGGGCCCCCTTGGCCGCCACCACCCTCCGCGCCCGCAGCTCGAGCAGCCCCATCCGCGTCGTCGGCGATCGGGCCATGGCTCCGTCCCTCCAGGATCTCGCTGGGGATCCGCGTGAGCGCGGCCGGCGGGAACGCGGCGAGCAGCGCCCAGCCGCGGTCCAGCGTCTCCTCGACGGAGCGGAACGCCGACCCCTGCCCGACCAGCTCGGCCTCGAACCGGTCGGCGAACTCGAGGAGCTTCTTCTCCTCCTCGCCCAGGTTGGCGGCGCCCACGATCGCCGCCATCCGCCGCACGTCCCGGCCGCGCGCGTAGAAGGCGTAGAGCTGGTCCGCCACCGGCCGGTGGTCCTCGCGCGTCTTCCCCTTCCCCGTCCCGAGCCCCATGAGGCGCGAGAGCGAGGGGAGGACGTCGATGGGCGGGTAGACGCCGCGCCGGTCGAGATCCCGCGACAGGACGATTTGACCCTCGGTGATGTAACCGGAGAGGTCCGGGATGGGGTGGGTGAGGTCGTCGTCCGGCATGGTGAGGACCGGCACCTGGGTGACGGAGCCCGGCCGGCCCGCGATGCGCCCGGCCCGCTCGTAGAGCGTGGCCAGGTCCGTGTACATGTAGCCCGGGTACCCGCGCCTCCCCGGCACCTCCTCGCGCGCCAGCGCCACCTCCCGCAGCGCCTCGCAGTAGGCGGTGACGTCGGTGAGCACCACCAGCACCTGCATGCCGTGCACGAAGGCGAGGTGCTCGGCGGCGGTGAGCGCGCAGCGCGGCGTCATGAGCCGCTCGATGGGCGGGTCGTCCGCCTTGTTGAGGAACACCGCCGTCCGGTCGAGGACGCCCGCCGCCCGGAACGCCTCCAGGTACGCGTCGTACTCGCGGAAGGGCGCCCCCATGGCGGCGAAGACCACCGCGAACCGCTCGCCGCCACGCACGCGCGCCTGGCAGACGATCTGGGCGGCGAGGCGCCCCGCCGGAAGCCCCGCGCAGGAGAAGATGGGGAGCTTCTGCCCGCGCACCAGGGTGTTCATGCCGTCGATGGCGGAGATCCCGGTCTCGATGAAGTCCGACGGCTTCGCCCGCCGCGTGACGTTGAGCGCCGCGCCGTGGATGGGCAGCCGCGCCTCGGGGACCGGCGGCGGGAGGCCGTCCGCGGGCTGGCCGAGGCCGTCGAGGACGCGCCCCAGCAGCGCGCGAGACACGCCCAGCGACGCGACCTCGCCGGTGAGCTCCACCTCGGCCCGGGCCGGCGCCAGGCCGCGCGTCTCCTCGAGGATCTGGACGGCCACGCGCGTCCTGGAGATCTCGATGATCTGCCCGCGGTATCGTTCGCCGCCCGCGCCGTCCGCGGAGGGGACCCGGATCCGCACCATCTCGCCCAGCCGCGCGCGCGGCACGCCCTCCAGGAACAGCAGCGGCCCGGCGATGGCCTGCGCGCCGAGCACCTTCCGCGTCAGCAGATCGAGGGCCATGGCTCACTCCGCCTCGAGGCGCGCGATCGCCTGGTCCGCCTCGCCGCGCAGCGCCGCCGCCTTGGCGGAGATCTCCGCGGCAGGCACCTGGGCGACGCGGAGCAGCCTGGCGCCCACGCCGGTCTCCAGCACCGCCTTGAGCGGCACCCCGCGCGAGATGGCCGCCGAGGCCCGGGCGTGCACGTCGAGGAACAGGCGCAGCATCTCCAGCGCCTTGGCGGGAGGGCAGGACGCGTCGGCCGGGTCGTAGGCGCTCTGGCGAAGGAACCCCTCGCGCAGGAGCCGCGCCGACTCGAGCACCAGCCGCTCGGCGTCCTGGAGCGACTCGGTGCCGACCAGCTCGGCGACCTCGGTCAGCTCCCGCTCCCGCTGCAGGAGCTTCGCCGCCTCGTCGCGCAGCGCCCCGAAGCCGGCCCCGGCCTCCCGCTCGAACCAGCCCGCCAGCCGCCCCGCCTCGAGCGAGTACGACACCGACCAGTCCACGGCCGGGTAGTGGCGGCGATGCGCGAGGTCCGCGGAGAGCGCCCAGAGCGCACCGGTGGCGCGCAGCGAGCACTGCGTCACCGGCTCGGAGAGGTCGCCGCCGGGCGGCGAGACCGCGCCCACCACCGTCACCGCGCCCTCGCCCCCGCCCAGCGTCTCCACCCGCCCGGCCCGCTCGTAGAACCGGGCCAGCCGCGAGGCCAGGTAGGTGGGGTAGCCCTCCTCGCCCGGCATCTCCTCGAGCCGCGCCGCGATCTCGCGCAGCGCCTCGGCCCAGCGCGAGGTGGAGTCGATCATCAGCGCCACCGCCAGCCCCATGTCCCGGAAGTACTCGGCGATGGTGATGCCCGTGTAGATGGACGCCTCGCGCGCCGCCACCGGCATGTTGGAGGTGTTCACCACCAGCACCGTCCGCTCCATGATGGCCCGGCCGGTCCGGGGGTCCTCCAGGCGCGGGAACTCGTCGATCACCTCCGCCATCTCGTTGCCGCGCTCGCCGCACCCGACGTAGACCACCACGTCGGCGGCCGCGTGCTTGGCGAGGCTCTGCTCGAGCACGGTCTTCCCCGTGCCGAAGCCGCCCGGGACCATGGCGGTGCCGCCCGCGGCCACCGGGAAGAAGGTGTCGAGCGCGCGCTGGCCGGTGAGGAACGGCACCACCGGCGCGAGGCGGCGCGCGAACGGACGCGGGCGGCGCACCGGCCAGCGGTGCATCATGGCGATCCCGGCGCCGCCCTCGAGCCGGAGCACCTCCTCGTCCACCGCCGCCTCGCCGCTGCGCACCGAGGCGACGCGGCCGGCGGCACGGGGTGGCGCGAGGACCGGCAGGGCGGTGGCCCCGTGGCGGGCGGTGCCGACCAGCGCCCCCGGCGCGACCGCATCGCCGGGGCGCAGCGAGGGCTCGAACACCCAGCGGCGCTCGCGGTCCAGGGCGGGGAGTCGGACGCCGCGGCCGAGGAAGTCCCCCTGCCGGGCGGCGAGCGCCGCCAGCGGACGCTGGACACCGTCGAAGATGGTGCCGAGGAGCCCCGGTCCCAGCTCGATGGCGAGCGGCTCGCCCGACGCGACCACCGGCTCGCCCAGCGCGAGCCCCGCGGTCTCCTCGTACACCTGCAAGGTGGCGCGGTCGCCCTCGATGCGGATGATCTCGCCGAGCAGCCGCTCCGTCCCGACCCAGACCACCTCGTTCAGGCCTGCGCCCTCCAGGCCGGAGGCGACGACGGTGGGCCCCGCCAGCCGGACGATCTCGCCGGGTTTCACGATCCCCCTCCGCCTGCCGACGTGCCGCCGAGCTTCACGCCGTAGCCCACCGCGCGCCGGATGAGGGCCGCGACGTACGCGCGCCCCCGCCCCTCCTCGCCCCATCGGCGCGGCAACGCGAACGGCAGCACCACCGGGAGGCCGCGCTCCCGGGCCCTCCGGAGGAGCCGCTCCGGCGCCGCTGCCAGCACCTCCTCCTCGACGGCCGCGACCCCCAGCTCCGGCTCCGCCAGGAGCGCGCGGAACGCCGCCGCCTCGCCGCCTCGCGCCACCTCCTCCACGCGGACGCCCGCCAGGCGGAACCCGAGCCCCTCGCCCGGGCGCACCACCACGGCGAGGCGCCGTGCGGTCATCGTCATGCCTCCGCCAGATCGAGGATCTCCTCGCCGGGGAGGCCCAGGGCCGCACCCCGGAGGACCAGCGCGATGCGGCGGGCCTCCGCCGTCCGCTCCGCCAGCCACGCCAGCGGGACCGCGATGGAGAGCGGGCTGGCGCGCGCGCCCCGCCGCAGCGGCGCGAGCAGCGCCCGCTCCAGCGCGCGATCCGCGCTCCAGGGGCGCGCCAGGCCGGCGGCGGCCCCCGGGAAGGCCGCGGCGAGGCCCTCCCGCAGGTCGGCCTCGGACGCGGAGGCGAGCCGCGCGAACTCGGCTCCGTCGAGGCGGCGGCCGCCGGCGACGAAGAGCGCCTCACCGCCACCCGCTCCCCCGAGCGCCAGGAGCGTCGCGGCATTGCGCGCGTCCACCCGGTCCGCGACATGGGAGGCGAGGATGCGGGCGTCCTCGCCGAGGCCGGCGCACGCGCGCGCGGCGCGGGCGGCGGCGGCCCGGTCGATGGCGACCTCCGCGGGGAGGAGCCCGGCCACGTCCGAGGGCAGCGCGGCCCGGAGGGCCTCGCCCAGCGGGCTGCCGCGGGAGGCGAGCGCGTCCGCGAGCGCCTCGGGCGATCCCGACTCCGCCAGGGCCGAGAGGTCTCCGGGGCCGAGGGCCGCCGTGGGCGGAACCAGCGCCGCCGCCGCCGCGGGCGGCACACCGGCGGCGATCCCGCGGAGGAGCGCCTTCACCGCGTCTCCCTCGCCCAGGGCAAGGTACGCGGCGAGCAGGGCGCGGCCTCGCGCCCCCTCGGCCTGGCGCACCAGCCAGGCGGCGTCGCGCGCCAGGGCGCGGCGCAGCGCCGCCTCCACCGCGGCGAGCGGCTCGTCCAGCCGTGCCAGGCCCGCGGGCAGGTCCGGTCCCCACGCCGAGCGCGACAGCGCCTCGAGGCGCGACTCCAGCGTGACCCGCCCGAGCAGCTCGCGCATGCCGGCCGCCCCGAGGAGCCGCGCCCGACGGGCGCCGATCCGCGCGTTCAGGTGATCGAGGCGCGCCACGTCACGCCTCCCGCGCGCCCTGGAAGAGGAGCGCCGCCAGCTCCGGCTCCAGCGAGGGCCAGGCGCGCGCCAGGCGGGCCGGGAGGGTGTCGTCGAGGACGCAGCGTCCCTGTCGCGCCTCGACCCCGCCCCGCGCCGCGGGTGCGCTCCGGATCTGGGCCCGCGCCGCCGCACCCGGCAGCGCCCGCTCCAGCGCCGCGCGGGCGACCTCCCCCTCGCCCGGGTCCACGACGAGCGCGAACGGCCCGTCCGACAGCTCGCGCGCCAGCTCGGCGACGAGCCGCCCCACCACCTCCGCGCCGGCGGGCGCCGGGAGCCGCCGCGCCACCTCGGCGCGGAGCCCGTCGAGGATCCGCCGCTGCTCCTCCAGGAGGGCCCGGGACCGCTCCGCGGCGAGCGCCTCGCCGGCCGCGCGCCGCCGCGCCTCCAGCGCCGCGGCGTCCCGCTCGCGCAGCGCCCGGGCCGCCGCCTCCACGGCGACCGCCGCCTCGGCCGCGATCCGCGCGGCCTCGCGCGCAGCGGATTCGCGCAGCTCGCGCGCCTCGCGCGAGGCCTCGTCCCGCAGGATGCGGAGCAGCGCGTCGCCCACGGCTACCGCCCGGTGAGGATCAGCACCGCCACCACGAACCCCAGGATCACCAGGGTCTCCGGGATGGCGAGCATCACGATGATGGCCCCGCGCACCTCCGGCTTCTCGGCCACGGCGCCGGCGCCTGCCGACCCGATGCGCGACTGGACCCAGGCGGTGGCCAGGGCGGAGATCCCGATGGCCGCCGCGGCGGCGAACGCGACCAAGACCTTGTTGTCCACGTGAACCTCCCGGTCAGGCGGTGGCGGCGAAGGGGCGGTACGGCTCGCCGCCCTCGTCGTAGAACTTCTCGAAGAACTCGACGTAGTGCAGGCGCAGCGCGGCGATGGTGGGCGAGACCAGCCCCAGGCTGTAGTTCACGGCGTGGAGGAGCACGCCGGCGGCGACGCCGGCCGCGGCGGGGCGGAGCGACCCGGCGAGGTGGTTCGCGACCTCGGCCAGCATCGCCGAGGCCAGCCCCAGCGCCATGAGACGCGCGTAGGACAGCACGTTGCCGAGGCCGAGGACGAGGTCGAGGGCGGCCATGGGCCCCTCGGCCGCGACGGCGATCGCGAGGAGGGCCGCGGCAGCCACCCCCGCCGGCGCCGCCAGCGCGCGAGGCGCGGGGCCGAGCAGCGCCGCGGCGACCGCGCCGCCCGCGACCAGGAGGCCGAGCTTCGCCGCCCGCCCCACCGCCTCGCGGCGGTGGCCGCCCCGGAGCGCCGAGCCGACGCCGAGCGCCATGCCCGCGAGGACGTGCACCAGGCCGACGGCGAGCGCCAGCGCCAGCAGCGGCAGGATCGCGTCGCGCCGGTCGAGGAGCAGCGGGCGGAGCCCGACGCGGCGCCCCAGCTCGCCCAGGGCCTCGCCGAAGAGGAGGCCGAAGGCGGCGGCCGAAGCGGAGCAGGCGAGCGCGATCCAGGCGAGGTCGCGGCCCGCGGCGCCGCCCCACCGCCGGCGCCGCGCCGCCAGCGAGACGCCGATCCCGAGCAGGCCGAAGGCGACGTCGCCCAGGACGAGGCCGAAGAAGAGCGGGAAGAACACCGCCAGCCACGGCGTGGGATCGGTCGAGCCGTAGCGCGGGAGGGCGACGAGCGCCAGCAGCCGCTCGAAGGGCCGGATCGCCGGGCGGTTGCGCAGCACCACCGGCACGTCCGGCCACTCGGCGGGCTCCGGCCGCGCCGCGACCAGGGCGACGGCGTCGCCGAGCTCCGCCCGCGTGGCGTCGCGCAGCGCCGGGACCCCCTCCTCCGGCATCCATCCGGTCACCACGAACGCGAACCGCGTCGCGCCGCAGCGGGCGGCGGCCCGCAGCCGCAGGAGCGCCGCGCGCGCGGCGTGCGCCGACGCGCCGAGCGCGGTCCCGAACCGGGCGGCCACCCGCTCCAGCCCCACCTCCGCCGCCGCGAGCTCCGCGGGGATGGCGCGCTGGCGCGCGGCCAGGAGGAGCAGCAGCTCGACGAGCCCCTTGCCGGCGTACGCCGGCGGGAGCTTCACCTCGTCCACGCCGCGCTCGAAGAGGAGCGCGGTCAGCTCTCGCGAGGCGGCCCGCGGGACCGCCAGGAGGACGCCCATCTGCCCGTCGGGGAGCGGGCGCGACTCCAGCTCGAAGACGCCGCCGGTGAGCCGGCGTACCTCGCCCTCCAGCAGCGCCAGGGCCTCCGGGTCCGGGCGCAGGACCAGCGCGTGGATCTCCGGCGCCAGCGCGGGATCGAGGCCGTGGCGCAGGGGCGCGAGCGCCACCACCAGCCGCTCGAACCGGTCGGCGGCGGCGCGCTCCTCGGCGAGCGCGGTGCGCCTCGCCTCGAGGCCCGCCACCTCCCGCTCCAGGCCGGACACCCGGACCGCGAAGTCCCCCGACGCGGGATCGGGCAGCGCCTCGGCACGCTCTCCGTCCGGCGCGGGCGGGAGGCGGCCCAGGAGCGCCGTGGCGCGTGCCACGGCCTCCTCGAGGCGCCGCTGCAGCTCGGCGGCGTCCGGCCCGGGCGCGCACGGCTCGACGATGCGGTGGCCACCGGGGCCGGTCGCGGCCGAGGGCGCGCGAAGCTGGAGGACCCCGCGCGCCTGCAGGAACGCGATGGCGCGGCCGAGCAGCGGCCGCGGGCCGATGACCTGGACTCGCGCCATGGGGAGGATCACGGCGGCCCCCCCAGGACGAGGGCGAGCACCCGGGCGACGGCGGCCTCGCGGCGCTCCTCGGCGCGCTGCCGGAGCGCGACCAGGTCCGCGGCCAGCGCCCGGCGGGGCGCCTCCGCCTCGCGGGCCAGCTGGGCGTCGGCCTCGGCCCGCCGCAGCACCGCGTCGGCCTGGGCGGCCGCCCTCGCCTCCGCGGCGGTTCGCTCGGCCTCCTCGCGCGCGCGCTGGAGCGTGGAGGCGGCGTCCCGGCGCGCCGCCGCGATCTCCTGCTCGAGCGCCGCCTCGCCGCTGGCGAGGCGTTCGAGCGTGGCAGCCTCGCCGCCCGACCCCGTAGCCCGCACGACCGAACCCCTCCGTGGATCGACGTAAGCCCCGCCGGAGGGACCGCGCAA
Organism: Anaeromyxobacteraceae bacterium; assembly: GCA_035519395.1. Taxonomy (GTDB): domain Bacteria; phylum Myxococcota; class Myxococcia; order Myxococcales; family Anaeromyxobacteraceae; genus Anaeromyxobacter. The sequence goes on along the minus strand of DATIWK010000084.1, from coordinate 3,340 downwards.
GAAGGGAGCAGGAGTCCGGATGGGGCTGCGCACGTGAGCGCGCCGGACCTGCGGCCGCTTGGCTGCGTCACGCCATCGCCGCGGCGCCGACCTCGGGGTGCGCGCGCGCGAACGACACCAGGCGGTCCACGTAGGCGGTGAAGGGCGGGCAGGAGATGCCGCTCCCGGCGAGGTCCGCGACGGCGTTGCGGACGTCGTAGTGGGTGGGGTGGACGAAGTAGTCGATGGCGGCGGACGGGATGCGCATCAGCCAGTAGACGCCGGGGACGTAGTCGATGGCCGCCTTGGCGATGGCCGGCGTCAGGGGGATCCGGATCAAACGGCGCCCGGTGGCCCGCGCCACCTCGTCGATCATCTCGCCGGCCCGCAGCGGCGCGGGGTCGGCGAGCTGGTAGGTCTTGCCCCGCGACGAGGGGAGACCGGACAGGTGGGCGATGCCCCCCACCACGTAGTCGCGCGGCACCACGTTCACCTCGGCCTGCAGGTCGCCGACGGTCGGCAGGACCGCGACCGGGAACTGGCGCAGCAGCCACTGCATGATGAAGTAGGGCCCGTCGTACTTCTGCGTCACGCCGGTGGTGCTGTCACCCACCGTGATCGCCGGCCGGTAGATGGTCGCGGGGAGCCCCTGGCGCATCCGGGCTCGCACCTCGACCTCGGCGAGGTACTTCGTCTCCTCGTAGTGGTTGTTGAACGCCTGGCCCTTCTCCAGGTCCTCCTCGGCGAACGTGCCCTCGGTGCGGCCCGAGACGTAGCAGGTGGAGACGTACTGGAGCCGCTCCAGCTTCCCGCAGCGCGCCGCGAAGTCGAGCACGTTCCGCGTCCCCTCGACGTTCACGCGCATCCCCACCTCCCGCGGGACGGACAGGTCGTAGACGGCGGCGAGGTGGAAGATCTCGACCACGTCGCGGGCGGCCTCGCCCGCCTCCGCCAGCCCGAGGCCGGGCCGGGTGATGTCTCCCTCCACCAGGACGACGCGGCCGGCCATGCCCGGGCGCGACGCGGCCAGCTCGTCGGCCCTGCGGCGGGCGAGGTCGGCGAACTTGGGCTGGACCAGGCAGACGGCGCGCGCCTCCGGTCGGCGCGCGAGGACGCGCGGCAGGAGCTCGACGCCCAGGAACCCCGGGAACCCCGTGAAGAAGACGTTGGTGGACATGCGGAGAGGCTACTGGACCCGGGCGCCGCCGGATGAGGCCCATTGGGTTGTGGAGACCCCCGCGGGCGGCCTAGCATCCCGCGCATGGCGGACGCGCATGATCTGAGGAACGCGGTCGGCACGCTGCTGCTGAGCGCACAGCGGCTGGCTCGCCTCTCGGAGGCGCTCCCCGAGGACCCGCGCCTCCGGATCGCGCTGGTCGCGGGCCGCGTCGAGCGCGCGGCCCAGGCCATCGGGGCAATCGCGAACCGGCTCCCGGACGCGCGGGCGCCGGCCGGCGAGCGGCGCTCCTTCTCGGTCGCGGTGTTCTGTCGCAATGCGGGCGCGGTGCTCCTCGTCCACCACCGGCGGCTGGGGACCTGGCTCCCGGTCGGCGGCGAGATCGAGGCCGGGGAGACCCCCCTCGAGGCCGCCCGCCGCGAGCTGCGCGAGGAGACCGGGCTGTCCGGCCGCTTCGCGGGGGGGCCGGGAGTGGACGGCACGCCCCCGGGGCTCATCGGGTACGAGGAGCACCCCGCCGGCGCGAAGGGGTTGCACATGAACTTCGCGTTCGTCGCGGACGTGGACTCGCGCCGGCTGGTGGCCTGCGACGAATGGGACGGCGCGCGGTGGGTGACCGGGGAGGAGCTGGGGGCCGTCGAGTGCCCGCTGAACGTGCGCCAACTCGCCGCGATCGCGCTCGGGGAAGCCCGGCCGCGCTAGAGGTACTTGCCGACGAGGAGGTCGAGCTTCTGCCTCAGCAGGGGATCGAGCTTCGCCTTGTCGGACCAGATGGCGAGCGCGAGCGCCGACTGGCACGGGCACGGCCTGTCGGCCAGCGCCGGGACCTGGGGGATGGCCCGCCGCAGCAGCTCGATGGCGTTCTGGGTCGCCGCCTTCACGTTGCCCAGGATCTCCTCGATGAGCCTCGCCTGGTCCAGGCTGGCCGGGTGCGGCTTCCAGCAGTCGTAGTCGGTGGGGAGGGCGACGAGCGCGTAGCAGATCTCGGCCTCGCGGGCGAGCTTCGCCTCGGGCATGGCGGTCATGCCGATGAGCGAGGCGCCCCAGGCGCGGTGGAGCTCGCTCTCCGCCCTCGTCGAGAACTGCGGCCCCTCCATGCAGACGTAGGTCCCGGACTGGTGCAGGCGGGTGGACATCCCGGTGGCGGACTTGACCAGGACGTTGCGGAGGTTGCCGCAGAACGGATTCGCGAACTCGACGTGGACCGCGAGCTCCTCGAAGAACGTGCCCGCGCGCCGGAAGGTCCGGTCGATCACCTGGTCCGGGACGACGAGGTTCCGCGGGGCGAGCTCCTCGCGCAGGCTGCCCACCGCGCCGCTGGCGAGGATGTGGGTGACGCCCAGCGACTTCAGGGCCCAGATGTTGGCCCGGTAGGGGACGCGCGACGGGTTGAGGAGGTGGCCCTCGCCGTGGCGGGCGAGCAGCGCGACGGGCACCCCGCCCACCTCGGCGAGGGTGATGGGCCCGGACGGGTGGCCGAAGGGAGTGTCCACCTGGCGGACGTCCCCGCCGCCGAGGGCCCCCAGGGCCTCGCCCAGCCCGGTGCCGCCGATGATGCCCACGACCGTCCGCGCCATCTCTGACCTCCAACATACACATACAAAAAAAAGAGCCCGCCGGCGTCTCCGCGGGCGGGCTCGAAAAAAAATGCGGCAGCGACCTACTCTCCCACACGGCTTCCCGTGCAGTACCATCGGCTCTGGTGGGCTTAACTTCCGTGTTCGGGATGGGAACGGGTGTGACCCCACCGATATAGCCACCGCAAACCTGTGAAAGAACGGGCGCCGAATCAGCGCCGGACCGAAATACGAAGGGTACAACGAAGAGCACAGCATGGGGCCCACGCAGGGCCGGCCGACGGAAGCATCTCGATCTCGACCTCGGAACAGGTCGCCTGCGACCTGAGAAGAAGGAGACCAAGCCTCACGCCCGATTAGTACCGGTCAGCTGAGCGCCTCACAGCGCGTACACCTCCGGCCTATCGACCTCGTCGTCTTCGAGGGGGCTTCAGGGGCTTGCGCCCGGGAGAAGTCGTCTCGAGGTTGGCTTCCCGCTTAGATGCTTTCAGCGGTTATCCGTTCCGCACATAGCTACCCAGCGATGCCTCTGGCGAGACAACTGGTACACCAGCGGTGCGTCCATCCCGGTCCTCTCGTACTAAGGACAGATCCTCTCACTTCTCCT
>DATIWK010000083.1:0-40790 GCA_035519395.1 Anaeromyxobacteraceae bacterium | reverse complement strand
GAGCGCGCGCGCGAAGGCGAGGCGCGCGTCGTCGACGCGCCCCAGCGCCGCCAGCGCCGCCGCGCGGGCCGCGAGCGCCGGCACGAGGCGCGGCGCGAGCCGCTGCGCCTCCTCGGCGCACCCGAGGGCGCGCTCGTTCGCTCCGGCGTCGAGCTCCGCGAACGCCCGGGAGGCGAGCGACGTCGGCGCGGCGTACGGGTGACCGGGGAGGCACGGCGGCGGCGGTGGCCGGACGCGGTCGAGCCCGGAGGCCCGCGGCGGCCCCGGCGCGCGGAGCGAGCCCTGGGCCGTGGCGTTGGCCCGCGCCGCGGCAGGCGCGGGGACGCCGGGCGCAGGAGCGGGGGTGCGCGCGCACGAAACGGCCGCCACGAGGAGGACGGCGGCCCGCCGGGGAGACCGGAGCATCGGCGCGAGCTTGCCACAGGATCGGGCGCGGCACCAAGTGGAGGGGCCCCCGGGCGAGCGGACCGTCGGATCCCCTGTAAGCGGGGGATCTCGCCGCCCATCCGCCTGGCCCTGCGCTCCCACGACGGACGACATCGCCGGCGCGCTCCGGCGGGGCCGCACCCCTCGGGGAGCGCCCGTCCGGGCCGCGGGCCGACAGCATGGGCGCATGAGGAAAGCGCTCCCCCTCGCCCTCGCCGCGCTCGCCTGCGCCCGCACGCCCGCTCACCCCGTCGCGACCTCCGCGGTCCCCGACCGCCCGGCTCCTGCCTCCGGGGCAGCGGGCGCGCCGCTCGCGTACCCCGGGGAGCGGCACCTCCGGAACGTCCGCCAGCTCACCTTCGGCGGCGACAACGCCGAGGCGTACTTCAGCTTCGACGGCCGCTGGCTCGTCTTCCAGTCGACGCGCGACGGCCACGGCTGCGACCAGGAGTACGTGATGCGGACGGACGGCAGCGAGGTCCGCCAGGTCTCGCGCGACGCGGGCCGCACCACCTGCGGCTACTTCCTCCCCGGCGACCGCCGGCTCCTCTACGCCGCCACCGAGGGGCCGCAGTGCCCGCCGCGGCCCGACATGAGCCAGGGTTACGTCTGGCCCCTCTACCACTACCAGATCGTGGTCGCGAACGCGGACGGCTCCGACCCGCGGCCGCTCTCGCCGGCCCCCGGCTACAACGCCGAGGCGACCGTCTCGGACGACGGCTGGATCGTGTTCACCTCGACGCGCGCCGGCGACCTCGACCTCTACAAGATGCGGCTCGACGGCTCCGGGCTGACCCGGCTCACCGACGCGCTCGGCTACGACGGCGGCGCCTTCTTCTCCCGCGACGGGAAGCGGATCGTCTGGCGCGCGAGCCGCCCGTCGACGCCGCAGGAGGAGGGGGCCTACCGCGAGCTCCTCGAGGCCGGCATGGTGCGCCCGACCATCCCGCTGGAGATCTGGACGATGGACGCGGACGGCGGGAACAAGCGCCAGGTGACGAAGCTCGGCGTGGCGAGCTTCGCGCCGTACTTCCTCCCCGACGGGAAGCGGATCATCTTCTCGTCGAACCTGAAGGACCCGAAGGGCAGGAACTTCGACCTCTACCTCGTGAACGACGACGGCACCGGGCTCGAGCAGGTGACGACGTTCGAGGGGTTCGACGGGTTCCCGATGTTCTCGCCGGACGGCAAGCAGCTCGTCTTCGCCTCGAACCGGAACGGCAGCCGCCCCCACGAGACCAACGTCTTCATCGCGGACTGGGTCGAGTAGCGAGGCGCGCGGGGGAGAACGGCGCGAGGTCGACCGGCGGCGCGGTCCCGAGCACCGCCGCGGAGACGGCGTCCGCGGTGATGGGGCAGAGCAGGATCCCGTTTCGCGTGTGACCGGTGGCGTAGAAGAGCCCGGGGACGGTCCCGGGTCCGAGGATGGGCTCGCCGTCCGGGCTCGCCGGCCGGAAGTTGGCCCAGGTCTCGACGACGGGCGCGCGCTCCAGGCCCGGCGCGATCTCGAGGGCGATGCCCAGCACCGCGTGGAGGCCGCCCGCGGTGACGAACTTCTCGAACCCGACCTCCTCCATGGTCGAGCCGACGAGGATGCGGCCGTCGGCGCGCGGGACGGCGTAGCCGCGGCCCGAGAACACGACGCGCGAGAGGAGCGGCGGCCGCGTGTCCATCACCGCCATCTGGCCGCGAACCGGCCGGACGGCGCCGGGGGGCAGGCCATGGCCCTCCACCAGCAGGCTCCAGCTGCCCGCCGCCAGGACCACGGCACCCGCGTCGATCCGCCCCGCCTCGTGGTCCACGCCGGCGGCGCGCCCCCCCTCGGCGAGGATGCGCCGGACCTGGCCGGTGACGAAGCGCGCGCCGGCGCCGTGGGCCGCGATGGAGAGCGCGCGGGCGAGGAGCCGCGGGTCCAGCGACGCCTCCTCCCGGAACCAGAGCGCGCCGCGCGCCGCGCCGGAGAGGCCGGGCTCGAGGCCGCGGACCTCCCCGTCGTCGAGCACCTCCACCGGGATGCCGTGCTTGTGCAGCTTCTCGGCCCGCGACGCCAGCACCCGCGCGTGCGCGTCGTCGAAGGCGACCTCCAGCGTGCCGCCCCCGCGCCACCCGGCCGACAGGCCGGTGAGCTGCTCCAGCTCCCGCACGAAGGCCTGGTACCGGGCGAGCGACGCGGCGCAGAGGGAGTAGAACGGGCCGGGCTCGACCGCCTCGACGCCGGGCGAGAGGATGCCGCCCGCCGCGCTCGAGGCCTCCGCGCCGGGGATGGAGCGCTCCAGCACGACGACGCTCCGGCCCGCCTGGGCGAGGCGCAGGGCGACGGCGCATCCCTGGACCCCCGCGCCCACCACCACGACATCGGCTCGCATGGCGGGCGAGAGTAGCGCCCTGCCTGGCCCGGCGCCATGGCGTTGGCGCGGCGCGGGCCGCGCGCGTCACCGCGGGCCGTTCAGGCCACCGTGCGCGCCAGCCGCGCCCCCGGCGCTGCTCAGCGTGCCGTTCGAGCCGTCCGGCGCACGGCCGGGCGCGAGCCCGTGCAGCAGGAGCTCGAACACGTGATTCCGCCAGACGTCGGGCGGGAGCGGCTCGGGGAGGAACGGCCGCGAGGCCTCCTGCGCGGACGCGACCAGCGCGGCGAGGCCGCCCACCGTCACCACCGCGAGGATGGGCTCCACGCCGGACGCGTCGGGGCGGTGCGCCCCGAGCGTCGCCGCCGCCTGCCGCACCGGCTCGAGCAGCGCCGGCTCGGTGCCGGCGAGGGCGGAGAGGAACGGCGCACCGTCCAGGAACTCGCGGATGAGGATCTGGGCGCCCATCGGGTCCTTCATCATCGCGTCGAGGTACGCGGAGACGACGGCCTCGGGGCCGTCCGGCCCGCCCTCGACGAGGGTCGCGATCTCGGCGGCGGCGGAGACCCATACGGCGCGCAGGATGTCGAGGTAGAGCGCCCGCTTTGACGCCCAGTGACGGTAGATGAGGGCGACGTTGCAGGTGGCGCCGCGGGCGATGCCCTGGACGCGCGCACCGTGATAGCCGCGCCTCGAGAACTCCGTCCGGGCAGCGTCCCAGATCCGCTCGGCGATCCCGGGGCGGGGAGGACCGACGCGCCGCACGTTCGCCACGGAGCCGTCCATGCAAGCGGGTCATTACCGGGCCGATTGACCAAGGTCAAGCCCGGGTGCATCCCCATGCGGGACGACGGCGCTGCCTCCGTGGTGCCGGGGGCGTATGAGTGTGCCGTGGATCGGCGGCCGACCATCCTGCACCTCGACCTCGACGCCTTCTACGCGTCGGTGGAGCAGCTCGACGACCCGTCGCTCCGGGGGAGGCCGGTGATCGTCGGCGGCACGGCCCGGCGGGGCGTGGTCTGCGCCGCGAGCTACGAGGCGCGGCGGTTCGGGGTCCGCTCGGCGATGCCCAGCGCGCGGGCCCACCGGCTCTGCCCGGACGGCGTGTTCCTCGCGCCGCGCTTCGACCGGTACTCTGCCCTGTCGGAACGCGTGTTCGGGATCTACCGGCGCTTCACGCCGCTCGTCGAGCCGCTCTCCCTGGACGAGGCCTTCCTGGACGTGACCGGGAGCCGCGCCCTGCATGGCGGAGGGCGCGACATCGCCCACGCCATCAAGCGGTCGGTGCGCGCGGAGACCGGCCTCGCCGTCTCGGCCGGCGTCGCCGAGGTGAAGCTCGCGGCGAAGATCGCGACGGATCTGGGCAAGCCCGACGGGCTGGTGGTGGTCCCCGAGGGCGGCGTGCGCGCGTTCCTCGCGCCGCTGCCGGTGGGCCGGCTCTGGGGCGTCGGCGCGGTCACCGAGGGCGCGCTCCGCAAGCTCGGGATCGCCACCATCGGCGATCTGGCCCGCACCCCGGAGGCGGTGCTGGCCTCGGCGATCGGGGCGACCCACGCCCGCGGACTCCGCGCGCTCGCCGAGGGAAACGATCCGCGGGAGGTGGTCGCCGACGAGGAGGCCAAGTCCGTCGGCGCCGAGGACACCTTCTCCGACGACCTCACCGGGCGCGAGCCGCTGGAGCGGGAGATCCTCTCACAGGCGGCGCGGGTCGCCCGCCGGCTGCGCGTGGCGGGCCTGCGCGGCCACACCGTGACGCTCAAGGTGAAGTACGCCGACTTCACCCTGATCACCCGCCGCACCACCCTCCCGGAAGCGACCGACGACGACGGCGCCATCTTCCAGGCGGCGCGCGCGCAGCTCGCCCGCGTCGACCTCGACCGCGCCGTCCGGCTCACGGGCGTGTCGGTCTCGGGGTTCGCCTCCCCGCCGGACCGCGGGCAGCTCGACCTGTTCGCGCCGGCACAGGCCGCCGGGGCGGCGCAGCGGCCGGAGGACCGGCGGCGCGCGCTCAACGCCGCGCTCGACGCCATCGCCGATCGCCACGGCGACGGCGCCGTGACGCGGGCCGACCTCGCCGGCGGGGGGCGCCGCGGGCGCTGACCCGGCGGGCGTCCCCTCAGTGCCGCAGCGGCGGCGATCCCGCCGCCTTGCGCACCCGATCCAGGATCTCGTCCATGCCCACCGACTTGGGGATGTAGCCCTGGGCCCCGAGCAGCTCCGCCTCCCACTCGAACCCGTAGGCGGAGAGGATGAGGATGGGAACGGCCGCCGCCTTGGCGTCGTTGCGCATCCGCTCCATCACGCCCCACCCGTCGAGGACCGGCATCTTCAAGTCCAGGAGCACGATGCCGGGCAGCTCCTCGCCGACGCGGGAGAGCGCCACCTCGCCGTTCTCGGCTTGCTGGACCGGGTAGCCCGCCTCGCCCAGCACCTCGCAGATCGCCTCACGGAAGTCGGCGTCGTCGTCGACGACCAGGATGTACTCGCCGGGCGTCATCCGGGTGGCTCCCCCCGCAGCGCAGCGGCGATCTCGCCGGCGACGCGCCGCGCCTCGTCGATCCGGTCGGGCGGGAGCGAGATGGCGCCGACCACCGGGTGGCCGCCGCCGCCGTACCGCTCGCAGAGCTTGGAGATGTCGTGGGTGCGGGGCACCGCGGACCACGGGTTCGATCCGACGGAGACCTTGGCGCGCCGCGGGTCGCGCGACACCACCACCGTGTAGCGCGCCTCCGGGAAGAGGTCGTAGGCGATGAACTTGTTGGCCCCCTCGACCCCGGTGTCGGCGAGGTCGATCTCGACCACGCCGTCGCGGAGCCGGGCCAGCCGCCGGACCACGTGCACGGTCTTCCGGTGCCGGTCCAGGATGGGCTCCAGCGGCCGCCGCACCCACGGCTCGGCCGCGATCTCGGCGAGCGGCCGCGTGCGCATCGCCTCGATGACCTGGTTCGGGACCGCGGGATCCTGCGTGGCCTCGAGGAGCGTCATGAGCTGGAGGGCGGGCTCCTGGAGCCGCACCGCGGTGGCCGCGTCGGGGAAGCGCGCGCTGTCGATGACGTCGGCCCAGCGCACCAGCTCGACCAGGTCGGGGGCGCGCCAGCCGAAGCGCTCGTCGAGCACCCGCGCGGTGAAGCCCGTGTTGGAGGGGGCGGCCGGATCCCAGAACTTCTGGCCGCTCCGGTCCCGCTCGAACGCAGCCCGGTCGGCGGGGGTGGGAAAGGCGCTGGCGTGGTGATCGAACCACCAGTGAAGCCGGGGCGACGCCGAGAAGCGGAAGTCGAGGCACGCGTTCACGTCCGCGTCGAAGGCGTCGGCCGGGAACGGATCGCCCAGCTGGTGCTGGACGGGGTGGTGCCGGATGCCGTGGAGGCGCGCGCCCTCCCGCTCCCGGAAGAAGCGGCCGAAGAGGGCCGCCGAGGCGCAGCCGTCGAAGCAGTTGCCGTGGTAGAGGATCTTGAGCTGCATCGGCGCGGGAATGTAGTGACCCGGGCAGTCTAGCGTCAACGCGCGCCCCCGGGACCGGACCGGCGAGGAGGGACCCGTGAGGGTGGAAACGGGCACCGCGACCCGGTACGCTCGGGGTCGTGCGCACCCTGGCCCCGAGGATCGCCTGCGTCGTGGCCGCCCTGGCGCTGGCGGCCTGCCACGTGGTGCGCTACGACGCGGGCATCCCCGTCAGCCCGCGCCGCGTCGAGCAGACGGTCCACTTCTTCTTCTGGGGGCTGACCGGCGAGGCGCGCATCGACCTCGACGCCGCCTGCCCCGACGGCGCCGCCCGCTGGCGCAACGAGGCCGGCTTCCTCGACGTCCTCGCCGATCTCTTCACCCTCGGGATCTGGTCGCCGCGCACGGTGGTGGTCGAGTGCGCCGAGGTGAAGCGGTGAGGGTGCGCGCCGCCGCCCTGGCCACCGCCGCCGCGCTCGCCGGCTGCTACACCATCCGTTACGAGCGGCGCGCCGTGGCCGAGGACGGCGAGCCGCGCGAGAACTGGCACCACGGCCTGGTCAACGGCTTCTTCGAGGTGTCCGGGCCGGTGCGGCTCGACCAGATCTGCCCGGGCGGCGCGGCCGAGGTGGAGAACCAGGTCACCTTCGCGAACGGGGTCGGCCAGGTGCTCACCACCGTCCCCGGGTTCCGGGTGGTGAACGTCTGGAGCCCGACCACCGTGCGCGTCCGCTGCGCCCGCCCGTCGGGGCCGGTCCGGAAGCTCAAGGTGGTCCTGGTCCCCCTGGCCACGCTCGCCGGCGTCGACGAGCGAACCGCGCGGGTCTTCGACGAGGCCCTGGCCGGCGAGCTGCGGCGCCACGCCGGCGTCTCGGTGGTGACGCCCTCGGACGTGGCGGCGCTCCTCGGGGTGGAGCACCAGCGGCAGATGCTGGGCTGCGCCGAGTCGGGGTGCATCGCCGAGCTGGGCGGGGCGCTGGGCGCCGACCGGGTGATCCGGGGATCGGTGGGGCGGGTCGGTGATTCGCTCGTCGTGAACATCGCCTCCCTCGATCCCAAGCGGGCGTCCCAGGCTGCCTCCGTCTCCCGGCGCCTCAAGGGGGCCGGCGACGAGGCCCTGCTGGACGCGCTCCCCGTCCTGGTCGAGGCCCTCCTCGCCGAGCCGCCGGCGAGGACGCCCGCCCCCGTGTCGACCGAGTGACCGCGCTCGGTTAGACTCGCACCCGATGGACGCCATCCGCGTCGGGGCCCTCCTCGACGACAAGAACTTCGACCTTCGCCTCTCGCTCGTGGCGGGCAGGCAGGGACTGTCCCGCCGCATCAGCTCCTCGCGGATCCAGAAGCCCGGGCTGGTGCTGGCGGGGTTCACCGAGTACCTGCACAAGGAGCGCCTGCAGGTGTTCGGCAACACCGAGATGAGCTACCTGCGCACGCTGCCGCGCGAGCGGGCGGTGGAGGTGCTCCGCGCCTTCTTCTCGCAGGACGTCGCCGCGCTGGCGGTGACGAAGGGGCTCGACCCGACGCCGGAGATGATCGCCGCGGCCGAGGAGTTCGGCGTCCCCATCCTCCAGACCTCCCAGCTCTCCTCCACCTTCATCGAGGCGGTCCAGAACTGCCTGGAGGACATCCTCACCGCGCAGACCTCGATGCACGGCGTGCTGCTGGACGTCTTCGGGGTCGGCATCCTGCTGCTGGGGAAGAGCGGCATCGGCAAGAGCGAGATCGCGCTCGACCTCATCATGCGCGGCCACCGGCTGGTGGCCGACGACATCGTCGACGTCAAGCGCCGCACGCCGGACTCGGTCTACGGGGCCGGCTCCGAGATCATCAAGCACCACATGGAGATCCGCGGGCTCGGGATCATCAACATCAAGGACCTGTTCGGCGTGGCCGCCATCCGGGAGCGCAAGAAGATCGAGATCGTGCTGGAGCTGGTGGAGTGGGACCCGAACGTGGAGTACGACCGGCTCGGCGTGGAGGAGAAGAAGTTCCGCATCCTCGACGTGGAGATCCCCATGCTCATCGTCCCGGTGCGGCCCGGGCGCAACATGACGACCATCGTCGAGGTGGCGGCGCGCAACCACCTGCTCAAGCTGCAGGGGCACCACTCCGCGCGCGAGTTCCAGGAACGGCTCAACCGCGCCATCGCGGTGGCGCCGGGGAGCCGCGCCGGAGAGCTGGACGTCGAATGACCGAGGGCGTCGGGCCGGGCGGGCCGCAGGTGGTGATCCTCACCGGCGTCTCGGGGTCGGGGAAGTCCACCGCCCTGCGCGCGCTGGAGGACGCCGGCTTCTACTGCGTCGACAACCTCCCCATCGTCTTCCTGGAGAAGCTGCTGGAGCTGTCCGGCCACACCGCCGGCGAGGTCTCCCGGATCGCGCTGGTGGTCGACGCGCGCGAGGGGCGGTTCCTCTCCGAGGCGCCGCGCACCATCCAGGAGGTCCGGCAGAAGGGGAGCGACGTGGAGGTCCTCTTCTTCGACGCCTCCGACGACGCGCTGGTGCGCCGCTACTCGGAGACCCGGCGCCGCCATCCGCTCGCCGGCGAGGGCGGCACGGTGCACGACGGCATCGAGGCCGAGCGCCGCGCCCTGGCCGACCTCAAGGCCCTCGCCGACGAGGTCGTCGACACCACCACCCTCAACGTCCACGAGCTGAAGCGGCTGGTGACGCGCCGCTTCGTGGGCGCGGAGGGGTCGCGCCTGGGCGTGACGGTGGTCTCCTTCGGCTTCCGGTTCGGGATCCCCACCCACGCGGACATGGTGCTCGACGTCCGCTTCCTGCCCAACCCGTACTTCCTGCCGGAGCTGCGCCCCTTCCCGGGCACCGACCCGCGCGTCGCGGCCTACGTCCTGGGCCAGCCCGACGCCAAGGCCTTCCTGGAGCGGCTCGCGGACCTCTCGGCGTTCCTGCTCCCGCGCTACCGGGCGGAGGGCAAGAGCTACCTCACGGTCGCGATCGGCTGCACCGGCGGGAAGCACCGCTCGGTGGCGCTCGCCCAGGCGCTCGCCCAGCGCCTGGAGCAGTCCGGCCAGCCGGTGCGCCTCTGGCACCGGGACGTCGAAAAGGAGTAGCGCCGTGCCGTCGGATGGGGCATAGGGTCCCGCGCCTCGGGGTTCCCGGATCCCGAGCGAGGCCGCGGAGCGGTTGCGCCCCGGCCCGGAGAAGGTGACATGGTCGGATTCGTCATCGCCACGCACGGTCGGCTCGCCGAGGAGCTGCTGCACACCGCCGAGGGGATCGTGGGGCCCATCGAGCAGGGCGAGGCGGTCTCCATCGGCGCGGGCGCGCCCATGGAGGAGCAGCGCGCGCGGCTGGGCGAGGCCATCCAGCGCGTGAACCGGGGCGACGGCGCGCTGGTGCTCACCGACATGTTCGGCGGGACGCCCGCCAACCTGGCCCTCACCTTCCTCGACGAGCGGATCGAGGTGGTCACCGGCGTGAACCTGCCCATGATCCTGAAGCTCGCCGGCGTCCGGGCCGAGAAGCTCACCCTGCAGCAGGCGGCCGAGCTCATCACCGGGTACGGCCAGAAGAACATCACGCTCGCCAGCGAGCTGCTCCGGACCCGCGCCCGCACCAGCCGCCACTAGGTGAATGGCCGGAGGCGCCCCCGCGTCCCTCCACCGTGATCGCCCTCGTCCGCGTCGACAACCGCCTCCTCCACGGCCAGATCCTGGAGACCTGGATCCCGAGGCTCGGGATCCGCGAGGTGGTGGTGGCCGACGACGAGGCCGCGGCCAGCGAGCTGGCCCGCGCCGCCATGACGCTCTGCGTGCCGCCCGGGCTCCCCGCCCGCGTGATGCCGGTCGCGCAGGTGGACTGGGCGGCGCTGGCGGCCTCCCCCACCCCGGTCCTGGTCCTGGTGCGCGACGTGGCGACGCTCGCCCGCGCCCGCGCCGCCGGGCTCGCCCCCTCGCTCGCACGCAAGGTGAATCTCGGCAACGTCCACTTCTCCGCCGCGCGCCGGGCCGTCACGCCCTCGGTCTTCCTCACCGCGGAGGAGATCGCGCGCCTGCAGGCGCTCGCGGCGGAGGGGTTCGAGATCGAGGCGCGTTCCATCCCCTCCGAGCCCCCCGCCGGGCTGGAGGAGATCGAACGCCGGTACGGGGCCGGTCGTTAGGTTAGACTGTCCGGGATTGGGCTACCTCGTCCTCGCCCTGGTCGCCGGCCTCGCCGCCGTGGAGCGAAAAGGCTTCCTCCAGGCCATGCTCTCGCGGCCCATCGCCCTCGCCCCGGCGGCCGGGTGGGCGCTGGGGGACCCGGCGGGCGGGGTGGTGGTGGCCCCACCGCTCGAGCTCCTCTGGCTCGGCTCGGTGAACCTCGGCGCGGCGCTGCCGGTGCACGAGGCGCTCGGGACCGCCGCCATCGCGGGGGGGGCGGTGCTGGCCGGGCGTGCGCTGGGGACGGGCGTGACGCCGGAGGTCGCCGTGCTCGCGGTCCTGATCTGCGCGCCCCTCGCCCTCCTCGGCCGCAAGAGCGACCGGCTCGTCGAGATCTGGAACGAGCGGCTCTCGAACCGCGCGGTGGCCGCGCTCGCGGCCGAGCGCCCGCGGGTGGTGGACGTGAACCTGCTCGGCCTGGCTGCCCCCTTCGCCATCGCCGCGGTCCTCGCCCCCGCCGGCGCCGCCGCGGCCGCGGTGCTGATCCCGCGCCTGCTGCGGGCGCTCCCCTCCGCCGACGCGCCGCTCCGGATCGGCTGGCTCGCCTTCGCGGCGATCGCCTGCGCCTCGGGCGCGAGGGCGCTCCGCGCGCGCGAGGCCTCGCTGACCTTCTTCGCCGCGCTCGCCTGCGCCGCGGCGGCGGGCCTCCTCCTCGGGAGGGTCCCGCGGTGAGTCCGCCCTCCGCGACGCCGACGGTGCCGCCGAGGGTGCTCGCCCACGTGTTCTGGCGCTCCCTGTTCCTGCAGGCCGCCTGGAACCGGCGCGGCATGCAGAACCTGGGATTCGCCTACGCCATCGAGCCCGCCCTGCGCGTGCTCTACCCGGAGCCGCCGCGCTACCGCGCCGCGCTCTCCCGCCACCTGGGGTTCTTCAACTGCCACCCCTACATGGCGGCGGCGATCGTGGGCGGCGCCATCCACCACGAGGAGCGGGTGGCGGTGGGCGCGGAGCCGGAGGCGCTGCCGGTCCGGTACAAGGAGGCGCTCCAGGGGCCGCTCGCCGCCCTCGGCGACGGCTTCTTCTGGACCGCGCTCCGCCCGTTCTTCGGCGCGCTCGCGGCGCTGGGGGCCCTCACCCTGGGCGCGCCGGCCATCGTCGCGGCGCTCGTCCTCTACAACGCCGTCCACCTCGCCCTGCGCCTCGGGCTCTTCCTCGCCGGCCACCGCCTGGGCGACGCGGTGGTGGGGGAGATCGCGCGCCTGGCGCTGCCGGTGGCCGCCGGCCGGCTGCGGGTCGCCGGGGTGGCCCTGTGCGGATTCGCGGCGGCGGCGGTGCTGGTCCGGGGCGACGTGGCGGGCGGCGCGGGCGCGGCCGCGCTCGCCGGGATCGCCGCGGGGGCGGGGTACGTCGCGCTGGCGCGGGGCGCCCGCCTCCTACCCACCGCCTACGTCGCGACGCTGGCCGGCGTCGCGGCCGCGGCCCTGGCCGGCCGCATCCACGGGGGCCTGTGACGATGGCGAGGCAGGAGCGGACCTTCACCATCGTGAACACCCTCGGGCTCCACGCCCGGGCGGCGGCCCAGCTCGTCCAGACCGCCAACCGCTACCGCGCCGAGATCCACGTCGAGAAGGACGGGATGCAGGTGAACGGGAAGAGCATCATGGGCGTGCTCACCCTGGCCGCCGCCAAGGGATCGGTCATCCTGGTCTCCTGCGACGGCGAGGACGCGGACGCCGCCATGGGCGCGCTCGCCCGGATCATCGAGGCCGGGTTCGGGGAGACATGACGCCGGTCGGCACCACCATCCTGGTCGGCCTCGCCGCCTCGCCGGGGATCGCCATCGGGCGCGCCTGGCTGGTGGAGCGTCGCCGGGTGCGGACGCCCAAGCGCCGGCTCGCGCCCGAGGAGGTCGAGCCCGAGATCGCGCGCTTCCGCACCGCCATCGAGATGTCGGACCTGCAGCTCGCCGAGGTGCGCGAGAAGGTCGAGAAGGCCGAGGCCGGCGGCGCCGAGCACACCGCCATCATCGACATGCACCGGATGATGCTGAAGGACGAGATGCTGGTGCACGAGGCGCAGCGGCTGGTCCGGGAGGAGCGGATCAACGCGGAGTGGGCGGTGAAGCGCGCCGTCCGCAAGATCAAGAACGCCTTCCACCAGCAGGCGGACGAGTACTTCAAGGAGCGCCGCGCCGACGTCGACTTCGTCGGCGAGCGGATCATCAAGAACCTGATGGGCCAGGGCGTGGACGGCGACGAGCCGCCGCCCGAGGGCGCCATCATCGTGGCCCACGACCTGTCGCCGGCGGACACGGCGCTGCTGCTGCACGAGCGCAAGGTGGCGGCCTTCGTCACCGACGCCGGGGCGAAGACGTCGCACACCGCCATCGTGGCGCGGGCGCTGGAGGTCCCGGCGGTGGTGGGGGTGGGGCGGGTCACCGGCCTGGTCGACCGCGGCGACTGGATCGTGGTGGACGGCGGCCGCGGCGTGGTGGTCATCAACCCGACCCCGGGCGAGCGGAGCGAATACGAGGCGGCGCGCGCCCGCTACCTGGTGCACGAGCAGGAGCTGCTGCGGACGCGCGACCTGCCCGCCCGCACCCTCGACGAGGTCACCATCCGGCTCGCCGGCAACATCGAGTTCGTCGAGGAGGTCCCGAGCCTGATCTCGCACGGCGGTGAGGCGGTGGGGCTCTATCGCACCGAGTTCCTCTTCATGGGGCGCTCCGAGCTGCCGGGCGAGGAGGAGCACTACCAGAACTACCGGCGCGTCCTGGAGGCGCTCGCGCCTCGGCCCGTCACCATCCGCACCTTCGACCTGGGCGGCGACAAGCTCCCCGCCGGCATGCGCAGCCACGCCGAGAACCCGGCGCTGGGCCTGCGCGCCATCCGCTACTGCCTGCGCCAGCCGGACCTGTTCCGGCCGCAGCTGCGGGCGCTGCTCCGCGCCAGCGTCCACGGGAACCTGAGGGTCATGTTCCCGATGATCTCCGGGGTGGCGGAGCTGAGGGCGGCGAAGCGCGTCCTGGCCGAGGTGAAGGACGAGCTGCAGCGGGAGGGGACCGAGGTGCGGGACGTGCCGGTGGGGATCATGATCGAGCTGCCCTCCGCGGCGCTGATCGCCGACCGCCTCGCCACCGAGAGCGACTTCTTCTCGGTCGGGACCAACGACCTCATCCAGTACACCATCGGGATCGACCGGCAGAACAAGGACGTCGCCTACCTCTACAAGCCCCTGCACCTCGCCGTGCTGCGCATGCTCCGCTCCGTCTGCGAGGCCGGCCGCGCCGCCGGGATCCCCGTCTCGATGTGCGGCGAGATGGCCGGCGAGCCGGTGAACGCGCTCGTCCTCATCGGGCTGGGCGTCTCCGAGCTGTCGATGAACGGCCCGTCCATCCCGGTGGTGAAGCGCATCGTCCGCGCGGCGAGGGCGTCGGAGGGGCGGGCGCTGGTCGAGCGGATCCTCACCCTCACCACCGCCGACGACATCGAGCGCGAGGTGCGCGACGAGATGGCCCGCCGCTTCCCGGGCCTGCTCGAGCAGGAGGCGGCGGTCGGGTCCGTCTCGGGCTGAGGGATGGGCCCCCGGGCGGGCGGCGTCCCTCGAGCAGCCGGCGCGCCGGCCGCCCTCCGGTCCGGCTCCGCCCCTCCGCCGGGCCAGGCGGAGTGGACGTCCGTCCGCCATATTGACACCGGCGGCGCCCGCCGCGTACGTTCCCGTCCCTCCGCGGGGAAAGAGCCATGATCACCGACTACCTGTTCACGTCCGAGTCCGTCACCGAGGGCCACCCGGACAAGATGGCGGACCAGATCTCCGACGCCGTCCTCGACGCCGTGCTCAAGCAGGACGGCAAGGGGCGCGTCGCCTGCGAGACGCTGCTCAAGACGGGCTACGTCATGATCGCGGGCGAGATCACCACCAGCGCCCGCATCGACTACCCGAAGCTGGCGCGGGAGGTGGTGAAGCGCATCGGCTACACCGACGGAGAGATGGGCTTCGACGGGAACACCTGCGCGGTGCTGGTGGCGGTGGACCAGCAGTCCCCGGACATCGGCCAGGGCGTGGACACCGGCGGCGCCGGCGACCAGGGGATGATGTTCGGCTACGCGTGCGACGAGACGCCGGAGCTGATGCCCGCGCCCATCCAGTACGCCCACGCGGTGACGAAGCAGCTCGCCAGGGCGCGCCGCGCCGGGCTCGACTTCCTCCGCCCCGACGGCAAGAGCCAGGTCTCGGTCGAGTACCGCGACGGCAAGCCGGCGCGCATCGACACGGTGGTGGTCTCGACCCAGCACGCCGCCGACGTCTCGAACAAGAAGCTCCACGAGGCCGTCCGCGAGCAGGTCATCGCCCGGGCGCTCCCCCGGAAGCTCCTCGACCGGAGGACCAAGGTCTTCATCAACCCCACCGGGCGGTTCGTGATCGGCGGGCCCATGGGCGACACCGGCGTCACCGGCCGGAAGATCATCGTGGACACCTACGGCGGCATGGGCCGGCACGGCGGCGGCGCGTTCAGCGGCAAGGACCCGTCCAAGGTGGACCGCTCCGCCGCGTACATGGGGCGCCACATCGCCAAGAACGTCGTGGCGGCGGGGCTCGCCCGGCGCTGCGAGGTGCAGGTCGCCTACGCCATCGGCGTCGCCGACCCGGTGTCGGTGATGGTCGACACCTTCGGCACGGCGACCGTGCCCGAGGCGCGGATCGCGCGGGCGGTCCGGCAGGTGTTCGGGCTGCAGCCGCGGCAGATCATCGAGGGGCTGGAGCTGCTGCGGCCCATCTACGAGCGGACCGCCGCCTACGGCCACTTCGGCCGCACCGAGAAGAGCTTCACCTGGGAGCGGACCGACCGGAAGGAGGAGCTCGCCGACGCGGCGGGCGCCAAGGTCCGGGCCGTCGCGGGGTAGCAGCGGGAGTTCCCCCTCTCCCCATCCCTCTCCCCCTGCGGGGGAGAGGGAGCGTGCGCCAGGGACCGCTCCAGCGGGGGCACCCGCGCGCAGCGGCGGGCGGCGTTGACCTCCGCTCCGCGGACGGATATATCCGTTCATCCGGATGTAGCGATGCATCGCGCCCCCGACCCCAGCCCCGCCCGACCGGAGGCCGTCCTCGGCTGGATGGAGGCGCTCGCCGATCCCACGCGCCTCCGCGTGCTCCGGGTCCTGGAGCGGGACGAGCTCTCCGTGCAGGAGCTGTGCGAGGTGCTCCGGCTCCCGCAGTCCACCGCGAGCCGCCACCTCAAGATCCTCTCCGACCAGGGCTGGCTGGGGAGCCGGCGGCAGGCCACC
The DNA here is from genome assembly GCA_035519395.1 of Anaeromyxobacteraceae bacterium. GTDB lineage: Bacteria > Myxococcota > Myxococcia > Myxococcales > Anaeromyxobacteraceae > Anaeromyxobacter. Next base: position 25,194 of record DATIWK010000083.1, on the reverse strand, counting down.
ACCACCTACTACCGCTGGGCCGACGCGGCACCGGCCGGCGCCCGCCGGCTCTGGAGGCTGGCGCGGGGAGAGACCGACGGCTGGGCCACCGCCGAGCAGGACGAGCTGCGGCTCGAGGCGCGCCTGCGGGCGCGGCGCGACGACGCGCAGAGCTTCTTCGCGGGCGCGGCGGGCGACTGGGACAGGCTGCGAGCGGACCTCTACGGCGCCGCGTTCGAGCGCGAGGCGGTCCTGGCGCTGCTCCCGCCGGAGTGGACCGTCGCCGACCTCGGCTGCGGCACCGGCGCCGTCGCCGCCGCGCTGGCCGGCCACGTCCGCAGGGTGATCGGCGTCGATCAGTCGGCGGCCATGCTCCGCGCCGCGCGCCGCCGCACCGGCGGGCTCGCGAACGTGGAGCTGCACCGTGCCGAGCTGGAGGCGCTGCCGCTCCCGGCCGCGTCCTGCGACGCCGCGCTGCTCGCCCTGGTCCTCGCCTACGTCGCCGACGAGCCCGCGGTGGTGGCCGAGGCCGCCCGCATCCTCCGCCCGGGTGGCCGGCTGGTGGTGGTGGACCTGATCCGCCACGCCGACGAGGAGTTCCGCCGGCGCATGGGGCAGGCGCGCGCCGGGTACGAGCCCGCCGCCCTGGAGCGCCTCCTCGCCGCCGCGGGACTGGAGTCGCCGCGCGCGCGGCCGCTCGCGCCGGAGCCGGGCGCGAAGGGCCCCGCGCTCCTCCTCGCCACCGCCCGCGCCCCCGCGCCCCGCCGCTGACCCGGTTTCACCCAAGGAGAATGAGATGCCAGCCCCCTCGAAGAAGAAGATCGCCGCCGCCGCCCGCGCCGTCCGCAAGGCCACCCCGCGCCGTGCGCCCGCGCGGGCCGTCCGGGCCGCCACGCCCGCCCGCTCCGCCCCGGCGCGCGCCGGCGCGTTCGAGTTCCGGGTGAAGGACCTCGCCCTGGCCGGGTGGGGCCGCAAGGAGATCGAGCTGGCGGAGAAGGAGATGCCGGGGCTGATGGCGCTGCGGCGCGAGCACGGCAGGGCGCAGCCGCTCCGCGGCCAGCGGATCACCGGGTCGCTCCACATGACCATCCAGACGGCGGTCCTCATCGAGACCCTGGTCGACCTCGGCGCCGACGTCCGCTGGGCGAGCTGCAACATCTTCTCGACGCAGGACCACGCGGCGGCGGCCGTGGTGGTCGGGCGCGGCGGGACGGCCGCCTCGCCACGGGGGGTGCCGGTCTTCGCCTGGAAGGGCGAGACGCTCGGGGAGTACTGGGACTGCACCGAGCGGGCGCTCGACTTCGGCGGCGGGAAGGGGCCGACGCAGATCGTCGACGACGGCGGCGACGCCACCCTGCTCCTCCACAAGGGCGCCGAGTTCGAGGCGGCGGGGAAGGTGCCCGCCCCCTCGACGGCGGACTCGGAGGAGTTCGAGGTGGTGCTGCGCCTCTTGGGGCGCGAGCTGGCCCGGGACCCCCGGCGCTGGACGCGCGTCGCCGCGGCGTGCGCGGGCGTCACCGAGGAGACCACCACCGGCGTCCACCGGCTCTACGAGATGCAGCGGGCGGGGACGCTCCTCTTCCCGGCGATCAACGTCAACGACTCGGTGACCAAGTCGAAGTTCGACAACCTGTACGGCTGCCGCCACTCGCTGGTGGACGGGCTCAACCGCGCCACCGACGTGATGCTGGCCGGCAAGGTCTGCGTGATCTGCGGCTACGGCGACGTGGGCAAGGGCTGCGCCCAGTCGCTCCGCGGCCAGGGCGCGCGGGTGGTGGTGACCGAGATCGACCCCATCAACGCGCTGCAGGCGTCGATGGAGGGGTACCAGGTGGTGCGGCTGGAGGACGTGGTCGAGACGGCGGACATCTTCGTCACCGCCACCGGCAACGTCGACGTCGTCACCGTCGCGCACATGCAGCGGATGAAGGACTGCGCCGTGGTCGGCAACATCGGCCACTTCGACAACGAGATCGACATGGCCGGCCTGAAGAAGGTGCCCGGCATCCGCAGGGTGAACGTCAAGCCGCAGTACGACGCCTGGGTCTTCCCGGACGGGCACCGCGTGCTGGTCCTGGCCGAGGGCCGGCTCCTCAACCTCGGCTGCGCGACCGGCCACCCCTCCTTCGTGATGTCGAGCTCGTTCACCAACCAGACCCTGGCGCAGCTCGAGCTGGCGACGAACCGCGGCCGGTACCAGCGGCGCGTCTACACCCTCCCCAAGCACCTCGACGAGAAGGTGGCGGCCCTCCACCTCGACCAGCTCGGCGCCCGCCTCACCCGGCTCTCCAAGCGCCAGGCGGAGTACCTGGGAGTCCCGGTGAGCGGGCCCTTCAAGCCCGATCACTACCGGTACTAGGATCGCCCCGTGACCCTCGCCGCCGCGATCTTCTTCGGCCTGGTGCAGGCCGCGACCGAGTTCCTGCCGGTCAGCTCCACCGCGCACCTGCTCATCCTCGGAGAGCTGGCCGGCTACGATCTCGGCGACGCGAGGTTCCGCGCCTTCGCCACCATCATCCAGACGGGCACCACGCTCGCGGTGATCGCCTACTTTCGCGAGGACCTGGCCCGGCTGGTCCGCGCCGGGCTGGCCTCGCTCGCCCACGGGCGGCCGCTGGAGACGCCCGAGTCGCGCCTCGCCTGGTACATCGTCCTCGGCACCATCCCCGCCGCCGTCGCCGGCAAGCTCCTGGAGAGGCGGATCGAGGCGCTCGGGAACTGGGTCATCGCCGGCTCGCTGGTGGGGCTCGGCCTGCTGCTCCTCCTCGCCGAGGTGGTCGCGCGGCACCGGCGTGCCCTCGGCGACGTGCGCGCGGCGGACGCCCTCCTCATCGGCGTCGGGCAGGCGGTGGCCCTGGTCCCCGGCAGCTCGCGGTCCGGCACCACCCTCACCGCCGGGATGCTCCTCGGCTTCACCCGCGAGGCGGCGGCGCGCTTCAGCTTCCTGCTCTCGGTCCCGATCATCCTGGGTGCGGGCGCCTACAAGGTCTACAAGGACGCGCCGGCGCTGCGCGGCTCCGGGTGGACGGCGGCGACGCTGGTCGCCACCGCGGTGGCGGCGGTGGCGGGGTACGCGGTGATCCACTGGCTGCTCGGGTGGTTGCGGACGCGGACCACCTACCTGTTCGTCTTCTGGAGGGTCGCCGCCGGCCTGGTCCTCGCCGCGCTCATCTGGCGCGGGGTGCTGCCCGCCCACGAGGCCATGGAGCACGGGCCGGCCTCGCCGCCGTCGCTCTCCCGATGAGCTTCGAGGCGCTCCGGATCGCGCTCGCCGCGCGCACGCCGGGCGCCGCACCCGTGGACGAGATCGCGCCCGAGCACCTGCCGCCGGGCGGGTTCGCCAGGGCCGCCGTCCTGGTGCCGCTCCACGAGAAGGACGGCGACCCGCACGTGATCGTCACCCGGCGCCGCCGGGACCTGCGCCGCCACCCGGGGCAGATCGCCTTCCCGGGCGGGAAGCTCGACGCCGAGGAGGAGCACCTCGCGGCCGCGCTGCGCGAGGCGCGGGAGGAGATCGGGCTCGACCCGGCCGACGCGCGGGTGCTGGGCGCGCTCTCCGAGGCGCTGGTGCTCACCTCGCCGTTCCGCTTGACGCCCTGGGTGGCCTCGGTGCCATATCCCTACCCCTACGCGCTCGAGCCGGGCGAGGTGGAGGAGCTGCTCCACGTGCCGCTCGCCGCCCTGCTGGCGCGCGGCGCACACCGCACCGAGCGGCGCGAGGCCTACGGGATGCTCGTGGACGTGCACTGGTACTACTGGCGCGAGGAGGCGATCTGGGGCGCGACGGCGCGCATCCTCTTCGAGCTCCTCTCGATCTGGAGGGCGCTGTGAAGATCTACCCGGTGATCATGGCGGGCGGCTCGGGCACGCGGTTCTGGCCGCTCTCCCGCAAGGACCGGCCCAAGCAGTTCCTGGCGCTCGCCGGAGACGGGCCGCTCCTCACCGCCACGGCGGCGCGCCTCCCTCCCCTGGCGAAGCCCGAGCGCATCTACGTGGTCTGCGGGCCGCAGCACGCGGCGGCGGCGCGCCGGATCGTCCCGCAGCTGCCGAAGGAGAACTTCATCGTCGAGCCGTGCGCGCGGAACACCGCCCCCTGCGTCGGCCTGGCGGCGCTGCACATCCAGGCCCAGCACCCGCATGCCATCATGGCCATGCTGCCGGCCGATCACCACATCGCGCGGCCCGAGGCCTTCCGGGCCGCCGTCGCCGCGGCCGCCCAGCTCGCCGAGGGCGGCGCCATCGCCACCATCGGCGTCCGGCCCAGCCGCCCCGAGACCGGCTACGGGTACCTCAAGCTCGGGCCGCGGGTCCCCTCCGGCCGCGGGAGGCCGAAGGTCACCGCGCACAAGGTCGAGCGGTTCGTGGAGAAGCCGGACGTGGTCACCGCCGCGCGCTACCTGGCGGACGGCCACTACCTGTGGAACTCGGGCATCTTCGTGTTCCGCGCCGACGTCATCCTCGAGGAGATCCGGCGCGCCATGCCGGTGCTGGGCGAGCAGCTCGACGCCATCCAGGAGACGCTGGGGACGCCCGGGTACCGGAAGGCGCTGGAGCGGATCTACCCGGACTGTCCCTCGATCTCCATCGACTACGGCGTGATGGAGAAGAGCCACCGCATCGTGGTCGTCCCCGCGGACTTCGGCTGGAGCGACGTGGGGAGCTTCGCCGCGCTGACGGACGTCCGCGCCACCGACCACCTCGGCAACGTGGCGGAGGGAGACGCCGTCGTCATCGACGGCCGCAACAACGTGGTCCTGGCCGGTCGCGGGCGGCCGGTGGCGGTGGTGGGGTGCGAGGACATGGTGGTGGTGGACGCCGGGGACGCGATCCTCGTCTGCCGGCGCGACCGCGCCCAGGACGTCCGGAAGGCGGTGGAGGAGCTGCAGCGGCGGGGACGCGAGGAGGTGCTCTAGCCTGGCGAGGCGCGCCTCGGTCCGGGGCGCGCGGCGCATCCCCGGAAATGCTATACGACCGCCCGGTCGAACGCCTCCGGCTCCCGCCGGGGCCCGGTGCCCGCCGCGGCGCGGGAAAGAACACTCCCGGACGAGGAATCCCCATGCCGAAGCTCTCTCCGACCATCTTCCGCGAGTACGACATCCGCGGCCTCGTGGACCAGGACCTGACCGAGGAGGCCGTGCTCCTCGTCGGGAAGGCCCTCGGGACGAAGATCCGGGAGGCCGGCGGGCGGAGGGCCGCCGTCGGCCGCGACGCGCGGCTCTCCGGCGAGCGGTTCGCGAAGCAGGTGTTCGCGGGGCTCACCTCGACGGGCGTGGACGTGGTGGACCTCGGCGTGGTCCCCACGCCGCTCACCTACTTCGCGGCGTTCACCCTCGAGGTGGACGGGATCTGCATGATCACCGGGTCTCACAACCCGCCGGAGTACAACGGCCTCAAGGTGGGCGTGGGCAAGACGACCTTCCACGGCGAGGAGATCCAGGCGCTGCGGCGGCTCGCCGAGTCCGGGAAGTTCGCCACCGGCGCGGGGAAGGTCTCCGCGCAGGACGTCGTCGGTCCGTACCGCGAGGACGTCCGGTCGCGGCTCCGCTTCGGCAAGCGCCGCCTGAAGGTGGTGGTGGACGCGGGGAACGGGACCGGCGGCGTCGTGGCGGTGCCGCTCTTCGAGGCGCTCGGGCTCGAGGTGGTGCCGCTCTTCGTCGAGATGGACGGGCGCTTCCCGAACCACCACCCCGACCCGACCGTCGAGAAGAACCTCGAGGCGCTCCGGGCCAAGGTGCTGGAGACGCACGCCGACGTGGGGATCGCGTACGACGGCGACGCCGACCGGGTGGGCGCGGTGGACGAGAAGGGAAGCGTGCTCTGGGGCGACCAGATCATGATCCTGTTCTCTCGCGCGCTCCTCGCCGAGCAGCCCGGCGCGGCCATCGTCGGCGAGGTGAAGTGCTCGATGACGCTCTACGACGACATCGCCCGTCGCGGCGGGCGCCCCATCATGTGGAAGGCGGGCCACAGCCTCATCAAGGCGAAGATGAAGGAGGAGGGGGCGCTGCTCGCCGGGGAGATGAGCGGCCACATCTTCTTCGCCCACCGCTGGTACGGGTTCGACGACGGGATCTACTCGTCGGCGCGGCTGCTCGAGCTGCTCAGCCACACCGCGCAGCCGCTCTCGGCGCTGCTCGCCGACGTCCCGCGGACCTACTCGACGCCCGAGCTGCGCGTGGATTGCCCCGAGGACAAGAAGTTCGAGGTGGTGCGGCGGGCGCAGGAGTTCTTCCGGTCGCGGTTCGACGCCGTGACCGTGGACGGCGTGCGCGTGGTGTTCGCGGACGGGTGGGGGCTGGTCCGCGCCTCCAACACGCAGCCGCTGCTGGTGCTCCGCTTCGAGGCCAAGACGCCGGAGCGGCTCGACGAGATCGGGAAGCTGGTCCGCGGCAAGGTCGACGAGATCATGCGCCAGGTGGGGGCCTCGTGAGGCGGCTCGGTCTCGGCGTGGACCTGGGCGGCACCAACGCGCGGGCGGCGGTGGTCGACGGCGGCACGGGCGAGATCGTCGCCGCGCACAAGGAGCCGCTGCGCGACCGGACCCCGGAGCACGTGGTGGCGCACGTGCGGCACGCGGTGGAGGAGGCGGCCGCCGCGGCGGACTGCGCCGTGGCCGAGTGCGGGCGCGCCGGCGTGGGGGTGGCGGGCCAGTGCCTCGGGTCCACGGGGATCGTCCTCAACGCGCCCAACCTGGGCTGGCGCGACGTCCCCCTGGGGAAGATGCTCGAGGCGGCGCTGGGCCTCCCCGTGGCGGTGGCGAACGACCTCTCGGTCGCGGCCTGGGGCGAGAAGAAGTTCGGCGCCGCGAGGGGGATCGAGGACGTCGTCCTGGTCTTCGTCGGGTCGGGCGTCGGCTCGGGGCTCATCCTGGGCGGACGGCTCCACCAGGGCGCGCAGGGCGTCGCGGGCGAGTTCGGGCACGTGAAGGTCCGCCCCACCCGTCCCGCCACCGCGCCGCGCCGTTGCGGCTGCGGCGAGTGGGGCTGCCTCGAGGCGTACACCAGCGGCGCGAACGTGGCCGCGCGCGTGCGCGAGGAGCTGGCGGCCGGCGCGCAGACCATCCTGCCGGAGCTCACCGGCGGCGACCCGGCACGCGTCAACGCCACGGTGGTCGACGAGGCCTTCGCGCGCGGTGACGGGTACGCGACCGAGCTCTGGGGCGAGGTGGGAGAGCTGCTCGGCACGCAGGTGGCGAACCTCGTCACGGTGCTCAACCCGGCGCGCCTCATCCTCGGCGGCGGCGTGCTGCTCGGGTGCCCGAACCTCGCGGCGCTGACGCTGCGACGGTTCGAGGAGGCGGTGTCGCGCTCCGCGCTGAAGGGGTTCTCGGTCGAGCGCGCCTGGCTGGGCGACGACGCGGGCGTGGTGGGCGCGGCGGTGCTGGAGTGAGCCGCCCCGCCGCGCGGGCTCAGGGGATCTCGAACACGATGGGGACCGGGAACCTGGTGGCGACGGGCTCGTCGCCGCGGCGCGCGGGCTCGAACCGGTAGTACTTCTTCACGATGCGGACGGCGGCCGCGGCGAAGCCGTGGCCCGGATCGTCGATGGCGCTCGCTTCGGTGACGCGCCCCGTGTCGTCGACCGCCACCATCACCCGCACCCGCGCCTCCAGGCCCAGCCGCATCGCCTCGGGCGGATAATCCTCCTTGGTGAGCCGCGGCGGGCCGCCGATGAGCCGCGGCATCACCTGGACCTGCGTCGGCGGCACGTAGTTCTCGGCCCGGTACGGCTGCACCTCCGGCGGTGCCGGGGCGGTCCTGGGCGCCTGTCCGTAGAGCGTGTTGCCGACCGGCGCCGCGAAGGTGCCGCCGGTGGCCGTCGAGGACATCGAGACGCCGATCCGGACCGGCGCGCGCGCCGGCGGCGAGGCGTCGCTCGGGGGTGGCTCGTTCGGCGGCGGCGGGGCCTCGGGCGAAGGGGCCGGCGGGCGCGGCACCTCCGGCGGCGGCGTGAGGGCGGCATGGCGCGGCGGCCTGCGCTGCGGCGGAGGAGGAGCGGGCTCCGGTGGGAGCGGGGGCGGCGCGGTCTCGACCACCTCGACCGCGACGGCGTCGACCGAGGCCGCCGGCGGCGGCAGGCGCGCGATCAGGCCGATGAGCGCGGCGTGGACCGCGCCCGAGGCCAGGTACGCGGCGCCGGCCCGGGCCACGCCTCACCGCTCCTTCTCGATGTTGATGGCGAAGCGCGAGACGCCGGCGCCCCGCACCACGTCGATGACGCGCACCACCGCGCCGTGGAGCGCCAACCTGTCGGCGCTGATGACGACGCGGGCCTCGCGGTCGCGCGCCACCGCCTGGCGCGTGCGCTCGACCAGCTCGGGCTCGCTGCGGCGCACGCCGTCGAGGTAGAGCTGGCCGTCCCGGGTGAGCACCACCGAGAGGAGGGTTCCGGTCGGCTCGCCGCCGTGCGCGGCGCGCGGCAGGTCCACCTCGAAGGCGGCGCGCACGATGTACGTCGCGGTCACCATGAAGATGATGAGCAGCACCAGGACGATGTCCACCAGCGGCGTGACGTTGATGCCGCTGATGAGGTCGTCGTCCGAGCCGCTCGAGGGGCCGCCCGCCATCCTCAGCCCTCCCGCCGGGCGCGCAGGTGCGCGATCGCGGCGTGCCCCAGCGCGGCCGAGCGCTGGGCGGCACGCCGGATCCCCCGCTGGAAGAGGTTGAAGGCGATCACCGCGGGCAGCGCGACGAACAGGCCCACCGCCGTCGCCACCAGCGCCTCGGAGATGCCCACCATCACCGTGCCCGCGCCGGCCGAGCCCGGGTTCCTGGACAGCTCGAAGAAGGCGCGGACGATCCCGAGCACCGTGCCGAACAGGCCGATGAACGGCGCGTTGTTGCCGAGCGTGCCGAGGAACGCCAGCCGCTTCTCGTACTCGAGGCGCGTGCGCTCCAGCGTGCCGGAGACCACCTCGGCGACCGCGTCCGGTCCCTTCCCCGCGTGGTCGACGGCGGCGCGCACCACCTCCGCCTCCATGCTCTCCTGGCCCTCCACCGCGGCGCGCGCGGCGGCGAGGTCGCCGGCGAGGAGCAGGCGGGCCAGCGCGTCGGGGTCGGCGGGGCGCCGCGCCAGGAAGAACGCGGCCCGCTCGATCATGATGCCGACCGAGGCGATCGAGAGCGCGACGAGCACCCACAGCACCCAGTCGGCGCCGAGGTGGGTGAGCGCGAGGAGCTTGGTGGTGAGCATGCGATCGCCTGGGCAGGAGGGTGCGCCGACTCGGCCCGGGCGCGGGGCGGGGCGGACGCGCCTCGCCCGGAGCGGCCGGGGTCCGGGGGGCGGGGCGCCCCCTCGGGAATGAGTGTCGTGGGGAGGACCCGATGTCAAGACGCGCGCGGGGAGGCGCTTGCGCGCACCGTCGCAGTCACCTACGGTGAACAACGGCGGCGCGGTGGGCCGGCGGCGGGCACGATCCATCCGGGACGGCGCAGCGATCGCACCGCGCGAGCCGCGGAATTCGCCCGCCGCTTCCTTGACGCGGAAGATCGCGGCGCGCTAACCTCCGTCGCACATCAAGCGTCCGATCCACTTCCGAGGACGCGCTGGCTGTTCCGAGGAGGGAACAATGGCCGCCAAGAAGAAGACCGCGAAGAAGACCGCCAAGAGGAAGGTCGCGAAGAAGAAGAAGTAGCGCGATCGCTTCGTACTGCGCAGCGCTGCGGCCGCCTCCGGGCGGCCGCTGCTTTTTCGGGAGCGCGAGCGGCCGGCCGCCGCCAGCGTCCACTCCGTGTCGCTCACCGCGGGAGAGATCGAGGCCGTCGTCGCCGAGCTCCGGCCGCTCGCCGGGGCGCGCGTGGACGCGGTGCGCGTCCACGCGGAGCGCGCCCTCACCCTCGACCTGCGCGGGCCGGCTGGCGAGGTCACGCTCCTCGTCTCCGCCGAGCCCGACGTGACGCGGCTGCACGCCGCGGGCGCGCGGCCGCCGCAGCCGGAGACCCCCTGGGCCTTCCAGGGGCTCCTCAGGAAGGAGCTGCTCGGCGCGCGGCTCGCGGCGCTCCGGGCGGTGCCCGGCGACCGCGTGGTGGAGCTCTCCTTCGATCGCGCCGCCGGACCGCTCGGGCTCGTCGCGGAGCTGACCGGCCGCCACGGGAACCTCTTCCTGGTGGACGGCGGCGGGATCATCCGGGCCAGCGCGGCGCGCAACCTCTCGCAGCGGCGCCGCCTGGCCGCGGGCGAGCCCTACCTCGCGCCCGCGCCGCGTCCGGAGGGCGCGGGGGCGCCGGCCGAGGGGGCCCGGTTCGCGCCGGTCCCGGGCGTGCCGTTCCCGCTCTCCGCCGCGATCGAGGCGCGGTACCGGGAGCGCGAGGAGGCGCGTGCGCTGGGCGAGGCGCGGCGGCGGCTCCGGGAGCCGGTGCGCGCGGCGCTCGCCAGCGCCCGCCGCGCCCGGGAGAGGCTCGCCGAGGAGGCGGCGCGCGTCCCCGCCGCGGAGCACGATCGGCGCGTCGCCGATCTCCTCAAGCAGAACCTCCACGCGCTCCGGCGCGGCATGGCGGAGGCGGTCCTCACCGAGTGGACGGAGGACGGTCCCCGCCAGCTCCGCGTCGCCCTCGATCCGGCGCTGCCGCCCCGCGAGAACATGGAGCGGTGGTACCGCCGCTACCGCCGCATCGCCGACAGCGCGGCGCGCGTCGCGGCCCGGGACGCCGAGGTGGCGGCCCGCCAGGCGGCGCTCGGTGCGCTCGCCGCCGAGATCGACGGCGCGGCCCTGGAGCGGCTCCCGCGCCTCGAGAAGGAGGCGCGCCGCCTGGGCGCCGCGCCGCGCCGTGCCGCCGAGCCTGGCCGCAGGAGGCGGAGGGAGGAGCCGCTCCCGCCCTACCGGACCTTCCGGTCGCTCTCCGGGGCGTCCGTGCTGGTGGGCCGCGGCGCGGAGGCGAACGACGCGCTGACCCTGCGCGTGGCGCGCGGCAACGACCTCTGGCTCCACGCCCGCGGTCGCACCGGTGCGCACGTGGTGATCCGGCTCGGCAAGGGAGAGGGGCCGGACCAGGACACGCTGCTCGACGCGGCGCACCTCGCCGTCCACTTCTCCGACGCGCGGGGTGAGCCGCAGGCCGAGGTGGACTACACCCGCGCCAAGCACGTGCGGAAGCCGAAGGGCGCCGCCGCCGGCGCGGTGACGTACAGCCAGGAGCGCGTCCTCCTGCTGCGCGCGGAGCCGGCGCGCCTGGAGCGGCTCCTCGGCGAGGAGGACGGTTGACCCCCGGCCTGCTCCCGCCCCGGCGTCGCGGCCTCCGGGCGCGACCGCGCTCGCCGGGGCGCCTCGCCGCCCGGTCCGGCCCCCGGCCCTTGAAAGCCCCGGCGCCCCCTACGTAGGATCGCTCCGGTGCGGGAGCGACAGGCCAGCCGGCAGCTCGACCTCTTCGAGGCGCGGCTCGCGGCGCGCGAGGTGCGCGTCGGCGCGGCCCACCGGCTGGCCGACGACCTGTCGGGCCTGCTCGGCGAGCGCGTGCGCCTCACCGTGCACGACAACCGCTCGACCATGGTCTCGTTCCGGCGGCGCCGCGGCGAGATCCGCTACCGGGTCCACCACATGTTCCTGGACGCGCCCGCCCAGGTGGTGGACGCCCTCGCCGCCTTCGCCGGACACGCGCGGGCCACGCTGCGCCGCGACGCGGGCGCGCGCATCGACGCCTTCGTGAAGGAGCACCGCGGGCGCATCGCCGCGCCGCGCGACGATCGGCTCCAGCCCCGCGGCCGGGCCCACGATCTCCAGGCCATCTTCGACCGGCTCAACCGCGACCACTTCCGCGGCGCCATCCAGGCCCGCATCGGGTGGGGCGCCGTGCGGGGCGGACGCCGTCGCCGCACCGTGAAGACCGGCGTGTACGTGCAGGACGCGCGCATCATCCGCATCCACCCCACCCTGGATCGCCCCGAGGTCCCGGAGTTCTACGTCGCGGCCGTGGTCCACCACGAGATGCTCCACCAGGTCGTCGCCGCGCGCGAGGTCAACGGGCGCCGCGTGGTCCACTCCGCCGAGTTCCGGCGGCGGGAGCGCGCCTACCCGGATCACGATCGCGCCCGCCAGTGGGAGGAGCGGCACCTCTCCCTGCTGCTCTCGTCCCCGGCGTGACCGCGCTCGCCCGGACGCGGCGCGCCCCGGGCGTTTTCCGGCAGTCCCGCGGGCAGCGTGCCATGATGACCCGGCATGCCCGCGGCCCCGGTGCCCCCTCGTGAGACGATCGCGGCGCGCGGCGGAGCCTGCGGCCGGCACGGGTCAGTCGCGGTCCTGCTGCTGGCGGCCGCGTCGGCCAGCTGCTTCACGCCGCGGGTGGTGGGCGGGCCCTCGGACCAGCCCGTCGTGGCGAAGGTCGAGCTCGAGGGCGTCCGGGCGGTGGACCGCGACGACCTCGCGGACCGGCTCGCGATCCATGGGCCGACCGGTCCGTTCTGGTGGGATCGGGAGGCCTACCGGCTCGACCCCGACGCGCTGAGCGTGGATCGCAAGCGGATCGAGGCCTACTACCGCGAGCGCGGCTTCTACCGCGCCCGGGTGCGCGACGTCGAGGTGCTCCCGGCCGGCAAGGACGAGGTCCGGGTCGTCTTCCACGTCGAGGAGGGTCCGCGGGTCCGCGTGACCAGGGTCGAGGTGGTGGGGCTCGACGGCGCGCCGGAAGCGCTCGCGAAGATCCGCAAGCTGCCCATCAAGGCAGGCGATCCATTCACCGAAGGTGCCTATGACGCCGCGCGCGCCGCCATCCTCGCCACGCTCCGCAACGACGGATGGGCGATGGCGGAGGTGGCGCAGCGCGCGCAGGTGTTGCCCGAGGACGGGTCCGCGCGCATCACGTACACGGTGACGCCGGGGGAGCGCTACCGCTTCGGCCCGGTGGTCGTGACCGGGACCACGGAGGTGCCGCGCGGCCGCGTCCGCGACCAGGCGGAGGTCGAGGTCCAACCCGGGAAGACCTTCGACGAGAGCAAGCTCGCCAAGGCCCAGGGGCGCGTCTTCGACCTGGGCGTCTTCGGGGGGGTGAAGGTCGCGAACGGCACGCCGGACGAGGAGCACGGCGAGGTCCCCGTCGTCGTCCAGGTCCACGAGGCGCCCTTCCAGACCGTCCGCACCGGCCCGGGGGCGAGCATCCAGCTGAACCGCTACGACGTCTACGGCACGGTCGGCTGGACCCACCGGAACTGGCTCGGCGACCTGCGCCGCCTCTCCCTCGATCTCCGCGCCGGGTACGCCTGGCTCCCGACCATCTGGAACCCGACCAAGTCGGCGCCGGTCGCGCTGGCGACGGCCGGGTTCGCGCAGCCGGGCGTGATCGCCCGCGTCATCGACATCAACGCCGGGCTCGAGGTGGAGCGCGGCATCGAGGACGCGTACGACTACTGGGCGCAGCGCATCCGCATCGGCTTCCCCCTGCGGCTCGCGCCGCGCTGGACGCTGGTGCCGTCCTACTCGCTCGAGATCTACGAGATGTCGGCACCGCCGCCGGACCCGAGCGCGCCCAACTCCGGGAACCTCGACCTCGAGAGCTGCGGGGGTTCCTCCCTGTGCGTCCTCTCCTACCTCGAGCAGCGGATCGGGTGGGATGGACGCGACAGCCCGCTCGATCCGCACCGGGGACTGTACCTGGGGCTGTCGCTGCAGGAGGGGTTCTCCTTCTTCGGCCTCGGCTACCGATCGTTCCGCGTCGTCCCGGAGGTGCGCGGGTTCATGGACCTGGGAGGTGGTCTCGTGCTCGGTCTTCATGCCCGCCTGGGCATCATGATGCCCATCGCCGAGAGCGTGCCCCCGCCCCTCATGGCCCGCCTCTACGCGGGCGGGGTCGCGTCGATGCGCGGTTACTACACCCGCCGGCTGTCGCCGATGACGATCCAGAACGGCGACTGGGTGCCCACGGGCGGGAACGCGCTCCTCGACGGGTCCATCGAGCTGCGCTTCCCGGTGGTCGGCAACCTGGGCGGCTCGGTCTTCCTCGACGCCGGCAACGTGACGGGGCCGAGCAGCGTGCCGACCGCGTACCAGAAGATCTTCGACCTGGGGCTGCTCCAGCCCGCCCTGGGGCTGGGCCTCCGCTACCGCACGCCCATCGGACCGGTGCGCTTCGAGGTGGCGGCGCGGTTGCCGAACGACTACCGCCCCGGAGTGGAGTTCAACCACCGCTTCCCGACCGTCCCGGAGACCGATCACCGGGAGCCCATCATGGCGCTCAACATCGCCCTGGGGGAGGCCCTCTGACCGTGCGCGTGCTGCGCCGAGCCCTGGCCGGGATCGCCTGGAGCCTCCTCGCCGCCGTGGCGTTCGCGGGCGTGGCCCTCTCGGCCGCGGCGCTCTTCGCCCTGGTGCCGGGCGGGCGGCGGATCGTCGCATCGATCGCCGTAGGGAAGATCGACGACGCGCTGGCCGGGACGCTGAAGCTCGAGGCCGTGCAGGTCTTGCCCCATGGCGGCGTGCTGGTGAAGGGGTTGCAGGTCTTCGACCCGGACGGCCACCGGGTGCTCGCGGTGCGGAGCGCCAGCGTGTTCGCGGACCTCACCGGGCTCACGCGGCGGGAGATCGGGATCCGGATCGAGCTGGACGGGCCGGAGGTCGATCTGGTCCGCGACGCGGACGGGACGCTGGCCCTGGCGCGCGCGCTCGCGCCCACCGCCTCGACGGCCGCGCCCCCGGCCGCCCCTGCGACGGTGTCCGCCCGCCGGCCGGCGTGGACGGTGCGCCTCTCCCGGCTCGTCGTGCGCGGCGGGGCGGTGCGCTGGCCCGAGCCGGACGGCCCGACGGTCTACGCGGCGAGCGGCATCGACGTGGACGCGCGAGGCGCGTGGGGGCCGGAGGGCGGCTTCGTCGACGGGCGGGTGCGCGGCCGCCTCGACCTCCCGGCCGCGGTCCCCCTCGCCGTCGACCTCCTCGCCACGCTGGACGGGGACAGCCTGCGGGTGTCGGTCCTGTCCGCGCGCGCCGGAGACGACGCGATCGACGCGATCGCCGACGCCGACGTCGCCCGGCTCGCCGGTCGCGTGGCCGTCCTCCGGGTGGGGATCGACCGGGCGAGGGTCGCGGCCTTCGTCCCCGGGACTCCCTTCGCGGGCCTCGCGGGCCGCGCCTACGCCGAGTCGGACGGCCGCGTCGCCACCGGGGCGCTCCGGGCGCAGCCCGGCGGCGACAACCCGGGCCGCGTCTCGGCGGCGGTCGCGGTGCGAGCGCTCCCGCTGCCGGAGGCGATCGGCTTCGACGTCGCCGCGGACCGGCTCGACCCGTCGCGCGTCGTCACCTTCGCGCCGCCGGGGCGCATCACGCTCACCGCGCGCGGCGCGGCGCGCGGGACCGGCGCCGCCGACCTCGCCGGCCGGGTGGACGTCGCGCTCGCGCCGTCGCAGCTTCGCGGCGGGCAGGTGGGCCCCGCCACGCTCGTCGCCTCGGCGCGCGCGGGCGCCGTCGAGGTGACGCGGTTCACGGCCGCGGCGCCTGGGTTGTCCATCTCCGGCGCGGGGCGCTGGCGCGAGGGCGGCCCGGTCGAGGGGACGCTCACCGCCGAGTCCTCCGATCTCGCCGTGGTGGCGAGGAACCTGGGGCTGCTCCTGGAGCGAGCGCCGCCGCCGGTCGCCGGGCCCGCCCACTTCGACGCGACGCTCTCCGGGACCTCCGGCGCGCCGTCGGTGCGGATCGCGGTGGACGCGCCGCGGCTCCGCACGAGCGGGGTGTCGCTGTCCGGTGCCCGGCTCGACGCCACCACGTCCGGGCCGCTTCGCTCGCCCACCGCCCTGGTCGAGGGCCGGATCGAGCGCCTGGAGGCGGGCGACGTCGATGCGAGCGCGGTCCTGCTGCGGGCGCAGTTCGGCGGGGAAGAGGCGTCGCTGACGCTCTCGGCCTCCGTTCCGCGGCTCGGGCGCGACCCGGTGACGCTCGGCGTCCAGGGCCGGCTCGGGCCCGGCCGCCGCACGCTGGCGCTCACCGAGCTCACCTTCGCGTATCCGGGGACGCGCTACCAGCTCGCCCGCCCGGCGGAGATCGCCTTCGCCGGTCCCTCGGTGGACTGGCTCGAGCTCGCGGCGGGCCCGGAGCGCCTCGGCGTCGAGGGCGGAATGCGCGAGCACGGCGCCCTCGATCTGCATGCCTGGGTCACCCGCATCGACCTGGGGCGGCTGCCCCGGGGCGTGCTGCGTCCGGATCTCGGCCTCGCCGGGGAGCTGTCGGTGGACGCTCGCGTGGGCGGCACCGCGCGCCAGCCCGCGGCCGTGGCGCACGTCACGCTCGCCGGCGGGGCAACGCACGGCCTCGACGGCCTGCAGGTGCTCGGCGACCTGCGCTGGGACGCCGCGTCCGGGCGCGCAGGGGGCGACGTGGGGATCCTCCGGGCGGCAGGGGGGTCGATCGAGATCACGGGCGACCTCCCGGTGCGGTTCGGCGCTGCGCGGCCCGGCGACGCGATCTCCCTCGTGGTTCGCGCGGAGGCGCTGCCGCTCGACGCGCTGGTGCGGGCCTCCGAGATGGACGTCGCGGTCACCGGGGCGCTGGGGCTCGAGGCGACCCTCGACGGAACCGTGTCCACGCCTGCGCTCCGGGCGAAGGCGGAGCTCCAGGGCGGCGCCTGGCGCGACCTCGACGACCTGGATGTGCGCGTCACGGTGGAGGACCTGGGCGACCGCGCGCGGCTAGGCCTCGACGCCTCCCGGGCCGGCGCGACGCTGGCGCGGGCCGACGCCGAGGTCCCGCTCGATCTCGCGGAACTGCTCGCCCGTCCGGAGGCCGCGGTGCGGCGGCTCCGCTCGGCCGCGCTGCAGGCCAGCGCGACGGTTCCGGACCTGGACCTCGCGTCGCTGGCGGGGCGCGCCGGTCTCCCCGACGGGATCGCGGGGCGCCTCCAGGCGAGCGCGAACGTCGAGGGTGCGCTCTCGGCGCCTCGCGGTCGCCTCGCGGTCTCGCTCTCCGACGGCTCCGCCGCCGGGTACGCCGGGATCGGCGCGAAGGTCGAGGCCCTGCTCGGCGCAGATCGCGTCGAGGCGAAGGGCAGCGTCTCGCTCGGCAGCGACCCGGTGCTGAGCCTCTCGGCGAGCCTGGGCGCCCCCGCGGAGCGGCTCGCCTTCCGGGAAGGGCTCGCGCGCGCACGGCTGAGCGTGGAGGCGGTGATCCCGAGCGTGGAGCTCGGGCGGGCGGCAGGCGGCGCCGTGCCCCTGGAGGGCGTCGTCCAGGGTCACCTGGTGCTCGGCGGCACGCCGGCAACCCCCACCCTCACGCTCGAGGCATCCGGGGCCGGGATCTCCGTGAGCGGTCGGTCGCTCGGAAAGCTCGCGGTCAACGCACGCTACGCGGAGCGGCGCGCGTCCGCGGACGCGCGCCTCGAGGCGGCGACCGGCGGCACGATCGCGGCGTCGCTCTCGATGGGCGTGGACCTCGGGCTGGGCGGCTCCGGTGACCCGCTCGCCCGGGCCCCCGCGTCCCTCCATGTGACGGCGACGCACCTCGACCTCGGCGTCGTCCCGGCGCTCTCTCTCGGGCGGGTGCGCACCGCCTCGGGCATGCTGGAGGCGGACGTCTCCGCGGAAGGTCCGCTCGCCTCGCTGCAACCCAGGGGCAGCGTTCACGTCACCGACGGGAAGGCTGCGGTGTCCGAGTACGGCGAGTGGCACGGGATCGCCCTCGACGCGACCATCGACGAGAACGTGTTCCAGGTGACGCGCCTGCAGGCGCGCCGGGGCGCGGGGAAGCTGGACGGCAGCGGCTCGCTGCGCGGGCTCGCCGGCCGCGCCGCGTCCCTGGACGGAAGCGTCACGCTCTCGAGCCTCCCCGTCGCGCGCGCGGGGATGGAGCTCGCGACGCTCGACCTGAAGCTGGACGCCAAGGGCACGCTCCGCGACCGCAAGCTCGACGCGACCGTGACGGTCCCGAGCGGAACCGTGCGGCTCCCGAAGCAGGTGCCGCGCTCGCTCCAGACGCTCGAGGCGCGGTCCGACATCGCGGTGGGGCGGCAGCCGGCGAGGCCGGCGCCGGGCCGCGGCGCCGAGCCAGGGGAAGCGGCTGCGGCCGGAGCGGTGCCGCCGCTGGAGGTGCGCGTGCGTTTCGAGGTGGGTCGGATCGTGATCCTGAGCGACAGCCCGATCATCAACGTGGAGATCAAGGCGGACACGGTGTTCCGCGTCTCCGGCGGGGAGGTCCTGGCGGAGGGGTCGGCCGACGTCATCCGCGGGAACGTCGAGCCGGTCGCAGGCCGCAACTTCGAGATCAGCCGCGGCCGCGTCCAGTTCACCGGGGGGCCGCCCGGTGCGGCCGTCCTCGACGTCCAGGCGACCTACGTCAACCCGGCGGCGACGATCCAGGTGACCGTCTCCGGGCCGGCGCTCTCGCCGCAGCTCAAGCTCACCTCGCAGCCCCCCATGCCGGAGGCGACCATCGCGATGCTGATCGCCACCGGACGGACCGACTTCAAGCCCGGGGCGGGCGGCGTGGGGCCCACCGGCGTGGACGCCGGCAATGCGGCGATCGCCGCGTTCTTCAACCGCGCCTTCAAGTCGCTGGTCGCGGACAAGCTCCCCATCGACACGCTCTCGCTGGACGCGTCCGCGGTCCGCGCGGGGAAGTACGTGGGGGACAAGGTCTACGTGGGGTACTCGTACAACTTCGCCGCCAGGCCCGAGCAGGGGGAGAACACCAACGAGTTCCGGCTCGAGTACCAGATCTCGCCCCGGTGGACCTTCCAGCTGCGGGCCGGGAACGCCCAGAGCGGATCCGCCAGCCTGATCTGGCAGCGCGATTACTGAGAGGTCCTCCGGCGGTGGGGCCGGGCGTGGCGCTGCGCGGCCGGCGCACGCTACGCGGCGGGAGGCGCCTCCGCGCCGCGCGCCTCGCGCAGCAGCGCGCGCGCGACCCAGGCGGCGAGGGCGAGCCACAGCGCGGTCCGGACGATCCCCACCGGGTGGAACACGCCGTCCGTGAACGCCGGCGGCCACCGGAGCGCGCGCACCTCGAACGCGGCGTGATAGTCCGCGGCGGAGACCGCGGTGAGGACGAAGAAGAGCCAGCCCGGCGCGGCGGCGAGCGCGCCGGCGAAAAAGCCGTAGAGCGCGTACTGCGGGCTCCAGATCTTGTTGGTCGCGATCCAGACGGTGAGGGCGAGCGCGGTCCCGAGGCGCACGGCCCGGCCCGCGTCGCCGCCGCGCCGCGCGGTGGCGAACGCGCCCCAGGCGGCAGCGAACGAGGCCGCCGCCAGCGGCCCGGTCGAGAGCGCGCCGAGGAGCGGCCCCGGATCGACGCGCAGCGCGTGCCAGACGGAGTTCTCGGCCCCGCGTCCGGCGTTGAACCGCCAGAACCACGCCCACCCGTCGGGCGCGGCCAGCCAGATGGGGAGGTTCACCGCCAGCCACGCGCTGGCGAGCGCGGCGGCGAAGGCGGCGAGGGCTCGCCCCTCGCGCCTGCCGGCGAGGGCGCCGAGCGCGGGCGGGACCACCACGGCGGGGAAGAGCTTGGCGGACGCGCCCAGGGCCGCGAGCGCGCCCCCGGCGGCGGTGCGGCCGGGGCGAGAGGGACCGGCCAGCGCGGCCGAGGTGCGCTCCACCGCGAGGGCGAGGAGCGCGATGGGGATGAGATCCCAGTTCAGCCCCGCGAAGTAGACGAGCGCGGGCGTCCCGCCGAGCCAGAGCGGCATCGCGCCCGGGATCCGCTCGAGCGCGACCAGCGCCGCGGCGAGGCACACCGCGAGGAGCAGGAACGTGACCGTGAAGTGGCCGAGGATCCCCCCGGGCGCGAAGGCGGGGAGCCAGAGCGCGAGGCCGAGCAGCGGCGGGTACTCGACCCGGTCCTCGAGGTAGGGGACGGGCCGTGCGCCCTGGAGGTAGCGGTCGCCGCCCAGGCCGATGACGTCCGAGTAGGCGTGGTGCTCGAACGCCCAGGCGCGGTAGCCGTCGCCGCCCGCGTGCGGCACGCCTCGGACGAGGTTCGCGTACCCGGCGGCGAGCCAGAGCGCGGCGAGGCCGAAGGTCAGCCGGCGGCGGATGGTCGGCGTCAAGGGGGCGCGACGTTAGCACGCTCCGGGAGGCCGGGACTGACGCCTCGCGCGCCGGCGCGCCGGTCGGATACCATCCGGGCGGTGAACGCGCTCGAGCGGCTCGCGGACGTCCTCGCCGGGGTGATCTCGCGGACCGGCCCGTTCGCGCCGCTGGTCCTGTTCCTCGCGACGTTCGTCGAGTACGTCTTCCCGCCCGCGCCGGGCGACCTCCTGGTGGTGATCGGCTCGTGGTACGCCGTCCAGGGCGCCATCTCCTGGCCGGCCACGGTGGTCTTCACCACCGCGGGCGCGCTCGCCGGCGCCGCCGTGGACCACCGCGTCGGCGTCTACCTGGGGCGCCGGCTCGGCGCGCGCGCCGCCGCCCGGGGCGGGCTGTCCCCCGCGCGCCTGGCGCGCTTCGAGGCGGGGTACCGGCGCTGGGGCGCCTGGCTCCTCGTGGCCAACCGCTTCCTGCCGGGGATCCGCGCGTTCTTCTTCCTGGCGGCGGGCGCCAGCGGGATCCCGCTCCGGCGCGTGCTGCTCTTCGGCGGCGTCTCCGCCCTTCTCTGGAACGCGCTCCTGCTGGCGGCCGGCGCGCTGGTGGCGCGCAGCGCGGGCGACCTGGTGGTGCTGGTGGACCGCTACACGGCGGCGGCCTGGGCGGTGGTGGCCGCCGCGGCCATCGGCGCGGCGGCGATCGCGCTGGTGAGGCGGCGCGGGCGGCGCGTGCGCGGGGCGGAGGAGCCGTGAACGGGGCGGCGCTCGTGCTCGTCGCGCTCGCGGCGCTCCCGGAGGGCGCGGTGCGCTACCGCATGGAGCTGGCCGGCGAGCGCGTGGGGGTCGCGGAGCTGTCGATCCACTGCGGCCCGGCGGCGTGTGCCGCGGCCTGGGAGACGCGGCTCCGCGCGCCCGAGGACGGCGGCGGCGCGGTGCGCGCCCGTCGCATCTCCATCGAGGTGGATCGCGGCGGGTTCTGGCGTGGCGGACCGATCGAGGTGACGGAGGGCGGCGCCGCGCGCACGCCGGCGGGAGTTCGCGGCGCCGTCCCGGCGACGCTCGCCGAGGTGGTGCTGCTCCGCGACGCTGCGGGGGGCGAGGCGTGCGTCGAGGCGTTCGACGAGGTGAGCGGCGAGCGAGGCCGGGCGTGCGCGCGGGCGGTGGGGAGCGGCCTGGAGGCGGACCTGCTCGGGGGGCGCGCGCGGCTCGTGCCCGGCGCCGACGGCTTCCCGGCCGAGGTGGCGCTCCCGGACCAGGGCGCCCGCTTCCTGCGCGATCCGGCGGCGGAGGTGCCGGCCCACCCGCCGCGGCTGCACGGGACGACGGTCCCCGGTCCGGTGAGGCCGGACGGGCGCCTGCGGTTCTGCGGCGTCGCGGCCGACCCTGCACCACCGCCCGCGCTCGAGCCCGGGCGGCTGCCGCCGGCGGAGGCCTCCGGGGCCGACTGCCGCGAGAGGACCCGCCGCTGGCTCGACCGGGCCGCACGGCGCGGCCTGCCGGGCCGGACCGCGGTGGGCGTCGCGTGGGACGGCGGGGCCTGGGTCTGGCACGCCTGGGCCGAGGTGGAGCTGGACGGCCGGTGGGTGGCGGTCGATCCCTCGTTCCACCAGGCCCCGGCGCGCGGCCCCCGCTTCGCGGTCGCGCGCTACGCCGACGGGGACGAGGCGGCGCGCGCCGCGGCGGGGCGGCGCATCCTCGGGTGCTGGGGGCGAGCGCGGGTCGAGGTCTCGAGCGCAGGGCCGGGAGGAGGAGCCCGGCCCGGTGCGGCCGGCGGGTTCGGAGGAGCGGCGCGCCCGCTCGGCGCGGGGGACCCCTGACCCCACGCTGTTTTCTCCGGCGCGGCGACGCGCGGCGGTAGGATCGGGCGTGCTCTTCCGGAAGAGGGCGTACGACCGCACCGAGATCCTGGGCGCCGCCGACCGCGCCCGGGCGCGCGGCCGGCGTCGCAAGGCGATCGCGCTCTACCGGAGGATCCTGGAGCAGTCGCCGAACGACCTGGCGGTGCTCGCCAAGATCGCGCCGCTGCTGGCGCGCGCCCGGCGCAAGGACGAGGCGCTCGCGAGCTTTCGCGCGGCGGCGGACGGGCAGATCAAGGCCGGCTTCCCGGATCGCGCCCTCTCGCTGGAGCTCCAGGCGGCGCAGTTCTACCCGGAGGAGTACGCCCTCTGGGACGACGTCGCCCGCATCCACGTCCAGAAGGGCCGCCGCGCCGACGCCGTCGCCGCGCTCGTGGACGGGGCGAGCCGGCTCTCCCGCACCCCGCATCTCCCGGTGGCGGCGAAGGTGCTCAAGCGGGCGCTGGAGATCGAGCCCTGGCAGCCGGACGCGACCCTGCTGCTGGCGCGCGTGTTCACCCGGGGGGGACGCAGGGAGGAGGCGCTCGCCGTCCTCGACGGGCTCGCGGCGCGCGTGCGCGGGAAGCTCCTCCGCCGGACGCGGCGGCTCGCGTTCTTCATCGCGCCGACGCCGGGCGCGCTCTGGCGCTGGATGCGGGCCGTGCTGGGGCGGCGCTAGGCGCGCCCGGCCAGGAACCGCAGCAGCGCCTGCGCCTTGGGGACGAGCGAGGCGAGGTCCACCTCCTCCTCGCGCGTGTGGTAGCCCCTGCCGCGCGCGCCGAGCCCGTCGATGGAGGCGATCCCGGCGGAGGCGGTGGTGCAGGCGTCGGAGCCGCCGCCGACGAGCGGCGCCTCGCCCGATCCGAGCCCGCTCGCGGCCGCGCAGGCGCCGTACTCGCGGGCCAGCGCCGCCGACGCCTCCGTGCGGACCAGGGGCTCGCGCCGGGCGGTGCGCTCCAGCTCGATCCGCGTGCCCGGGAGCGCCGACTCGCGCGCGGCCCCAGCGAGGGCGGCCTCGAGCCAGGCGCCGTCCCCGGGCGTCAGGTAGCGGAGGTCCACCTCGCAGCGCGCCGACTCCGGCACGGTGTTCTTGCTGGTGCCGCCCTGGATGGTGCCGACATTCACGGAAAGTCCTCGCGATGGATCGGTGAGCCCCTGCGCCCGGTCCACGAACCGGGCCAGGGCCCAGATGGCGCTCCGGCCCTTCTCCGGCTCGTTCCCGGCGTGCGCCGCGACGCCGTGCGCGACCGCCCGGAGCGCCGCCACGCCCTTGCGGGCGGTGACGACGAGGTCGCCGGCGCGCCCCGACTCGAGCACCAGCGCGCAGGCTGCGCCCCTCGCGCGCGCCGAGAGGAGCGGCTGAGACTCGGGCGAGCCCACCTCCTCGTCCGCGACGAGCATCCCGGCGACGGGGACGCGGCCGAGGAGCCCGGCGCGCCGCGCCGCCTCGAGCGCCCAGAGCAGCACCACCACGCCGCCCTTCATGTCGAACGCACCCGGTCCCGAGGCGCGGTCGCCGTCCACGCGCCAGCCCTCGAAGGTGCCGGGGGGGAACACCGTGTCGGTGTGGCCGACCAGGAAGACCGGCGCGCCGGCAGCGGGCCCGCGGAAGGCGAGGTGCGGCCCGAAGCGGCCCGAGGCGATGGTCTCGGTCTCGAGCCCGGCGCGGCGCAGGCGGGCGTCCACCACCGACACCACCGCGGCCACGCCCGCGGCGTTCCCCGTGAACGAGTTCCGCTCGACCAGCTCGCGCAGGAACTCGGTCATCGCGGCGCGCTCTCCGGCGAGCCAGGCGAGCGCGTCGTCGATCGGGGCGGGCATGGTCTGGCCTCTCCGCGGTGTGCCGGCGCGCGACGGGACCACCGGCGCGTGGCCAGGCGCGAGCGGAGCCGGTATAAGGTCGCGCCATGGCCCCTGGCAAGCGCTACCAGGCCGCGGTGATCGGCGGGTCCGGCTACGGCGGGGCCGAGCTGATCCGGCGCCTGCTCGTCCACCCCGACGTGGAGCTGGTCCGCGTCGCGTCGGTCGATTTCGTGGGCGAGCCGCTCTCCGCGGCCGATCCGGCGCTGGAGGGCGCGACCGACCTGGTCTTCGAGGGCGTCCCGGCCGCCGAGGCGGCGCGCGGGGTGGACGTGGTGCTGCTCGGGCTCCCGCACACCGTGGCCGCGCAGAAGGTCCCGGAGATCGCCGCGCTGCCCGCCGTGAAGATCGTCGACATGTCGGGAGACTTCCGCCTGAAGGACGCCGCCGCGTACCAGGTCCACTACCGGCACGCGCACCCCGCGCCGGCGCTGATGCGCGAGTTCGTGTACGGCCTCCCCGAGCTGAACCGCGACCGGATCCGCCGCGCGCGCTTCGTGGCGTCCCCGGGCTGCTTCGCCACGACGATGGAGCTGGCGCTCCTGCCGCTCGCCCGCGCCGGGCTCCTCGAGGGCGTGGTCCACGTGCAGGGGATCACCGGGTCGTCGGGCTCTGGCGTCGCGCCCTCGGCGGGCACGCACCACCCCGTGCGCGCCGGCAACCTCCGCACCTACAAGCCGCTCGAGCACCAGCACGTCCCCGAGGTGACCGAGGCGCTCACCGCCGCCGGCGCGCGCGACCTGGCGCTGCGGTTCGTTCCGGTCTCGGCGCCGCTGGTGCGCGGCATCCTCGCCACCGCGTTCGTGGAGCTGCCCGAGGAGTGGACCCAGGACCGGCTCGAGAAGCTCTACCGCGACGCCTTCGCGGGGGAGCCGTTCGTGCGCGTTCCGAGGAAGCGGCTGCCCGAGGTGGCGGCGGTCTCCGGATCCAACTACGCCGAGGTCGGCGTGCACGCCGGTCCGCCGCGCGCCGGGCGCCGCACCGTGACCTGCTTCGGCGCCCTCGACAACCTCATCAAGGGCGGAGCGGGGCAGGCGATCGAGAACATGAACCTCATGCTCGGGCTCGACGAGAAGGCCTCGCTCGCCGATCCCGGTCCGTGGCCGCCATGAAGACCGTCGTCCTCAAGCTGGGCGGGGAGATCGTCCAGAGCCCCGAGCTGGATCTCGTCGCGCGCGACGTGCGCGCCCTCGTCGAGGGCTGGAACCGCGTCGCCATCGTCCACGGCGGCGGCCCGCAGGCGACGGCGCTCCAGAAGACGCTGGGCCTCGAGACCCGGATGGTGGCCGGGCGGCGCTATACCGACCCGCCCACGCTGGAGGTCATGAAGTACGTGGTCGCGGGCCAGCTCAACGTGGACCTCTGCGCGCGGCTCCTCGCGAACGGGGTCATGCCCGTCGGGCTCCACGGCGCGAGCGGCCACGTCATCCAGGCGCGGCGCCGGCCGCCCCGCGTCATGCAGGGCGCGGGTCCCGACCCCGTCGACCTCGGCCTCGTCGGCGACGTGGTCGGCTTCAACCTGCCGCTCCTCGGCGACCTCTTCGAGCGGCGCTACGTGCCGGTGCTGGCCTGCGTCGGCTGCGACGCCAGGGGCCAGG
>DATIWK010000082.1:0-20327 GCA_035519395.1 Anaeromyxobacteraceae bacterium | reverse complement strand
CCCACGTACAGGTTGATGGCGGAGAGCCCCATGGCCACCGCGCCGGAGCGGTCCATCGCCGCCTTGTCGACGAGGGTGACCTTGAGGCCATGCGGCTTCGCCCAGTGCGACGCCTCGATCGCGGCGCCGCAGGCGGCCATCCCGCCGCCGAGGATGAGGAGGTCGGTGTCGATGGTGACGGTCTCGAATTGCGTCATGGCGCGCTCCTCTAGTTCCGGGTCCAGACCTTCGGGAGACCGAGCGACTGCGGCTCGGTGAGGAGCGTCGGGCTGTCGAGCTCCGGGGCGCTGGCGAAGCCGCCGGTCGGATCGGCCTTGCCCTCCGGCGTCGTGCGGATCGGGAACTTGAAGCGCTTCACCGTCCCGTTGCGGAACTTGACCGTCCACATGATGGCGTCGGTCGAGCGCATCGGGACGACCGAGCCGCCCATCGGGACGAAGTCCGCGTAGCCGCGAACGTCGACCGCCTGCTGCGGGCAGATCTTGACGCAGTTGTAGCACTCCCAGCACATCTCGGGCTCGCGGTTCACCGCCTTCATCTTCTCCTTGTCGAGCACCATGAGATCGTTGGGGCAGATGTACATGCAGGCGGTCCTGTCGAGGGCCTTGCACCCGTCACACTTCTCCGGGTTCACGAAGCTGGGCATCGATTCCTCCAGGGGCCGGCGTGGCCGTCGCAATCCATGTCGCGCGTGCGCAAACAGCAGCGGTGGTTCGTCGGGCGCCACGGTCGCACCTCGGCCGCGCAGCCGTCAAACCGGATAGTTTCAATTGTGGTGATAAAGGCGGTTGATGGCGGAAGACGCCGTCAACCGGCGCTATTTCGGGCGGGCGCCCGGCCAGGTGCTGCTCAGGCGGCGCACCTCGTCCACGAAGGCCGCCACGGCGCGCGACGGCGGGATCTCGTTCCAGGTGACCAGCACGATGCGCCGCGTGAGGTGCGGCTCGATGGGGATGCGGGCCAGGCGCCCGCCGGGGTTGGCGGCCGACGCCACGGCGCGCTCGGTCACCATGTCCGGCAGGAAGGCGGCGCCCATCCCCATCTCCACCATCCGGCGCACCGTCTCGACGTCCTCGGTGGAGACCACCGGCTCGATCGACACGCCCAGCCGCCCCAGGTGCCTGCGGATCAGCGCGCCGGTCGGGGTCTTGGGGGAGAGCGTCACGAAGGGAACGCCCTCGAGCTGCGCGGGGCGGACGCGCCCGGCGCCGAAGAGCGGGTGCTCCTTCCCGCACACCAGCGACACGCGCTCCTCGAACAGCGTCTCGTAGCGGAGCCGCTTGTCCACCCGCGGATCCGCCAGGATGGCCAGGTCCACCTGGTTCGCGAGCAGCGCCTCGATCGACTCGTCGGAGCGTGCGCGGCAGAGGGTGGGGCGCGTGGACACGTACCGTTCGTGAACGGTCCAGAGCACCTGCGGCAGGAAGTAGGTGCCGATGCTGTTGACCGTGCCGATGCGGACCTCGCCGGTGGCGGGGAGATCCTTGATGGCGATCTCCGCCTGGCGGACGGCGGCGCTCACGCGCTGCACGTGCGGGTAGAGCAGCCTCCCCGCCTCGGTGAGGCTCACGCCGCCCGGCCGCCGGTCGAAGAGGCGCGCGCCCAGCTCCTCCTCGAGGTGCTTCATCTGGTAGGAGAGGGCGGGCTGGGTGATGTGGAGCCGCGCCGTGGCGCGCTTGAAGCCCGCCTCCTCCACCACCACCTCGAAGCAGTGCAGCCGGTAGAGCGTGGTCGGGCCCAGCCGCTCGGCGCTCCGCTCGGCCGGGACGGGCCGGGGCGTCCGCAGATTGGTGGCGCTGCCGGGAGAAGCGCGCATGTTCGCCTTCCTCTTCAGCGCAAACGGTCGAAATGGATCAGAACGAAAATTTTAATCGAGGATCGCCTGCGGCACAATGACCACCCCTGGGGGGAGGGGCCCGGCCGGGCGCAGCGGTCCGTGAACCGCGCGGGTCCTCAGGCCGGTTCGGCGGCGCTCGCCGCGCGCCACTGGCGCCCCATCCGGCGGAGCTCCTCGATGAACGCGTCCACGGCACGCGATCGGCGCGAGTCGCGCCACGTCACGATGGAGACCTCCATCACCAGGGGCGGCACCACCACGCTTCGTCCCAGGCGCCGCTCCGCCACCTCGGAGCTGGTGACCATGTCCGGCAGGAACGCGACCCCCATCCCCGCCTCGACCATCCGCTTCACGGTCTCCACGTTGTCGGTGGTGACCGCCGCCGTCGGGTTGACGCCCAGCTCGACCAGGAAGTCGCGGATCAGGCCACCGGTCGTCGTCTGGGGCGAGAGCGTCACGAAGGACACGTCCTTCAGGTCCACCAGGTCCAGGCGCTTGCGGGAGTAGAACGGGTGCCCGGGGGGCGAGACGATCGAGATCGCCTCGCGGAACAGCATCTGGTAGTCGAGGCGGTCGTCGGGCGGGGGATCGGCCACCACCACGACGTCGAGGTGCTTCGAGAGCAGCGAGTCGAGGAGCTCGTCGGCGGTGCGGTAGACGATCTCGGGCCGGACCGACGGGTGCTTGGCGCGGATGTCCCAGAGCACCTGCGGGAGGAAGTAGGTGCCGGCGCACTTCATGGTGCCGATCCGGATCTCCCCGGTGACGCCGTCGGAGAGCTCGCGCACGGCCTGGTGCGCCTCGCGCACCGTCGCGATCACCTGGTGGGCGTGGTCGAGGAGCACCCGGCCCGCCTCGGTGGGGCTGATGCCCCCCGGCCCGCGGTGGAAGACCTGGACCCCCAGCTCCTCCTCCAGCCGCTTGATCTGGTAGGAGAGCGCCGGCTGCGTGATCCCCAGCCGCGACGAGGCCCGCTTGAAGCCGCCCTCTTCCAGGACGGCGATGAAGCACTCGAGTTGGTTGAGCTCCACGGGGTGCTCCCGGGGCCGGCCGAGGGGGTTGGGCAGGGAGTCTAGCAAAACCCCGGGGCGCCCGCAGAGCCCCCTCCGGAGCGCCCGCCGGCGCTGCTCGGCGTCGAAACGCCCGGCCGGCGCGGCGTCCGCGGCATCAATGCGCTTTATCGGATCGTTCGAACTTCTGTGAATTGACGACATTCCCGCAAACGCGCGAATCAGACACTCGAACGATTGCGAGACGCCGCCCGAGGAGTCACATGACCGAACGAAAGACGCCGCTGCTCGACGAGCTCGAGACTGGCCCGTGGCCCAGCTTCGTCAGGGAGATCAAGAAGAGCGCCAAGAGCCCGATGGTGCAGGACCTCCTCGGGCAGCTCGAGCGCTCGTACCAGGAGAAGATCGGGCACTGGAAGCACGGCGGCCTGGTGGGCGTGAAGGGGTACGGCGGCGGCGTCATCGGGCGCTACAACGACCTGCCGCAGGAGTTCCCCGAGGTCTCCGAGTTCCACACCGTGCGCGTGAACCAGCCGTCCGGCTGGTTCTACACGTCGGACGCGCTGCGCACGCTCTGCGACATCTGGGGGCGTCACGGCTCCGGCCTCACCAACATGCACGGGTCGACGGGCGACATCGTCTTCCTCGGCGCCAAGACCGCCGAGCTCGAGCCCATCTTCTCGGAGCTGACGCAGGCCGGGTTCGACCTGGGCGGCTCGGGGTCCGACATGCGCACGCCGAGCTGCTGCGCCGGCCCGGCCCGTTGCGAGTGGGCCTGCTACGACACGATGAACTTCACCTACGACATCACCCAGGCGTTCCAGGACGAGCTCCACCGGCCCGCCTTCCCCTACAAGTTCAAGATCAAGGCGGCCGGCTGTCCGAACGACTGCGTCGCCTCGGTGGCCCGCTCCGACCTGGCGCTGATCGGCACCTGGCGCGACGCGATCCAGATCGACCCGGCGGCGGTCCGCGCCTACGCGCAGGACGGCAAGCTCGACATCCAGCGCGACGTGGCCGGCCGCTGCCCGACCCAGTGCATCTCCTGGGACGCCAAGGCGCAGGCGCTCGCCATCGACGACGAGAACTGCGTGAAGTGCATGCACTGCATCAACGCCATGCCCAAGGCGCTCTCCCCCGGCAAGGACCGCGGCGCGACCGTCCTGGTGGGCGCCAAGGCGCCCATCGTCGAGGGGGCGCTGCTCGCCTCGGTGCTGGTCCCCTTCGTCAAGATGGAGGCGCCCTACGACGACATCAAGGAGCTCCTCAACGCCATGTGGGAGCTCTGGTCCGAGCACGGCAAGAACCGCGAGCGGATCGGCGAGTTCATCCAGCGCATCGGGCTCGGGAACTTCCTCGAGCAGATCGGGCTCGATCCCGCGCCGGAGATGGTCACGCAGCCGCGAACCAACCCGTACATCTACTACGACCTGAACTAGGGCCGGAGGACGAGTCCATGGCTGCCGAACCGACCAAGCGCAAGACCGACATCGGCCCGCCGAACTACGAGAAGTTCCTGCCGCCGATCATCAAGGAGAATTACGGCAAGTGGAAGTACCACGAGAACCCGCGGCCGGGCGTGCTGGTGCACGTGGCCGAGTCGGGCGCGCGGCTGTACACGGTGCGCGCCGCCACCCCGCGCCTGATGAGCATCGAGACGCTGCGGCTCTTCGCGGCGATCGCCGACGAGTTCTGCGGCGGCTACCTGCGCTTCACCAGCCGCAACAACGTGGAGTTCCTCCTCGCCGACGAGGGCCGGGTCGATCCGCTGGTCGCGCGCCTGCGCAAGGAGGGGTACCCGGTGGGCGGGACGGGCCCCGGGATCACCAACATCGTGCACACGCAGGGCTGGGTGCACTGCCACTCCGCGGCCTCCGACGCCTCGGGCGTGGTGAAGTCGCTCATGGACGCGCTCTTCCCGCACTTCGAGCGGATGGACCTGCCGGCCAAGGTGCGGGTCGCGTTCGCCTGCTGCCTCAACATGTGCGGCGCGGTGCACTGCTCCGACATCGCGGTGCTGGCCGTCCACCGCAAGCCGCCCAAGATCAACCACGAGCGGCTGGCCAAGACCTGCGAGATCCCGAGCACGGTGGCGGCCTGCCCCACCGGCGCGATCCGGCCGGCCACGGTGGACGGGAAGCAGTCGATCCAGGTCATCGAGGAGCAGTGCATGTTCTGCGGCAACTGCTTCACGGTCTGTCCCTCCATGACCATGGCCGACCCCGAGAACGACGGCATCTCGATCTGGGTGGGCGGCAAGGTGTCCAACGCGCGCCACGAGCCGATGTTCTCGAAGCTCGCCATCCCCTACCTCCCCAACAACCCGCCGCGCTGGCCCGAGGTGGTGGACGCGGTGAAGAACCTGGTGGACGTCTACGCCCGGAACGGCCGGCCCTTCGAGCGGATGGGCGAGTGGATCGAGCGGATCGGCTGGCCGAAGTTCTTCAAGCTCACCGGGATCCCGTTCACGAAGTACCACATCGACGACTTCCGGCACGCCGGCGAGAGCTTCCGCCGCTCGGCGCACGTCCGGCAGACGCCGGAGGGCTGACCATGGCCGCCCCGACCGCGGAAGCCGTCGCCGACGCGATGTACGCCATGCTCAAGGAGTACGCCGGCAAGAAGAACCTCAAGGCCACCGATCTCGGCAAGGCGATGCACGAGAAGTTCGGCGACGAGTGCGACAAGCAGCTCTGCAAGGACGCCATCCGCCTCCTGATGGAGAGCGAGAAGACGACCTACTCGTACGTGGGCGGCAGCTACGTCGTCCTCAACCCCAGCTACACCGGCAACCCCTAGCGCGAGCTGTTGCCCGCGGGAGCGCTCCGATCATGGCCCTCCTCAAGAAGACGGAGAAGCCGAAGCCGCTCAAGACCGCCAGCCGGGGCGGCGGGGGCGGCGCGGTCTCCGCGATGCGGCCCCAGCAGGTCCAGAAGCGCGCGCCCTGCATGGCGGAGTGCCCCGCGGGCAACGACGTCCGCTCCTGGCTCAACACCATCTCGCAGCACACCAAGGTCGGGAAGACGCTGGACGCCGCGCTCGACGCCGCGTTCCAGCAGCTCGCGGCCGTGAACCCGCTGCCCGCCGTGCTCGGGCGCGTCTGCCCGCACCCCTGCGAGGGCGAGTGCAACCGCAAGGCGAAGGACGCCGCGGTCGGCATCAACTCGGTGGAGCGGTTCCTGGGCGACTGGGCGCTGGAGCGGAAGCTCCCGCTCCCCACCCTGGCGCCGGCGGGCAGCCGCGCCGAGAAGATCGCGGTGGTGGGGGCCGGGCCGGCCGGCCTGTCCTGCGCCTACCACCTGGCGCGGCGCGGCTACCGCGTGACCGTCTTCGAGAGCCTGCCGGAGCCCGGCGGCATGCTGCGCTACGGCATCCCGGACTACCGCCTGCCGCGCGAGGTGCTCGCCGGCGAGATCGCCCGCATCGGCGCCCTCGGGGTCGAGTTCCGCTGCGGCGTGACGGTGGGCAAGGAGGTCGGCTTCGAGGCGCTGCAGAGGGACCACGCCGCCGTCTTCGTGGCCATCGGTGCGCACCAGGGGAAGAGGCTCAAGGTCGAGGGCGAGGACGGCCCCGGCGTCCACACCGGGACGGGCTTCCTGCGCCAGGCGGCGATGGGGGCGCCGCCCGCCGTCGGCCAGCGGGTGGCGGTCATCGGCGGCGGCGACACCGCCGTCGACGCCGCGCGGGTGAGCCGGCGGCTCCCCACGGACGCCGCCGACGTGGCCCACAAGCTGGGCGCGGAGGTGACGCTCTTCTACCGCCGCACCCGCGCGGAGATGCCCGCCATCGAGGAAGAGGTGACCGGCGCGGCCGAGGAGGGCGTGCGGATCGAGTTCCTGTCCGCGCCCGCCCGCATCGTCCGCGACGGCTCGGGGAAGGTGACCAAGCTGGTGGTGGAGCGCATGCAGCTGGGCGAGCCCGACGCCTCCGGGCGGCGCGCCCCCGTCCCCACCGGCGAGCTCGTCGACCACCCGTGCGACACGGTCATCACCGCGGTGAGCCAGGAGCCCGACTTCGCCGGCCTGGGCGGCCCGCTCGCGGGCGTGCGCTGGCTCGAGGCGGACGGCTGGGGCCGGACGTCGGTCTCGAAGGTCTGGACCGGCGGCGACAACACCAACCTCTCGCTCGCCACGGTCGCGGTCGGGCAGGGGCGGACCGCGGCGGAGAGCATCGACGCCGCGCTGCGCGGCGTCGAGCCCGCCGAGCCGGCGCGCGGGCCGGACGTCCCCCCCGCGCGGCTCAAGATCGACTTCTACGAGGCGAAGCCTCGCGCCCAGCGGGGGCAGCTCGAGCCGGCCGCGCGGCTGGCCCAGCCGCACGCCGAGATCGACAAGGGCATCACCCGGGAGCAGGTGCTCGAGGAGTCCGCCCGCTGCATGTCGTGCGGCATGTGCTTCGGCTGCGAGCGCTGCTGGATGTTCTGCACGCCGTCGTGCTTCACCAAGGTCGCCGAGCCCGGCCCGGGGAGCTACTACCGCATCAAGCTCGACACCTGCGACGGCTGCAAGAAGTGCGCGGACGAATGCCCGTGCGGCTTCCTCGACATGGTGTAGCGATGGACGCGCCCCGCCCCGCCATCCCCAGGGTCGTCGTCGCCGGGCTCGCCGGCGACACCGGCAAGAGCCTGGTGGCGATGGGCGTGATCCGCGCCCTGACGGACCGCGGGCGCCGGGTCGCCCCCTTCAAGAACGGGCCCGACTTCATCGACGCGGCCTGGCTCGGCGCCGCGGCCGGCGCGCCCGGCCGCAACCTCGACACCTGGCTGATGGCGCCGCCGGTCCTGATCGGCTCGCTCCGCCGCGCCGCGGGCGGCGCCGACCTGGCGGTCATCGAGGGGAAGCGCGGCGTGCTCGACGGCGTGGACGCCCGCGGAACCCACTCCACGGCGCGGCTGGCGAAGCTCCTCGGCGCGCCGGTGGTGCTGGTGGTGAACGCGGCCAAGGTGACGCGGACCGTGGCCGCGCTGGTGGTCGGCTGCCGGGTGCTCGATCCGGACCTGCCGCTGGTGGGCGTCATCCTGAACCGCGTCGGCAACGGCCGGCAGGAGAACCTCATCCGCCGCGCGCTCATCGCCGAGGCGGGCGTGCCGGTGCTGGGCGCCATCCCGCCGCTCGAGGGCCGGCCGCTCCCCAGCCGGCACCTCGGGCTGGTGTGCGCGTCGGAGCACCCGGCGCGCGAGGCGACGCTGGAAGCGCTCGGCGAGACCGTGGCGAAGTACGTGGACCTCGAGTCGATCTGCGCCGTCTCCGACGAGGCGACGGACCTCCCGGAGGAGGACGGACCCCGGCTGCCCCGCGCCGCCCGGCCGCTGGTCCGCGTCGGCGTCCTGCGCGACGCCGCCTTCTCCTTCTACTACCCCGAGAACCTCGAGGCCCTCGAGGCCGCGGGCGCGGAGCTGGTGCCCATCTCGCCGCTCGCGGACCGGGAGCTCCCCGCCATCGACGCCCTCTACGCGGGCGGGGGCTTCCCGGAGGAGCACGCCGAGGCGCTCGCCTCCAACGAGTCCCTGCGCCGGCAGCTGGCGGCGGCGCTGGCGGCGGGGCTCCCGGCCTGGGCCGAGTGCGGCGGCCTCATGTACCTCGCCCGGGCGCTGGTGCGCGGCGGGCACGCGTACCCGATG
Source organism: Anaeromyxobacteraceae bacterium (assembly GCA_035519395.1). Taxonomy (GTDB): domain Bacteria; phylum Myxococcota; class Myxococcia; order Myxococcales; family Anaeromyxobacteraceae; genus Anaeromyxobacter. The sequence goes on along the minus strand of DATIWK010000082.1, from coordinate 11,860 downwards.
GTCGGCGCGCTCCCGGTGGTGGTGGAGCACACCGATCGCCCGCAGGGCCACGGTTACGCGGCGGCGACCGTCGACCGCGCCAACCCCTTCTTCCCGGTGGGGACCCGCCTGCTCGGCCACGAGTTCCACCACTCCCGCATCGCCGGCTCCTTCGGCGACGACACCGTGCTCTCCGTCGAGCGGGGCTCGGGCCTGGGCAGGGGCCGCGACGGCCTGATCGCGGGGAACACCGTGGCGACCTACCTGCACCTGCACGCCCTGGGGACGCCGCGCTGGGCGCCGTCCCTGGTCCAGGCGGCCCTGGGCCGGCGGGCGCGCGGCGCCGCGGCGCGGCCGGCCGCCTTCGCGGGAGCGCATCCATGAGCGGTCCTTCCCCGGCCACCGCGCGCGTCGCCCCGGCGAGGGCGGCGGCCACCGCCCGGGCGCACCTCAAGACCGGCACCGCGCTCCTCGAGGCGGGGTTCGCGAGCCAGGCCGAGCGCGAGCTGCGCGCGGCGGTCGAGCTGGATCCGGGCTGCGCCGGCGCCTGGGTGAACCTGGGCGGCATCCTGTTCTCCCGCTGGGAGTTCGCCGCCGCGGTCGAGGCGAACCGCAAGGCCGCCGCCGCGGATCCCAAGCTCGCCATCGCGCCGTTCAACGAGGCGCTGGGGCACCTGCAGCTCGGCGCGCCCGGGGACGCGGCCGAGTGCCTGGGCAAGGCGATCGACCTCGAGCCGCGCCACGGCGCCGCCTACCACCACCTCGGCGTGGCGCTCTACGCGCTCGGCCGCGCGGCCGAGGCGCGGCTGTGCGCCGCTTACGCCCGCGAGCTCGGGTACCGCCCGAGCCACGTCTCCGCCCAGGCGCTCGAGCGGGCGGCGGCGGCGGCGGGCGCCGCCGGTCCGTCGCTCGAGCCGGAAGTCCGCGGTGCAGCACCCTCAACGTCGTCGCAAGGAGAAGGCCATGGGTCAGCTCAGAGTCAATGAAAACGTCCTGGAGCTCGACGAGGACGGCTTCATCCAGCAGCCGGAGAAGTGGGACAACGCGGTGGCGCTCGCGCTCGCCGAGACCGAGGGCGTGTCGGCGCTCACGCCGCAGCACTGGAAGCTCGTGAACTACCTGCGCGACTACTACCTCAAGTTCGGGGCCGCGCCGATGATCCGCAAGGTCTGCAAGGACTGCGACATGAAGCTCAACGAGATCTACGCGCTCTTCCCGTCCGGGCCGGCCAAGGGCGCCTGCAAGGTCGCGGGTCTCCCCAAGCCCACCGGCTGCGTCTAGCGCGCGGGCAGCCCTGGCACGGTGGGCCATGACGCTCCGGGAGCGCCTCGACGAGCGGCGCGCGGCGGTGTGCGACCGCTGGCTCGACGCCGTCCTCGCCGAGTACGGCGCGCTGACGGCGTCGCGCTGGCGGCGCGAGCAGGACGCCTTCGCGAACCCGGTGGGGCATGCGCTCCGGACCGGGCTCCCCGCGCTGCTCGAGGCGGTGCTGGCGGGCGGCGACCTGGCCGGGGCGGCGGAGCCGCTCGAGCCCATCGTGCGGATCCGCTCGGTCCAGGGGCTCGCCCCGTCGCGCGCCGTCGCCTTCGTCTTCCGGCTGCGCGACGCCATCCGCGGCGAGCTCGGCGTCGAGCCGGCCGGAGCAGGGGAGGGCGCGGCGCTCGCCGAGATCGACGGGCGCATCGAGCAGCTGGCGCTGCTCGCCTTCGACGCGTACGTCCGGCTCCGCGATCAGATGCACCGCATCCGCCAGGAGGAGCTGCGCCGCAGCGTGGCGTCCATCGTGCGTCGCTGGAACGGCGTCCTCCCCGAGCCGTCCACCGATCTCGTGACCCTGCGTGTCGGGGGGGTCGAAGCCCCCCCGAGCCCCCCGGTCGCCCGAGGCCAGGCCCCTCTGCCCGGCCCCCGCGCTCCCGGAGTGATCGACCCGAGGTGAACGAATGCGGATCCTCGTCCCCGCCCTCGCCGTCGTGGTGCTCGCCCTCCTCCCCCTCGCCGGCGTCGGGGTGCTCGGCTGGACCGGGCTGTTCGGTGCGGCGGTGCCCTACGCCGCGGCGGCGCTGTTCCTGGGCGGCGTCGTCGCCAAGGTGCTCACCTGGGCGCGCGCCCCCGTGCCCTTCCGGATCCCCACCACCTGCGGCCAGCAGCGGTCGCTCCCCTGGATCCGGCCGGCCCGGCTCGAGAACCCGTCGAGCACCTGGGGCGTGCTGGGCCGGATGGCGCTCGAGGTGCTGGCCTTCCGCTCGCTCTTCCGGAACACGCGCACCCGGCTGGTCGGCGGCCACCTCTCGTACCCCTCCACCAAGTGGCTGTGGGCCGCGGGGCTCGCCTTCCACTACGCGTTCCTGGTGGTCCTGCTGCGCCACCTGCGCTTCTTCACCGAGCCGGTGCCGGCGTTCGTCGCCGCCCTCGCCCACCTCGACGGGTTCCTGCTGATCGGGCTGCCGGAGGTCTACGCCTCGACGCTCGTGCTCGTCGGCGCGCTCGCCTTCCTGTTCCTGCGCCGCGTCGCCTCGCCGCCGCTGCGCTACCTCTCGCTCCCCGCCGACTACTTCGCGCTCTTCCTCCTGCTCGGCATCGGCCTCTCCGGCGCGTGGCTGCGCCACCTGGCCAAGATCGACGTGCCGGCGGTGAAGGGGGCGGTGATGGGGCTCCTCCACCTCTCGCCGCGGCCGCCGGCCGGCGCGGGCGCGTCCTTCTACGTCCACCTGTTCCTGGTCTGCACGCTCCTCGCCTACTTCCCGTTCAGCAAGCTCATGCACATGGCCGGGGTGTTCCTCTCGCCCACGCGCAACCTCGCCGCCAACAGCCGCGCCATCCGGCACGTGAACCCCTGGAACCACCCCGTCCCCGTCCACACGTACGCGGAGTACGAAGACGAGTTCCGCGCGCGCATGCGCGACGCGAAGATCCCCGTCGAGAAGGAGGCATGAGCATGCCCGGCGCGCCCGACGCGGGGCCGGTCCTGGCGGCGCAACCGGCGCCGAAGGCCGAGCCCAGGCTCAAGCCCGATCAGATGGAGTACTACCACCCGGAGGAGCTGCTCCAGGTCGACTACGACCGGCTCCCGGAGAAGGACTGGATGAGCGAGCCGCCGGACATCCGGCCGGGCAACTTCATCCACCCCACCAAGCCCAAGAACCTGGAGGCGCTCGGGTTCCCGTACCCGCGCGACTGGGCGCCGCTCGATCCCGACTGGAAGCTCCCCGCGGACTGGAAGGAGATCGTCTTCAAGGGGATGCGCGACCGGCTGGAGAAGTACCGCTCCTTCCGCGTCTTCATGGACGTCTGCGTCCGCTGCGGCGCCTGCGCCGACAAGTGCCACTTCTACGTGGGCGGCGGCGACCCGAAGAACATGCCGGTGCTGCGCGCCGAGCTGCTCCGCTCGGTCTACCGGAACGACTTCACCGCGGCCGGGAAGGTCCTGGGGCGCCTCGCCGGCGCGCGGCCGCTCACCCCCGAGGTGATCAAGGAGTGGTTCCTCTACTTCTACCAGTGCACCGAGTGCCGCCGCTGCTCGGTCTTCTGCCCCTACGGCATCGACACCGCCGAGATCACCATGATGGCGCGCGAGCTGCTGCACGAGCTCGGCATCGGGGTGAACTGGATCATGCAGCCGGTGGCCGCCTGCGACCGGACCGGCAACCACCTCGGCATCCAGCCGCACGGCCTCAAGGACACCCTCGAGTTCTTCGCCGACGACATCGAGGAGGTCACCGGCGTCCGGGTGGAGGTGCCCATCAACAAGAAGGGGGCGGAGGTCCTCTTCGTCACGCCCTCCGGCGACTTCCTCGCCGACCCCGGCATCTACACGTGCATGGGCTACATGGCCCTCTTCCACGAGATCGGGCTCGACTACACCTTCAGCACCTACGCGTCGGAGGGCGGCAACTTCGGCCTGTTCACCTCCGCCGACACCATGAAGCGGCTCAACGCCAAGATCTACGCCGAGGCCAAGCGCCTGGGCGTGAAGTGGATCCTGGGCGGCGAGTGCGGCCACATGTGGCGCGTCATCCACCAGTACATGGACACCATGAACGGGCCCGCCGACTTCCTGGAGGTGCCCGTCTCGCCCGTGACCGGCACGCGGTTCGAGCACGCCCGCTCCACGAAGATGATCCACGTCATCGAGCTGCTGGCGGACCTCGTCCACCACGGGAAGCTGAAGCTCGATCCGAGCCGGAACGACGGCCGCCGCGTCACCTTCCACGACTCGTGCAACCCGGCGCGCGGGCTGGGGATGCTGGAGGAGCCGCGCGAGGTCCTCCGCGCCGTCTGCCGGAACTTCTTCGAGATGCCGCGGAACACCATCCGCGAGCAGACCTTCTGCTGCGGCGGCGGCGCCGGCCTCGGCACCGAGGAGAACATGGAGGTGCGCCTCCGCGGCGGCCTCCCGCGCGGCAACGCCGTGCGGCACGTGCAGGAGCGGCACGGCGTGAACCGGCTCGCGGCGATGTGCGCCATCGACCGGGCCACGCTCGCGACGGTGTGCGACTTCTGGGCGCCGGGGGTGAAGCTGACGGGCATCACCGAGCTGGTCGCGAACGCGCTGGTGATGAAGGGCGAGAACGAGCGCGCGCTCGACTTCCGCAAGGAGCCCATGCGCGCCGGCGCCGGGGAGGCCTCCCATGCATGACGCGGGCAAGATCTTCCTCGGCCTCGGCGTCTTCGTGGGCCTGGTGGGCGCTCCGGTCTGGTACGGCCTGGGCCGCGGTCCGGGCGCGCCGCCCGAGCTGGAGAAGGCCGTCGAGGGCCCGCGCTGCGTCGAGCCCACCGAGGTGATGCGGGCGAGCCACATGCAGCTGCTGGACCAGTGGCGCACCGCGGTGGTGCGGCGCGCCGAGCACGTCTACGTGGCGAGCGACGGCCGGCAGCACGCCATGAGCCTCACCGGCACCTGCCTGCGCTGCCACGCCGACCCGGCCAAGTTCTGCGACCGCTGCCACGGCTACGTCGGCGTCGAGGCCTTCTGCTGGGACTGCCACCAGAGGAAGAGGAGGAGCGGGTCATGAAGCGACGCAGCTTCCTCGAGCTGGTCGGGCTCGGCGCGGCCGGGGTCTGCGCCGTCCCGGTGGCGCGCGCGCTCGGCAGCGCGTCCCGCACCGAGCCGGCGCCGGAGGCGCTGCCCGGCAAGCGCTGGGCCATGGTGGTGGACGAGCGCAAGTGCCTCACCCGCGACGGCTGCAAGGCGTGCACCGAGGCCTGCCACCGCGGCCACAACGTGCCGGCCATGAAGGACCCGCGGCACGAGGTGAAGTGGATCTGGAAGGAGCAGCTCGCCGACGTCTTCCCCGAGCGCGTCACGCCCTACACGCCGGCCGCGGTGAAGGCGCTCCCCACCATGGTGCTCTGCAACCACTGCGACAACCCTCCGTGCGTCCGGGTGTGCCCCACGCAGGCCACCTGGAAGCGGGCGGACGGGATCGTGATGATGGACGAGCACCGGTGCATCGGCTGCCGGTACTGCATCACCGCCTGCCCCTACGGCGCGCGCAGCTTCAACTTCGAGGACCCGCGCCCCAGCATCCCGGGGGAGCTCGCCGACTACCCGACCCGCACCCGCGGGGTCGTCGAGAAGTGCACCTTCTGCACGGAGCGGCTGGCCGTGGGCAAGCGCCCGCTGTGCGTCGAGGCCTGCGAGGGGATCGGCTGCGGCGCGCTGGTCTTCGGCGACGCCAGCGATCCCGGCTCGCCCGTCTCGGCCCTGCTGCGCTCGACCGACGTGACCCGGCGCAAGCCCGAGCTCGGGACCTCTCCGCACGTCTTCTACGTTCTCCGAGGGTGACATGCTCGAGAAAGCGCTCACCGGCGGCCGCCGCTACTTCGCGCTCCTGGGGGTGCTCGGCGCCCTCGCGGCGCTGGGGCTCGTCAACTACCTGCACCAGCTCCAGGCCGGCCTGGGCGTCACCGGGCTCTCTCGCGACGTGCCCTGGGGGCTCTACATCTCCCAGTTCACGTTCCTCGTCGGCGTGGCCGCGTCCGCGGTGATGGTGGTCCTGCCCTACTACGTCCACCACTACAAGGTCTTCGGCCCGCTCGCCATCCTGGGCGAGTTCCTGGCCATCGCGGCCGTGGTGATGTGCCTCCTCTTCATCTTCGTGGACATGGGGCAGCCGCGACGGGTGGTGAACGTCATCCTCTACCCCACGCCCCACTCGGTGATGTTCTGGGACATGATGGTCCTGAACGGCTACCTGGTGCTGAACGTGGTCATCTCGCGGGCCACCTTCCGCGCCGAGCGGGCGGGCACGCCGCCGCCACGCTGGGTGAAGCCGGTGGTCTACCTCTCCATCCCCTGGGCGGTCAGCATCCACACGGTGACCGCGTTCCTCTACTCGGGGCTCGCGGCCCGCCCGTTCTGGCTGACGGCCATCCTGGCGCCGCGCTTCCTCGCCTCCGCCTTCGCCTCCGGCCCGGCGCTGCTCATCCTGCTGGCGCTGCTGGTGCGGCGCGTGAGCCGGTTCGACCCGGGCGAGGAGGCCATCCGCAAGCTCGGCGAGATCGTCGCCTACGCCATGGCGGTGAACGTGTTCTTCGTCGCGCTGGAGCTGTTCACGGCGCTCTACAGCGACATCCCCGCGCACGTCGAGCACTTCACCTACCTCTACGCCGGCCTGCACGAGCACCACGTGCTCGCGCCCTGGATGTGGGCGTCGCTGGCGCTCGCCGGGGTCTCGCTGGTGCTGCTGCTGGTGCCGCGCTTCCGCCGCGACCGGACCCTGCTGGTGCTGGCGAGCGTGGCGGTGGTGGGCTCGCTCTGGATCGACAAGGGCCTCGGCATGGTGGTGACCGGGTTCGTGCCGTCGCCGCTGGGCCACGTCACCGAGTACTGGCCCACGGCTCGCGAGGCGACCATCGCGCTGGGCGTCTACGCCGTCGGCGCGCTGATCCTCACCGTCCTCTACAAGATCGCCATCACGGTGCGCGAGGAGCTGGCGCTCGACGCCGCGCCCGAGGCGCCGCCGGCGGCGGCGAGGAAGGTCGCGTGAGCCACCGTCGGTCACAGGAGGTCCCGTGTACCCGGTGATGCTCAGCCTGCGCGGCCGGCCGGTCCTCGTCGTCGGCGGGGGCGAGGTGGCGCTGCGGAAGATCGAGGGGCTCCTCGCCGAGGGCGCGCGCGTCACGGCGATCGCGCCGGAGGCCGCCGCCGGCGTGGAGGATCTCGCCCGGCGCGGGGAGATCGTGCTCCACCGGAGGTCGCACCGGAGCGGCGACGCGGGAGGGTTTGCGCTCGTCTTCGCCGCCACCGACGACCGGGAGACCAACGACCGCGTCTTCGCGGAGGCGCAGGCCGCCGGGATCTGGGTCAACGTCGCGGACGAGCCGGAGCGGTGCACCTTCCACCTCCCGGCGCGCGTCCGGCGCGGCGCCCTGCAGCTCGCCATCGCCTCCGACGGCGGCGCGCCCTTCGTGGTGCGGCGCCTCCGGCAGGTGCTGGAGCGGCGCCTCGGTCAGGAGTGGAGCGAGTGGATGGAGGCGGCGACGCGGTTCCGCCAGGCGGTCCGCGCGCTGGCGCTGCCGCGGGCCGCCGCGGAGCGGCGCTTCGACGCCTTCTTCACCGCGAGCGTGGACGTGGAGCGGCTCCGGGCGCGCGTCCCCGCCTCGACCGAGGTGGCAGCCTGGCTCGCCCCGCGCCGCGGTGAGGCGGCGGCGGGCGGGGCGCCCCCCGGCGGCGCCGCGGCCGGAGGCGAGGTGGTCGCGCTGCGGCCGCGCACCCGCAGCGCCGCGGGGCCGCCTCCCGCCCTGGTCTCGCTGGTCGGCGCGGGCCCGGGGGACCCCGGCCTGCTCACCGTCCGGGCCCGCCAGCGCCTGCTCGCCGCCGACGCCGTCGTCTACGACCGGCTCGCGGCGGGGGCGCTCCCGCCCGACCTGCGCGCCGAGGTCGAGCTGCACTGCGTGGGGAAGGAGGCCGGGAACCACCCGGTCCCGCAGGAGGAGATCGCGGCGCTCCTGGTCCGCCTGGCGCTGGCGGGGAAGCGCACCGTCCGGCTCAAGGGCGGCGACCCGCTGGTCTTCGGCCGCGGCGGCGAGGAGGCCGACGTGCTCCGCAGGGCGGGGGTCCCGTACGAGTTCGTCCCCGGGGTCACCGCCGCCCTCGGCGCCACGGCCTGCGCGGGCATCCCCGTCACCCACCGCGGCGAGTCGGTGCGCCTCACGCTGGTGACGGCGCACGAGAGCGCCAAGGGCGACGGCCCGCAGGTGCGCTGGGACCTGCTGGCCCAGGATCCGCACGCCACGCTGGTCGGCTACATGGGCGTGTCGCGCCTGCCCGACGTCGCGGCCGCGCTGGTGGGCGCCGGCATGCCGGCGTCCACCCCCGCGGCCCTGGTCGCCCAGGGCACCACCGCGGCGCAGCGCACGGTGGTGAGCACGCTCGGCGCGCTCCACGCGGCCGCGATCGCGGCCGGGATCCGCCCGCCCGCCGTGTTCGTCATCGGGCCCACCGTGCGTCACGCCGCGGCGCTCGACTGGTTCGCGAGCCGGCCGCTCTCGGGCGAGCGGCTGGCGGTGTTCGGGCCGCCGGACGCGCTCGGCGCCGCGCTCGACCTGGCGGGAGCCGAGGTGGTGCAGGTCCCGCGCCCCCTCACCCCGGCCGCGCGGGTCGTGCTCGCCGCGGCGCCGCTCACCGGCTGGATCCTGCGGGGCGCGCGGGAGGTGGACGCGGTCGAGGAGGAAGGCGGGGTGGGCGGCGCGGCCGAGCAGCGCGCCTTCTGCCTGGACGGACCGGCGGCGGAGCGCGCCCGGGCGCTCGGCTGGGATCCGGTGGTGGCGCTCGACGCCGCGTCGCGGCCCGAGGCGGTGGTGGAGGCCGTCGCCGGGTGCGTGCGCGGCGCCTCGATCGGGCGAGCCGGGAAGGCATGAGCGGGCGCCGGGCGCGGGCCCGGGGACCGGTGAAGCGGGCAACCACCGCCGCGGGCAGCGCGTCGGAAAGGATCGGCGAATGGAGCTGAGCATCTATCTCCCGGTGGCCGGCAACGCGGTCAACGTGTTCGTGCTGCTCGGCCTGGGGGGGATGGTCGGTCTCCTCTCCGGCCTGTTCGGCGTCGGCGGCGGCTTCCTGATGACACCGCTCCTCATCATGATCGGCGTGCCACCGGTGGTGGCCGCCGCGTCCGACTCGAACCAGATCGTGGCCGCCTCGACCTCGGGGACCTACGCGCACGCGCGCGCCGGGAGCGTCGACTTCAAGATGGGGTTCCTGCTCTTCGGCGGCGGGATCGTCGGCGGCACGGGCGGCGTCTACCTCATCAAGTTCCTGCGCGAGCTGGGGGAGGCGGACTTCTTCATCAACGTCACCTACGTGCTGATGCTGGGCAGCATCGGCTCGTACATGTTCGTCGAGAGCCTGGAGGGGCTGCGGGGCCGCCGCACCGCGCCGGTGGCGTCCTCGCGCCCGTCCGTCTACGCGCGGCTGCTCGGCGCGCTGCCCTGGAAGACGGAGTTCCAGCGCTCGGGCGTGACGCTCTCGCCGGTCCTGCCGCTGCTCCTCGGCGCGCTGGTGGGGGTCCTCGCGGCGGTGATGGGAGTGGGCGGCGGGTTCATCATGGTCCCGGTGATGGTGTACCTGCTGCGCATGCCGATGCACGTGGTGGTCGGCACGAGCCTGTTCCAGGTCCTCTTCACCTGCATCCACGTGACCATCATGCAGTCCGCGGTGAACCACGCCGTGGACGTCGTCCTCGCGCTGCTGCTCCTGGCCGGATCGGTGATCGGGGCCCAGGTCGGGGCGCGGATGAGCCGGCGGCTCCACGCCGATCAGCTCAAGATCCTCCTCGCGGCGGTGGTGCTCCTGGTCATGGTGAAGATGCTGCTCGGCCTGCTGCTGCGCCCCGCCTCCCTCGTCGCCTACGGTGGAGGTCACGTCTGACCATGCGCGCCGGGGCGAGAGCCGCGATCGCCTGCGCCGCCGCGGCTGCGCTGCTCCGGCCCGCCGGCGCCGGCGAGCCGGAGGCCCCCCCCGCCAGGGCGTGGATCCGGGTCGAACCCAGCACCATCGACATCGGCATGTTCCACCGCGGCACCACCGTGCGCGTGGAGGGGGCCGCGCCCGCTGGCAGCCGAGTGGCGCTGGTGTGCGTCGGCGGGCAGGGCAAGGTCGAGCTGAAGCGCAAGGGGAAGGTGTGGAACGTGCTGTGGATGAACGTGGGGACCGTCGCCTTCGAGCGGGTCCCCACCGTGGTCCACGTGGCGGCGGACGTGGACGGGGCCGACCGGCGCGGCGTCCCGCCCGAGCTGCGGCTCGGCCTCGGGTACGACGGGGTCGAGGCGCAGGTGCTCCCCGTGGGCGCGGACGACGCCACGCGCCTGCTCTTCCAGGAGTTCGTGAGGCTGAAGGTGGCCGAGCGGCTCTACTCGTTCGAGAAGCTCCGCCCGGCGAGCGCCACCGGATCCCCGCCGTCGTCCCACGTCTCGGCGGAGTTCTCCCTGCCGCCCGGCATCCCGCCCGGCGAGTACGAGGTCCGGATGATCGGCTTCCGGGACGGCACGGCCGAGCTCCTCGCCACCGAGAAGATCACCGCCAGGCGCGTGGGGCTGGCGCTCCTGGTGGCGACGATGGCGCAGCGCAGCGGGATCCTCTACGGCATCCTGTCGGTGGTCCTGGCCACCGGCGCGGGGTTCCTCACCGGCGTGGTCTTCTCCGCGTCGAGGAAGCCCCATTGACGGAGCACCAGGACTCGAAGGAGGACGCGATGTCCGATCCACTGTGGCTGCTCGAGGGTCCGCGGGAGGCGCCGGGCTGGGGTCCGCTCGAGGGCGACGCGCGCGGCGATGCCATCGACGTCCGCCTCTTCGACCGCGACGGCTGGGCGCTGGTTCGCGCCCCGGAGGCGCCGACGCGGTACCAGGGGCTCGTCCCCGGGACCCCCCGCGACGGGCTCTACCTCGACAACCAGGGCCGCTCGGTCTACGTGGCCGGCGGCGACGAGGTGCCCGGGCCGCTCGCCGTCCTCAAGAACCTGGGTCCGCGCGCGCAGGAGCTGCTCGAGAAGCTCGGGGACGCGGACGTGGTGCTGGACCGCCTCGGCCACGTGTACTGACGGTCGTTGGCGATTCGAGACATTCCCGGCATGAACGCCGCCGCGCGGGCGGGCGGGACGCGGCGTCCTGTGTGTCCCCGAGCGGGCAGAGAGGAGCGGGAGGCGTGCGGCGTCCTGGCGACGGCGCCGCCGGCTGCCGCGTGCTCATCCGTCCGAGAAACGGGAGCCTCGGCTCGTGGGGAGGAGGCGCGGGCGCGCGGCTCCGGCTTGCGCGCAACCCCCGGCCGTCCGAGGCACAGGGCGTCTGTCACCCATGTGCCCACTTCAGACCTTCTTTCACAAAGAGTGACTTCCTCCAGCGATAGTACTTTCACCCGTCCGGGGGCTGCCGCGCGGCTCCCGGCGGAACTTCTCCATGTGCTCATGTCCGTAGGCCTCCTCCGCGTGGAAGAAGTTGTGCCCGCGGCATGCGAGGCGAACATTGTCGACGGTTGACTTCCCGCCCTGCGAGACGGGCTTGATGTGGTCGTACTCGAGCTGCCACCGGCTCCCGCAGCGGCGACCGTCCTTGCTCGCCCAGGCGCAGCACCCGCCGTCGCGCTCGTAGACGGCGCGCTTCACCTCGGCGGGGATGCGCCGCGATGGGCCCGAGACCTGCGCTCCGGAGGGCTGCGCCGGCTTTGTCCGCTTCTGCGAGGGAGGAACGGCGCCGCGACGCTTCCCGTGCTTCTCGATGGCGCAGCGGACCGCCTCCCGGAGAAGGGCGGCGTAGTCACTCCGCCGCAGCTTGTGGGAGAGGAGCGCGGCGAGCGATTCCAGGTCGGCCTTCATGGCACCGTCGATGGTCACCCGGAGCGACCACTGGTCGCCGGAGACGGCGTGCAGCTCGGCCGCGGGGACGG
>DATIWK010000081.1:0-17362 GCA_035519395.1 Anaeromyxobacteraceae bacterium | reverse complement strand
CGGGATATCGCCCTCGACGCGGAAGGCCAGGCGACAGGCGAGGCAGCGGATCTCCCCCTCCTCGTCACGGACCTCGACCGCGCCCTTGCAGCGCGGGCAGGCGAGGATCTCCTTCAGCTCCGGGGGCAGGGACATCGCCGGCGAGCCTAGCCGCCCCCGCCGCGGCGGCGCAAGGCCTCCAGCCGGTCGATGACCTCGCTGGTGGAGTGGGCCTTGGGGTCCCCGGCCACGGCGACGCGGCCGCCGTAGGCCCGCACCTCGTCCGCCTCGGGGATGGTGTCCGGCGTGTAGTCGGTGCCCTTCACGTGCACGTCCGGCCGGAGCGCCCGGATCACCGGGACCACGTCCCGGGTGTCGAAGACCAGCACGTGGTCCACGCAGGCCAGGGCGGCCACGATCTCGGCCCGCTCCGCCTCGGGGACCACCGGACGGTCCGGTCCCTTGTTCTCGCGCGTCGAGCGGTCGCTGTTCACCGCGACCACCAGCAGGTCGGCCTCGGCCCGGGCGCCCAGCAGGTAGCGGAGGTGGCCGACGTGGAAGAGGTCGAAGACGCCGTTGGCGAGCGCGATGGTGCGGCGCGCGGCGGTGGCGGCGGCGCGGACGCGCGGCAGCTCGTCGAAGGCGACGCGCTTGCGGTCGAGGGTCACGGCCGGAGCAGCTCCGCCGCGATCTCCTCGCGCGTGACGGTGGCGGTGCCGGGCTTCTGGACCACGAGCGCGCCCGCCACGTTGGCGAGCCGCGCAGCCGCGACCGCGTCGCCGCCGGCGGCGAGCCCCGCGGTGAAGGTGGCCGCCACCGTGTCCCCCGCGCCGGTGACGTCCACCGCGTCGAGGCTGCCGTGCGCCGGCAGGTGCACCGGCGGGGCGCCCCGCCGGAAGAGGGCCATCCCGTTCCGGCCGCGGGTGACGAGCAGCACCTCGCAGTCGACCCTCCGCTGCAGGGACCGGGCGGCCCGCTCGAAGGCGCCGGGGCCGTCGAGGCGCATCCCGCTCGCCGCCTCGAGCTCCACCTCGTTCGGCTTCACCATGGTGAGCCCGGTGAAGGACCGGAGCGCGTAGCGCGAGTCGGCGCACACCGGGACCCCCGCCCGCCGCACCCGGCGCAGGGCCTCGATGGCCGCCGGCGACACCGCGCCGGATCCGTAGTCGCTCGCCAGGACGGCGCTCGCCCGCCTGCCCGCGCGCTCCAGCTCCCGGACCAGGCGGCTCGCCGCCGGGGAACGGAGCGGCTCGGACGGCGAGCGGTCGATCCGGATCATCTGCTGGCGGCGCGTGGAGCGGCCGCCGGCCAGGACCCGGGTCTTCGCCTCGGTGGCACGCCCCTTCACCCGCAGGATCCCGGCCACGTCGATGCCGCTCGACTCCAGCTCGTCGAGGAGCGCGGTCCCCAGGGTGTCGTCGCCGACCAGCCCGACGGCGCGGACCTTCACCCCCAGGGCGGCCAGGTTCTGGGCGGCGTTCCCGGCGCCGCCCGCCTTCAGCTCGGACGACTGGTAGCGGACGATGAGGACCGGCGCCTCGCGGCTGATGCGCTCCGTCTCGCCGTACACGTACTCGTCCGCCACGAAGTCGCCCACCACCACCACCTCGGCCGAGGCGAACGCCGGGAGCAGGGTGGCGGGCGAGGCGAGCTCGGGTTCCTTGGGCCGGCGCACGCGTCCTCCCTACCCCGCGGCGGCAGGGGGGTCAATTCTTCCTCGCGGTCGTGGTCGTGGTCGTGGTCGCGGTCGTGGTCGCGGTCGTGGTCGTGGTCGAGGTCGAGGTCGAGAGCGCGGTCGAGGGCGGGGGCGCGTTCGCGTTCGAGGTCGAGTTCGCGGGCCCTCTCCGCTTCCACCGCCGGTGGAGCCAGTACCACCGCTCGGGTTGGAGCCGCACGTACCGCTCCAGCCGGTCGTTCAGGTCCTGCATGAACGCGAGGGCGTCGGCGTGCCGGTCGCCCGTGTCGGGCACCTCGAGCGGTCCCTCGATCACCACCTGGTGGCGCCCGTCGTCGAGCGGATACGACAGGCAGAACACCACCGCCGCGCCGTTCCGCTGGGCGATGTAGGCCGGGGTCGGGGCGGTCGCGCAGGGCACGCCGAAGAAGGTCGGGAAGATGGCGCGGCGGCTCGGGTCGTTCTGGTCGATGACGTAGCCGAGCACGCGCCCCGCCTGCAGGGCGCGGCCCGCCGCCTTGAGCGTGTCGCCGCCGCCCACCACCAGGTCCTCGACGCCGGCGCGCGCCCGCGCGCCGCGCCACAGGCCGCCCGCCCCCTTCTTCGTGATCATGGTGATCGGCACGCCGCGCATGGTGTGGGCCGCCGCCAGGATCTCGAAGTTGCCGAAGTGGCCGGTGCAGGCGACCACGCCCAGGCCGCGCGCCCTCGCCCGCTCGTAGTTCTCCCACCCCTGGTACACGAAGATCCGCTCCAGCTCCCCCCGCGGGATGAACGGGATCCGGAGGAAGTCGAGGGCCATCTGCCCCAGGTTGCGGTAGGTGCCGCGCGCGATCGCGAGCCGCTCCGCCTCGGTCTTCTCCGGGAAGGCGAGGCGCAGGTTCCGCAGGACGACGCCCCGGCGGATCCGGAGCGCGAACAGCACCGCCCCCAGCGCGGCGCCGAGCGCGGCGACGGCGCGGCGGGGCATGGCGACGAGGAGGCGGCCGAGGACGCTCATCGGGCGCGAGCATCCCCCCGGGCCAGCGCCTCGTCCAGCGCGGCCTCGAGCGCGTCGGCGCCGGCCAGGATCTCCGCGGAGATCCGCACGGCGCACAGCCGCGGGTCCGCCGCCCGGTCCGGCGGCAGCCGCACGGCGTCCTTCTCGGTGGTGACCACCCGGCCGCACCGGGCGCGCGCGGCGGCGGCGAGGACGCCGTCCAGCTCCGCCGTGGTGAACCGGTGGTGATCGGGGAACGCCCGCTCGGCCGCCACCTCCGCCCCCAGCCCCTCGGCGGTGGCGCGGAAGGCGGCCGGGTGCGCCACGCCCGAGAAGAGGAGCACCCGCTCGCCGCGGAGCGCGGCCGCGCCCAGCGAGCGCGAGAGCGTGCCGTCCACCACCTCGACGGCGGCGTGGCGCGACTCCACCGGCGCGCGCCCCGTGGCGGAGCGCGCCGTGGCCCGCAGCCGCGCCAGGGACGCGGCGTCGGCGCGGTCCGCATGCGAGAGCCACACCAGCCCGGCGCGCCGCAGCGCCGAGAGCGGCTCGCGGTTGGGGCCGGCCGGCAGCAGGCGCCCGTTGCCCACCGGGTTCGCCGCGTCGAGCACCACCACGTCGAGGTCGCGCGCCAGCGACCGGTGCTGGAACCCGTCGTCGAGGACGAGGGCGTCCGCGCCGAGGGCCAGCGCCGGCCCGACCAGCGCGGCGCGCCGTGGCCCGCACAGCACCCGTGCGCCGGGCACGCGGCGGGCGACGAGCACCGGCTCGTCGCCGGCCTCCCCGGCCGAGAGGAGCACGGTCCGGCCGTCGGAGACGGTGCGCGGGTCGGTCCGCGACGCGCCGTACCCGCGCGAGAGGACCGCCACGATCCGGCCCCGCGCCAGGAGCCGCCCGGCGAGGGCGATCACCGCCGGGGTCTTCCCGGCCCCGCCCACCGCGACGTTCCCGACGGAGATCACCGGAACGGGGGCGACGGCGACGGCGAGCGCCCCCCGATCGTAGAGCGCCCCGCGCAGCGCCGCCGCCGCCCGGAAGGCGGCCTCCGCCGGCCAGAGCAGCGCGAGCGGCGCCGCCCCCGCCAGGCCGGGCGCGCGGCGCCACCAGATCCGCTCGACGAGGGTCATGTCCGGAGCATCTCGCGCGCGGCGGCGAGCACCGCCTGCGGCGACAGGTCGCCCAGGCAGCGGTGGTGGCCCTCCGGGCACCAGTCGCCGCCGTGGTTCGAGCAGGGGGCGCAGGGCAGCCCGAGCGACACCGCCCGCCCCGGCGGCGGCGGGCCCCAGCGCACGGTGGACGTCGGGCCGAAGAGCGCCAGCACCGGCGTCCCCACGGCGGTGGCGAGGTGGACCGGGCCGGAGTCGCAGGCCACGAGGAGCCGCACCCGCGCCAGTCCGGCGGCGAGGGCGTCGACGGGGAGCGGCGAGAGGTCGGCCGCGACCGGCGCCCGCGCCGCCGCGCGGAAGGCCGCGAAGGCCTCCCGGTCTCCCGGGCCGCCGGCGAGGACGACGCGGAAGCCCTCCGCCGAGAGCGCGTCCGCCACCGCGGCGAACCGCTCCGCCGGCCACCGCTTCGTCGCCCAGCGAGCCCCGGGGGCGAGCGCCACCGCCGGCCCCTCGACGCCCTGCAGCGCGCCGGCGGCCAGCGCGCGGGCCTGCGGCGAGAGGCTCACCTTGATCGGGCCGGGAGGCCCGATCCCGAGCGGCGCGATCGCCTCGGCGTAGAGCCGCGTCGCGTGCGCGCGGACCAGCGGTGGATCGGAGCCGAGGAGCGCGCGGAGCGCCTGGCCGGCGCTGCGCCGGCGGAAGGCGACGGTCCGGCGCGCCGCGGCGCGCGCGATCCAGCCGCTCTTCACCTTGTTCTGGAGGTCCACGGCGAGGTCGAAGCTGCCGCGCAGCCGGGCCGCCACTCCGCGCGGCCCGTCCTCGCCGTCCCGCCCCAGCACGTGGACGCGGGCCAGCTCGGGGAGCCCCTCCAGCAGCGGCAGGTACGGGGCGCTCGTCAGCCACTCGATGCGGGCGCCGGGAAACCGCGCGCGCAGCGGCTCGAGCACGCTCGTGGCGAGGACCACGTCCCCGAGCGCGCTGTAGCGGATCACCAGGATGGCGTTCACGCCGCCGCCCTCCCCCGGGGGATGGCCGCCAGCAGGTGGTCCACGTTCCGGGCGCTGGCGCCGCGGATCGAGGTCACCGACTGGCGGGCGAGCGCCCCCAGCTCGGCGAGCTGGTCGGGGCGCGAGAGCAGCGCGTCGGCCACCTCGAGCAGCTTCTCGGGGGTCGCCACCTGGATCCCGCCGCGCCCCTGCAGCACCTGGACCGAGTCCTTGAAGTTCTCCATGTGCGGCCCGAACAGCACCGGCTTCCCCTCCGCCGCCGGCTCGAGCACGTTCTGTCCGCCGCGCCGGACGAAGCTCCCGCCGACGAAGACCAGGGTGGCGAGGCGGTAGGCGACCGCCAGCTCGCCGATGGTGTCGAGCACCGTCACCGCCGCGCGGCCGCCCGGCGCCCCCGCGCTCCGCAGCCGCCCGGAGAGGCCGCGCTCGGCGGCGAGCCCGACGATCCGCCCGGCGCGCTCGACGTAGCGCGGCGCCACCACCAGCTGCAGCCCCGGGTGGCGATCCGCCAGCTTGGCGTAGGCGTCGAGCACGAGCTCCTCCTCGCCCTCGTGGGTCGAGCCGGCCATCAGCACCGGGCGGGCCGGATCGAGGCCCATCTCGGCGCGGAGCGCCTGCTCCCGGCCGTCGGCGGCGCCGGCCGCCAGCGCGTCGAACTTGGTGTTGCCGGTCACCCAGACGCGATCCGGCGCGGCGCCCAGCGCCAGCACCCGCTCCGCCTCCTCGTCCGAGCGCATCAGGAAGCAGTCGATGGCGCGGAGGGGGTTGCCGATGGCGCGGAAGAGGGCGCGGTAGCGGCCCAGCTTGTCGGGGTTGAAGCGCCCGTTGGTGAGCGCGATGCGCACGCCGGCCCGGTGCGCCGCGCGGATCAGGTTGGGCCAGATCTCGGTGTACTCGAGCACCAGCAGGTCGGGGCGGAGCGCCGCCACCGCGCGCCGCGTCGCGCCGGGGAGGTCGTAGGGCGCGTAGCAGACCACGTCGGCCTCGGCGAGCCGCTTGCGGGCGATGACGAAGCCGCTGTTGGTGATGGTGGTGACGAGGATGCAGCAGCCCGGCACGCGGGCCTTGAGCTCCTTCATCATGGGCTGGAGCGCCAGGAGGTCGCCGGCGCTGGCGCCGTGGAGCCAGACCCGCGGGCGGCCGCGGCCGCGGTCGAAGGAGCGGCGGTAGAGCCCCAGCCGGAAGGCGACGCCGTGCCGGAGCTTGGGGTGTGCGAGCAGCACCGGGAGCGCCACGGCGAAGAGCAGGTAGCTCGCGAGGGCGTACAGGGCGTGCACGGCGGGATGGGCGGCGCTGGTCAGACGGCGGCGGCGCGGGCCTCCTCCCGCCCCTCGCCCTCGAAGATCCGGTGGAGCCGCGCGTACTCGCCGCCGCGGGCGAGCAGCTCCTGGTGCCGGCCCGCCTCGACGACGCGCCCGCCGCCCAGCACCACGATCCGGTCGGCGTTGCGGATGGTGGACAGCCGGTGCGCGATGACGAGCGTGGTGCGGTGGGCGCCGCCCTCGAGCCCCATCAGCCCGTCGATGGCGCGCTGGACCTCGCGCTCGCTCTCCGCGTCGAGCGCGCTGGTCGCCTCGTCGAGGATGAGGATGGGCGCGTCCTTGAGGAAGGCCCGGGCGATGGCGAGCCGCTGGCGCTGGCCGCCCGAGAGGAGGACGCCGCGCTCGCCCACCACCGTGTCGTAGCCCTGCGGCAGCGCCGAGATGAAGCCGTGCGCCTGGGCCATGCGCGCGGCGCGCTCCACCTCGGCGGCCGGCACCTCGGGGCGTCCGTAGGCGATGTTGGCGCGGACGGTGTCGTTGAAGAGCACCGTCTCCTGGGTGACCACCGCGAGCTGCGCCCGCAGGCTGGCGAGCGTCACCTCCCGGACGTCCTTCCCGTCGATGGTGATCCGGCCGCCGCCCACGTCCCAGAACCGGGGCAGGAGGTTCGCGGCCGTGGTCTTCCCGCCGCCCGAGGCTCCCACCAGCGCCACCACCTCGCCCTTGCCGATGCGCAAGGACACGTCCTGCAGCACCGGCTGCTCCCCGTACGAGAAGGTGACCTGCTCGTAGCGGATCTCGTCGCGGAAGGCCGGCAGCACGTCCCTCCCGGCGTCCGGGACCGGCGACCGGGCGTCGAGCACCTCGAAGAGGCGCTCGCTCGCCGCCGCGCCCTGCAGCGCCATCTGCCCGACGCGGCCGAGCTGCTTCACGGGCTGGTAGAGCAGCATCACCGCCGCGATGAAGGAGAAGAACTTCCCCGCCTCGATCTGGCCGGAGAGGATGAGCCCGCCCACCCACCAGATGGCCGCGGCGATCCCGGCGGCGGCCATCACCTCCATGAGCGGCGAGGAGACGGCGCGGACCAGGAAGGTGCGGCTCATCAGCTTGAGCCAGCGCCGGTTCGCCTCCGAGAAGCGCCGCGACTCCCAGCGCTCCATCCCGTAGGCCTGCACCACCCGGATCCCGGAGAGCGCCTCCTGGACCATCTCCGAGATCTGCCCGAGCGTGGACTGGCCCTGGGAGGTGACGCGCTTGAGGCGCCGCGCGAACCGGACCACCGGCAGCAGGGTCACCGGCACGGCGCCGAAGACCACCAGCGACATGCGCCAGTCCAGGAAGAAGCAGTTCGCCAGCATCACCACCACGGTCATGCCGTCCCGCACGTAGCTCGCCAGCGCCTCGGTGACCGCGACCTGCACCGCGCCCACG
This sequence comes from Anaeromyxobacteraceae bacterium, assembly GCA_035519395.1. GTDB lineage: Bacteria > Myxococcota > Myxococcia > Myxococcales > Anaeromyxobacteraceae > Anaeromyxobacter. The sequence goes on along the minus strand of DATIWK010000081.1, from coordinate 9,926 downwards.
TCCGCCGAGAAGCGGCTCATGAGGTCGCCCGAGTGGCGCCGCGTGTAGAAGGCGGGCGAGAGCGAGAGGAGGTGGTCGAAGAGCGCCTTGCGCAGGTCGGCCACGATCCCCTGCGAGATCATCCCCATCAGGTAGTACTGCCCCAGGAAGGCGACGCCCTTCACCAGCGACACCCCGACGATGACGATGGGGAGCGCGGCCAGCACCCGGGCGCGGTCGAGCCGCTCGAGCGTCGCGGCGAGGTCCACCGACGACGGGAGGAACTTGGCCAGGGTCGCGGCGGACGAGACACGGCCCGTGAAGAGGAAGTCGAGGGCCGGTCCGAGCAGGTTGACGTACGCGGCGGTGGCCGCCGACAGGACGAGCATGCAGCCGAGCGCCGCGACGAACCGCCACCGGTACGGCGACGCGAAGCGGAGGAGGCGCAGGTAGGCGTTCAAGGCGGCGTCATCCTAGACGAAAGCGCCGCCGCGTGCACCCGCGGGCGGCCCTACGATCGTAGCTGGGAGCCAGCCCCATCCGCCTGGCCCCGCGCTCGGACGGGTCGGAGGCGCGGCGCCGCGCCGCGCCCGACCGGCCCCGTTGGCCCGAGCCTCCGCACGCGCGCTCCATCATGGATCCAAGGCAAGGGATGCCGATGGCCCGGATCGGAGGAGCGAAGATGGCCATGTCGAAGAGGCTGGACCTCGTTCGCGCGCACCACGACGAGTACGACGCGGCGGAGGAGCCGAGGATCGTCGAGATCGCGCCGGCGCGCTACCTGGCGCTCGCCGGGAAGGGCGAGCCCGGCGGCCCGGAGTTCCAGGCGGCGGTCGCCACGCTCCTGAAGGTCGCGTCGGCCGTGCGGATGGACCGCCGGCGGGAAGGTCACGAGTTCAAGATGGCGCCGCTCGAGGCGCTCTGGTGGGCGCCCCGGCGCGCCGGCGGCGCGTGGTCGTGGGAGGCGCTGGTGCGCGTCCCGGAGCAGCTGGGCGGGCGCGAGGTGAAGGAGGCAGCGGCGCGGATCGCGGCGCGCGGCCCGGCGGAGGCGAAGAAGGTTCGGCTCGAGACGCTGGAGGAAGGCGCGTGCGTGCAGGCGCTGCACGTGGGTCCCTGGGCGGACGAGGGCGCGACGGTCGAGCGGATGGCGAGCGCGGCGCACGCGGGGGGCGGGGCGCTCGCCGGCCCGCACCACGAGATCTACCTGTCCGACCCGCGGCGCACGGCGCCGGCGAGGCTGCGCACCGTCCTGCGCCTGCCGCTCGCGCGGGCACGGCACGCCGCCGGCCCCCGCGGCCGCGACCGGCTGCCCGCGACGCTGCGCGAGCTGCGCGCGGGGACGTCGCCGCAGCATCGGGCTCGGGAGATGAGGTAGGCCGGCGGGGACCGGCCCCGCGCTCACTCCTCGACGCCCTTCACCTTGCCCTCCGCGCGCCGCCGCTCGATGACCTTCTGCGCGATGGGCGGCGGCATGGGCTCGTAGTGCGACGGCTCCATGGTGAAGTACCCGATGCCCTGGGTGAGCGAGCGCAGGTCCGCGTCGTAGGTCATCGCCTCCGCGTGCGGGCACACCGCCTTGACCACCACGCCGCGCGCCACCGGCTCCATGCCCTGCACCTTGGCGCGGCGGCTGTTGAGATCGCCCATCACCGCGCCCACGTACTCCTCCGGCACGCGCACCTCGAGCTTCATGATGGGCTCGAGGAGGATGGGACGCGCCTCCTGCATCGCCTTCTTGAAGGCCATCGAGCCCGCGACCTGGAACGCCATGTCCGAGCTGTCCACGTCGTGGTAGGTGCCGAAGGTGAGCTTGGCCTTGAAGTCGACGACCGGGTAACCGGCCAGCGGTCCCGAGCCGATCGCGCCGCGGATGCCCTTCTCCACCGAGGGGATGAACTGGCGCGGGATGGCGCCGCCCACGATGGCGTCCTCGAACTCGAACCCGCTGCCGCGCGGCTTGGGCGACAGCTCCACGTGCGCGTCGCCGTACTGGCCGTGCCCGCCCGTCTGCCGCTTGAACTTGCCCTGCGCCTTGGCGGTGGCGGTGATGGTCTCGAGGTAGGCGGGCGAGGGCAGCGCCAGGGTCAGCTCCACGCCGTGCTTGCGCTTGGCGCGCTCCACCGCGACCTCGATGTGCGCCTGGCCCATCCCCTGGAGCAGCATCTCGCCCGTCTCGGTGGAGCGCGCCAGCTCCAGCGACGGGTCCTCCTCGATGAGCTTGTGGAGGGCGGAGGCCGCCTTGTCGTCGCCGCCCTTGGCGTGGACGGCGTAGGAGACCGGCCGCACGTGCTGCGCGAAGTCGGCCAGCGCCAGGGGCGCGGCCGCGTCGCTGAGCGTGTCGCCGGTCCGCGCGTCCTTGAGCTTCATGAGCACCACGAACTCCCCGGGGCCGGCCTGGTCGATCTCGACGGTCTGCGCGCCGTCGGTGCGGTACAGGTGGCCGACGCGCTCCTCCGACCGCGTCCGCGGGTTCACCAGGGTCGCGTCCTTGCGGAGCGTCCCCGAGAAGACCCGCACGTAGTCGATGCGGCCGGCGAAGTGGTCGATGGTGGTCTTGAACACCTGGCCGACGAAGGGCGCGCCCGGGTCCGGCTTGCGCACCACCTCCGCGCCGGTCAGGTCCTTCCCCTTCACCTCGCGGGCCTCGGGGCCGGGGAGCACCTTCACCACCAGGTCGAGCAGCTCGCGGACGCCGATGCCGGTCTTGGCGGAGGCGCAGGCGATGGGCAGGAACTTCTGCGCCGCCGCGCCGGCGGCGAGGCCGCGGGCGATCTCGTCCTCGGAGAGCGTGCCGCCCTCCAGGTACTTGCCCAGCAGCTCGTCGTCCGACTCCGCCGCCGCCTCGATCAGGGCGGTGCGGAGCCGCTCCGCCTCGGCGCGCGCCGCCGCGGGGACCTCGGCCTCGGCCCACCTGGCGAAGGTCTTCCGGTCGTAGACGTGCGCCTTCATGGCGAGGAGGTCCACCACCCCCTCGCACCTCGGCCCGACCCCCAGCGGGAGCTGCACCGGGACCGCCTTCACCTTGAGCGACGACTCGAGGTCGGCGAGCGCCTTCTGGAAGTCCGCCTGCTCGTGGTCGATGCGCGCGATCACGGCGAGCGCCGGGCGCCCCGAGTCGGCGAGGACGTCGTAGGTCCGCTCGGTGCGGTTGTGGGCGCCGTCGGCGGCGGAGACGGCGAGCACCGCGCCGTCGGTGGCCTGCAGCGCCCACTCCACCTCGGTGAGGAACGCGGCGAAGCCGGGGCAGTCGAGGACCTCGAAGGCGCGGCCCCCCTCCTCGAAGGTCTCGGGGTGGAGCGAGAGCGTGAAGTTCCGCTTCTTCTCCTCGGGCTCGGCGTCGAGCCGCGAGGTCGAGCCCTCGGGGCTGGCGCGCTTCGCGTCGGCCAGGCGCAGGAACGCCTCGACCAGCGCTGTCTTCCCGGCGCCGTCGGCGCCGAGCATGGAGAAGGTGCGGATCACGCGGGGTGTCGCCATGGCGTCGGGGTCTCCCGTTTTTTGGGAGGACAGAATGCACCGGGAGGCCCCGCGCGCGCCACGGGTTTCGGACCCGGGCGAGGGCCCGACCTGCCCGGGGCTCCGCCGCCTACCGGTCCTTCAGCTCCGGGAACTCGTCCTGCCAGAACTCCCGGTCGCGGCGCGGCGCGTCGGCGGGACGGCCCTCCTCGCGCCGCCGCAGGTCCACGCGGCGGATCTTGCCGGACACGGTCTTGGGCAGGTCGGAGAACTCGAGGCGGCGGACCCGCTTGTACGGCGCGAGCCGCCGGCGGAGGAACCGGAAGATCTCGAGCGCGAGCTCCCGCGACGGCGCGCGGTCGGGCCGCAGGATGATGAACGCCTTGGGCACGGTGCCGCGGACCGGGTCGGGGCTCGGCACCACCGCCGCCTCCGCGACCGCCTCGTGCTCGATGAGCGCGCTCTCCAGCTCGAAGGGGCTGACGCGGTAGTCGGAGCTCTTGAACACGTCGTCGGCGCGCCCGACGTAGGTGACGTAGCCCTCCGCGTCGCGCTCCGCGACGTCGCCGGTGTGGTAGTGGCCGTGGCGCAGCACGAACTCGTTCAGGTTGGCGTCGTCCTCGTAACCCGCCATCAGCCCGGCGGGGCGGGGATCGAGCGCGATGCAGATCTCGCCCTCCCCCGCGGCCGGCCGCCCCTCCTCGTCGAGGAGCGCGATCCGGTAGCCGGGGAGCGCCCGGCCCATGGACCCGGGCTTCACCCGCTGCCCCGGGGAGTTGCCGATCTGCGCGGTGGTCTCGGTCTGGCCGTAGCCGTCGCGGATGGTGATCCCCCACGCCTGCTTCACCCGCTCGATCACCTCGGGGTTGAGGGGCTCGCCGGCGGAGAGCGCCTCGCGCACCTTGACGCGTTGCTTGGCCAGGTCCTCGAGGATCAGCATGCGCCAGACCGTGGGCGGCGCGCAGAGGGTGGTGATGTCGTGGCGCGCCAGCACCGCGAGCGTCCGCGCCGCGCTGAAGCGGGCGTAGTTGTAGACGAACACGGTGGCGCCCGCGTTGAACGGCGCGAAGAAGCTCGACCAGGCGTGCTTCCCCCACCCCGGCGAGCTGATGTTCATGTGGACGTCGCCCTCGCGGACGCCGATCCAGTACATGGTGGAGAGGTGGGCGACCGGGTAGCTCCGGTGGGTGTGGACGACGAGCTTCGGCCGCGCCGTCGTGCCGCTGGTGAAGTAGAGGAGCACCGGGTCCGACGCCATCGTCTCGCCGTGCGACAGGAAGAAGGAGGCCTCCTGGTAGGCGTCCTCGTAGCTGAGCCAGCCCGGGACCTGCTCGCCCACCACGTGGCGCTTGAAGTCGCCCTGCACGCCGCGGAGCTTCTCGGTCCCGCCCACGTCGGTGACGACGTGCTTGACGCGCCCGCGCAGGATCCGGTCGGTGACGTCCTCGGGGGTGAGGAGGGTCGTGGCCGGGATGACCACCGCCCCGAGCTTCATCGCCGCGAGCATGATCTCCCAGATCTGCACGCAGTTCCCGAGCATCATCAGGACGCGGTCGCCCCGCTCCACGCCGTGGCGGCGGAAGTAGAGGGCGACGCGGTTCGACCGCTCGGCCAGCTCCGCGTAGGAGAGCTTCAGCTCGGCGCCGTAGTCCTCGACGATGTGGAGCGCCGTGCGCCCGTTGCCGTCGGCGAGGACGTCGAACCAGTCGAGCGCCCAGTTGAAGCGGTCCAGGACCGGCCAGCGGAAGTCGCGATAGGCGGTGTCGTAGTCGGTGCGGTTCGCGAGGAGGAAGTCGCGGGCCCTGAGGAAGATCTCCGTGGACGGCATTGTCCCCTCCCGACGCACACGATGCGCGAAACGCTCACTTTGCCAGCGGCCGCGCCGGGGCACGAGCGCCATCGCGTGGACCCCCAAATGAGCGTCGAGGCGTGGCATCATCCGGCCGACCCGGAGGAGGTGCCCGTGTGATCGCGCTCGCCGTCATCGTCGCCGTCGCCGCCGCGCTGGTGCTCGCCGCGCTGTCCGTCTACAACGGCCTCGTCACCCGGAGGAACGCCTTCCGGAACGCCTGGAGCCAGATCGACGTCCAGCTGAAGCGCCGCCACGACCTCATCCCGAACCTGGTGGAGACGGCGAAGGGCTACCTCGCCCACGAGCGCGGCACCCTCGAGGCGGTGGTGGCGGCCCGGAACACCGCCCTGTCGGCGGCGCGCGCGGCGGCGGCGCGGCCGGGCGAGCCGCAGGCGATGCAGGGGCTGGGCGCGGCGGAGGGGGCGCTCGATGGAGCGCTCTCGCGGCTCCTCGCCGTCGCCGAGGCCTACCCGCAGCTCAAGGCCAACGAGACCATGGCGCGGCTCATGGAGGAGCTGACCTCCACCGAGAACCGGATCGGCTTCGCGCGCCAGGCGTTCAACGACGCGGTGATGGAGTACAACAACGCCCGCGAGACCTACCCCGGCGCGCTCCTCGCCGGCGGCTTCGCGGCGGCGCGGCCGTTCGAGCTCGAGGCGGCCGCCGACCGCGAGCCGGTGAAGGTCGCCTTCTGAGGGCCCGAGGCCGCGTGCCCTCCGGCCGCGCCACGCTGGACTTCTTCGCCGCGCAGGCCGCCGCCCGGCGGCGGACCGCGGTCCTGGTGGTCGCCTGCACGCTGGCGGTGGCGGCGACCATCGCGGTGGTCCACGCCGCGCTCTGGGTGGCGCTCCCCGGGGTGCCCATCGCCGCCGGGCACGGCTTCTGGTGGCCTCCCCTCCTCGGCGCGAGCGCGGCCGGGGTGCTCGCCGTGGTGGCGATCGGCACGGCGGTGGAGCTCTCGGGCCTGCGCGAGGGCGGCGCCGCGCTGGCGGAGCGCCTGGGGGGCGTCCCGGTGGACCCGCGCGCCGACACGGCGCAGCAGCGGCTCGCGAACGTCGTCGAGGAGCTCTCCATCGCCGCCGGCATTCCGCCGCCGCGGACGTTCGTCATGCCGCGCGAGGCCGCCGTCAACGCGTTCGCGGCCGGGTTCTCGCCCGACCGCGCCGCCGTCGCCGTGACGCGCGGCGCGCTCGACGCGCTGACGCGGGAGGAGCTGCAGGGGGTCGTCGCGCACGAGCTGTCGCACGTCGTGAACGGGGACGCACGCCTCAGCCTCCAGCTCGTCGGCGTGGTCGGGGGCCTCACCATCCTGGCGCAGGTCGGCCGCGTGCTGCTGCGCCCCTGGGGAGACGTGGACGGCCGGACCGGCCGGTCGCGGAACCCGCTCGTGGGCGTCGGCCTGGCGCTGCTGGTCGCCGGGGCGATCGGCGCCTTCTTCGCCCGCCTGGTGCGCTTCGCCGTCTCGCGCGAGCGGGAGTACCTGGCCGACGCCGCCTCGGCGCAGTTCACGCGCAACCCGGGCGCGCTCGCCTCCGCGCTCGTCAAGGTCGCGCAGGAGGGGTCGGCCGTCGGCGACCCCCGCGCCGTCGAGGCGGCCCACCTCTTCTTCGCGCGCGCCGAGAACGGACTCCTCGCCAGCCTGTTCTCGACGCACCCCCCGCTCGAGGAGCGGATCCGGAGGCTGGCGCCGCACGGCGTGGCGGCCGCGCTCGCCGCGGCGCCCCCGGCGCGGCCCGCGCCTTCCGCTGCCGCACCGGGCACGCCCGCGGCGGCGGCGACCGGGCTCGCGCAGGCCGCGATCGCCGCCATCGGACGCCCCGGCCCGGGGCACGTGGCCGCCGCGGCCGCCCTGCTCTCCGCCCTCCCCCCCGGCCTCGCCGACGCTGCGCGCTCGCCCCGCGGCGCCGGCGCCGTCGTCCGCGCGCTCCTCCTCGAGCGCGGGGCGGAGGCGCGCGACGCCCAGCTCCTGCGAGCGCCGCTCGCGCCCGACGTGCTGGCCGACGTGCGCCGCGTGGCGCCCGCGGTGGACGCGGTCCCCCGGCCCTCGCGGCTCTCGGTCCTCGACCTCTCCCTGCCCGCCCTCGACACCCTCGCTCCCGCCGAGGCCCGCGCCCTCACCGGCGACCTCGCCGCGCTCGCGGCAGCGGCGGACCGGCCGACCGGGTTCCGCTGGGCGCTCCAGCGGGTCGTCCGCCGGCGCCTCGCCGCCCAGCTCGGCGAGAAGCGGGCGCCGCTCGTCCGGGCGCGCACGGTGGAGGACGTGCAGGTGGAGTGCCTCGAGGTCCTGTCGCTGCTCGCCTGGGCGGGCGCCGCGAACGACGCGCCGGCCGCGCAGCGCGCGCTCGACGCCGGGGTCCGGGCGCTCGGCGCCGGCGCCTGGCGCGTGCTCCCGCCCGACCGGATCGGCCCGGCCCGGGTCGACGCGGCGCTGGGCGCGCTCGACGCCGCAGCGCCCCCGCTCAAGGCGCGCGTGCTGGGCGCCGCGGCGGCCTGCGTCCTCGCCGACGGGAGGGTCGCCGCCAACGAGGCGGAGATCCTGCGCGCCGTCTCGGCGGCGATGGGCTGCCCCATGCCGCCGCTGCTGGCGGCGGAGGCGTCTCCCGGCGCCGCCGCGGCGTCGTGATCGCCGCCTACGCCCCGCGCAACAGCCCGGGCAGCGCGTCCCCGATGCCGTCCAGGATGAACTGGATGGCGATCGCCACGAGCAGCAGCCCCGCCGCCCGCTCGAGGATGGCGAGGCCGGTCCGGCCCAGGAGGCGCTCGACCCGGGCCGCGCCCGCCAGGATGAGGAAGGTCGCCACCGCGGTCACCGCGATGGCCGCGAGCACCGGGACCGCGTGCCACCAGGGGCCGGAGCGCGCCCGCGCCATGAGCACGATGGCCGTCGCGATCGAGCCCGGCCCGGCCAGGAGCGGCATGCCCAGGGGGACGACGGCGACGTCCTCCTTCTCCGCGCCCGCGGCCATCTCGCCCTCGGTGATGCGGGTCTTGGAGGGCTGCGTCCGGATCATGTCGAGGGCGAGGAGGAGCAGCACCACGCCGCCCGCCACCTTGAAGGCGCCGATGCTGATGCCGAGCACCTTGAAGATCCAGGCGCCCGCCAGCGAGAACACCAGGAGGACCAGGCCCGCGGTGGCCGAGGCGCGCAGCGCCGTGCGCCGGCGCTTCGCGGCGTCGTCGTCGCGCGTCAGCGCCAGGAAGAACGGGACGGCGGAGAGCGGGTCCACCACGAAGAAGAGCGCCGAGAGCGAGACGAGGGAGAGCGCGACGACCTGGCGCATGACGGCCTACGCGGCGCGCGAATGCCTCGCCGCGCCCGCCCGGCGGGCGAACGGCGAGAACCGGATCGACCAGACCTTCCGCAGCGCCTCGATCACGATCCTTCGGGACATCTTCGACTGCCCCACCCGGCGGTCCTCGAAGACGATGGGCACCTCGGCGACGCGGAACCCCCGGCGGATGGCCCGGTACGTCAGCTCGATCTGGAACGCGTAGCCGGAGCACTCCACCGAGCCGAGGTCGATGGCGCGCAGCACCTCGCTCCGGAAGCACTTGAAGCCGCCGGTCAGGTCGCGGACCTTCACGCCCAGGATGGCCCGGGCGTAGAGGCTCCCCCCGCGCGAGAGGAGGCGCCGGCCGACCCCCCAGTTCACGGTCCCTCCCCCGGGCACGTAGCGCGACCCGAGCACCAGGTCGGCGTCGCGCGCCGCCGCCAGCATCGCCGGCAGGTACCGAGGGTGGTGGGAGAAGTCCGCGTCCATCTCCAGGACCAGGTCGTAGCCGCGCTCCAGCGCCCAGGCGAAGCCGGCCAGGTAGGCCCTGCCCAGCCCCTGCTTCCCGGGGCGGTGCAGTACATTCACCCTGGGTTCACGGGCCGCGATCTCGTCGGCCAGCCGGCCGGTGCCGTCCGGCGAGTTGTCGTCGATCACCAGCACGTCGACCCCGGGCGCGGCCTCCAGGATCGCGGCGGTGACGGGCCCCACGTTCTCGGCCTCGTCGTAGGTCGGCAGGCACACCACCGCGCGGCTCATGTCCCGGTCACCCCCGGGGCCGCGGGCGGCCCCAGCGCCGCCGCGACCTCCTCCGCCACCCGGAGCGGCGCGCCCGGCTCGCCCAGCGACGCGCGCACCGCCCGCAGCCCGTCGAGCTGCGCCGCGCGGACCGCCGGGTCATCGAGGAGCCGCTCCACCTCCGCGGCCATGCGGGCCGCGCTCGCCTCGCGCTGGAGGAGCTCCGGCACGAGCCGCCTCCCCGCAAGGATGTTCACCAGCGAGAAGTGGGCAATCCGCACGAGGAGGCGCCCCACGAGGTAGCTCAGCCACGCCAGCCGGTAGACCACCACCATCGGCCGCACCATCAGGGCGGCCTCGAGCGTCGAGGTCCCGCTCTTCACCAGCGCCACGTCGCTCGCGCCCACGACCTCCTCGGTGCGGCCGTCGACGAGGCGGACCTCGAGGGTGCGGTGGGAGGCGAGGTACGGCTGGACCGCCTCGCGCGCCAGCGTCGGCGCCACCGGGACCACGAACTGCGCGTCGGGGTGGCTCGCCCGCAGGCGCTCCGCCGCGTCGAGCATGGGCGGGAAGATGCGCTTCAGCTCGCTCGGCCGGCTGCCCGGCACCAGGGCGATGGTGGTGCGCGCCTC
>DATIWK010000080.1:0-13419 GCA_035519395.1 Anaeromyxobacteraceae bacterium | reverse complement strand
AACTTCACGCCGGGAAGGTACCGCGGATCGCACCCTTGGAGCGAGACACTGCCCCCCGGATCCGGATGCTGCTAGAGTGTCCGGCGGTATCGCGGGATACCGTCGGCCCGTTCGCGGGCCGGCTGGGCAGTGCGGCGTGGGGCGGCGCGTGGGCGCCGACCGGTGGCGGCGGAGGCGGCGAGGATGGCGGCGGTCGGGGTCGGGGTGTCGCGTGCGGCGGCGCGGTCGGGTGGCGACCCGCAGCTCACGCGCTTTCACCAGCGCATCGCGGCGGAGGCGCTCACCGCGCGCGGCGGCGGCGGCGCGGCCCGGCTCGCGCCGGCGCTCGCCCACTCCGCGGTCGACCTCAACCCGCACCAGATCGAGGCGGCTGCCTTCGCGCTCTCCTCGCTCCCCACCGGCGGCGCGGTCCTCGCCGACGAGGTCGGGCTCGGGAAGACGATCGAGGCCGGCCTGGTCCTCGCGCAGCTCGCGGCGGACGGCAGGGGGCGGGCCGTCGTCCTCGTCCCGGCCTCGCTGCGCGCGCAGTGGCGCGACGAGCTGCGCTCCAAGTTCGGCCTCGAAGCCGACGTCGTGGACGGCGACTCCTGCCGCGCGCTGGAGCGGCAGGGCCTGCGCACCAACCCGTTCGACACCGGCGGGATCGTCATCTGCTCGCACCCGTTCGCCGCCCTGCGCGCCGCCGAGGTGGAGCGCGTCCCCTGGGAGGTGGCGGTCATCGACGAGGCGCACCGGCTCCGCAACGCCTACCGCCGCGACCACCGCACCGGCCAGGCGCTCCGCAAGGCGCTGCGCCGGTGCCCCAAGCTCCTCCTCACCGCCACGCCCCTCCAGAACGACCTCATGGAGCTGCTCGGGCTCGCCTCGTTCATCGACGACGCCCTCCTCGGCACCGAGGACGCGTTCCGGCTGCAGTACGCGACCGGCGAGCTCACCGAGGACAAGGCCGCGGACCTCCAGGCGCGGCTCGCGCCGGTGGTGGTCCGCACGCTGCGCCGCCAGGTGAAGGAGTACGTGAAGTTCACCGCGCGCCGGTCCGTCGTCGAGGACTTCGCCCCGACGCCCGAGGAGCAGGCGCTGTACGACCGCGTCTCGGAGTACCTGCGCCGCGAGGACGCCTTCGCCATCCCGCAATCGCGCCGGGCGCTCTTCCTCCTCGTCTACCGGAAGATCCTGGCCTCCTCGTCCTTCGCGCTGGCGTCCACCCTCGACCGGCTCGCCGCCTCGCTCGACGAGAAGCTGGCCGGCGCCGAGTGCGCCGCGCAGGCGGACCTGCTGCTCGACGCGGAGGGCTTCGAGGACGAGGCGGAGGAGCTGTACGACGAGGGCGGGTTCGCGCCCCGGCCGAAGGGGCCCGCCGCGGTGCGGAAGATGCGGGAGGAGCTGGCCGAGCTGCGGGCCTGCGCGAAGCTGGCGCGCTCCATCCGGACGAACGCCAAGGCGGACGCGCTGGTCCGCGGCCTCGATCGCTGCTTCACGGTGGCGAGGGCCTGCGGCTGGCCGGAGAAGGCCGTGGTCTTCACCGAGTTCCGGCGCACGCAGGACCACCTGCGCGGGCTCCTCGAGGCGAAGGGCTACGCCGTCACCTGCCTCTCCGGCGACGTGAGCGGCACCGACCGGCGGCAGGCGCTGGTGGAGGAGTTCCGCGACCGCACCCAGATCCTGCTCATGACCGAGGCCGGCGCCGAGGGCCTGAACCTGCAATTCTGCAACCTGGTCGTGAACTACGACCTGCCCTGGAACCCGCAGCGCGTCGAGCAGCGCATCGGGCGGTGCCACCGCTACGGCCAGCGGCGGGACGTGCTGGTGCTGAACTTCCTCAACCGGCAGAACGCCGCCGACGCGCGCCTCTACGACCTGCTCTCGCAGAAGCTGGCGCTCTTCGACGGCGTCTTCGGGTCGTCGGACGAGATCCTGGGCGCGCTGGGGAGCGGGATCGACTTCGAGCGCCGCGTCCTCGACATCTACCAGTCGTGCCGGTCGGGCGACGAGATCGACCAGGCCTTCGCGACGCTCCGCACCGAGCTGGACCAGCGGATCGCCTCGCGGCTCGCCGCGGCCCGGGCCCTCCTCTTCGAGCGGTTCGACGGGGAGGTCCGGTCCCGGCTGAGGCTGGCCGAGCAGCAGGCCCGGGAGGCGGTGGCGAGGCGCGAGGCGGAGGAGGACGCGCTGGTCGCCTCCGCCTTCGAGGGCGAGGCGCCGCCGGAGCCGCGCGAGCCGGACGCGCCGCGGGCGCGCGGCGGGCGCGCCCGGCTGGTCCGCGCCGCCGCGGAGCGCGTGCGGGCGAGGGCCCAGGACGCGGTCTCCTTCCTGGAGGTCCCGGCGGTGCGCCTTCCGGCCCGGCTGGGCGCGCTCGCCGGCCGGGAGGGCTGGTGGTTCGCCTACAAGTTCACGCTGGACGCGCTCGTCTCCGAGGAGCGGATCGCGAACCTGGTGCTCTGGTTCGACGGCGCCTCCTTCCACGCGCTGGCCGCCGACGAGGCGGAGGCGTTCGCGGCGCTCCCGGCCACGGAGTCGAAGGCAGGGCCCCGGGGCGCGACCGCGCCGATCGGCTCGGCGCAGGAGGAGGCGCTCGCGGCGCTCCAGGCGCGACTCGTCGGCGCGCTGCAGGACCGGATCGGCGCGGCCTTCGACGAGTCTCGCGACCGCTGGGATCGGGCCGTCGAGGACGCGCTCGCCGCGCCGCGCAAGGCAGTCGAGGACGCGCGCGCCGCCTGGGGTCGCGCGCGGGCGTCGGTCCACGACAAGTCGGAGCTCCCGCTCCGCGACCGCCGCGCCCTGCTGGAGCGCGCCGAGCGCGAGTTCCGGCGCAAGCTCGACGACCTCCGCGCCGTGGAGGCGCAGCGCTACGGCGAGAAGGACCGGGCCATCGCCGACCTCAAGAAGCGGGCGGAGGTGAAGGAGAAGCGGACGCTGGTGGGGACGGCGTACTGGCGGTGTGGGTGAGGGGGCGTCGACCGGTCCCGATCACTTCGGGTCGAGCCTCCTCGACCGGAAGAGCGCGATCGCGCCGAAGGTTCCTGCCGCGGCGAGCGCGATGACCGCCAACTCGAACAGGAGAGCGCTGCGCTCCAACCTGCCGTGCTTCCAGTCGTCGGGGACCTTGGTGGCGTCGAGCAGAACGATCCCGGTGATGACGATCGACCCGGCAAGAACGAGAGCGGGGGCAAGTCGTCGCGCCCTTCGCACGAGGATCAGGCTCGACCCGAGGACCTGAAGAAGTGAGCTGCCGAAGACGGCAGCCCACCCCGCGACGAAGCCGATTCCCCGGATCGGGGTGCTCATGCCGGCCAGGGAAGACATGGCCACGCAGGCGAACAACGCCCAGGCGATGCCCAGCACGAGCATGAAGATGGTGAGCGCCGTCTTCAACCGCCCCTCGCAGTCTCCATGCGAGGCGTATGGCAAGTTCGCCTCGATGTCGATCCGATTCGTCCTCCCGGCGAGAATCGTGGTCCGTCGCACGGGCAGACGGGGCGCCGGTCGGCCTCCACTTCGTTTCACGTACGGGCGACTACTCTGGGTCGGTTTTCGGGTCGGGCCCTTCTTGACACCGCCGATAGGTGAATGCATATTGGTATGCATGCGCACCACGCTCATTCTCCGTGATGAACTGGTCGAGAAGGCCGCCAAGCTCACGGGCATCGACGAGAAGACGGCTCTCCTGCACGCGGGCCTGGAGGCTCTCATCGCCCGTGAATCCGCGCGGCGCCTGGCCGCCCTGGGAGGCACCGAACCGAAGCTCGAGGGGCCCCGTCGGCGCCGCTCGGAGAAGCACTCGTGATCCTCGCGGACACCTCGGTCTGGATCGCCCACTTCCGCCACGGCTCCGACGACCTCGAGCGCGCCTTGGACGCCGGCGAGGTCCTCTGCCACTCGCACGTCGTGGGCGAGCTGGCCTGTGGGAACCTTCGCAACCGCGACAGCATCCTCGAGCTCTTGCGGGCGCTGCCGGCGGCCGCCATCGCGACGGATGACGAGGTCCTCGCCTGCATCGAACGGAACCACCTGTACGGCAAAGGCCTCGGCTACACGGACGTCAACCTGCTGGCGTCGGCCATGCTCACGCCGACGCGCCTGTGGACGCTCGACGCCGCGCTCGGACGCGAGGCCAAGCGGCTTCACCTCGCACCGGAACATGCGTAGCTCCTCCCGTGCAGCTGCGGAGGTACCGTCTCCTCCACCAGGCGGCGGAGCAGCTCTGGGGGAGCCGCCCTCGACCCGTCCCCGGTTCCATGCTCTCCTCCCCCGCCGTGCGCCCCACCTGCCCCCGCTGCCTCCGCCCGACCGACTTCTGCGCCTGCGCGGGGCTGCGGCCGGTCGGCTCGCGCACCCGCGTCGTCATCCTCCAGCACCCTCGGGAGGCGGGGCTGGCCATCTGCTCCGCGTGGCTGACGCGGATCGCGCTGGAGAACGCCGAGATCCACCGGGGCTTCGACTTCGGGCGGAATCCGCGGATCGCCGCGCTCGCGGCGGAACCGGGGACCGCCCTCCTCTTCCCCGGCGAGGGGGCGGCGCCGATCGCCTCGCGCGCCGCCGATCCGCCGCCGGTGCTCATCGTCGTCGACGCCACGTGGCCGCAGGCGACGAAGGTGCTCCGGGCCAACCCCGCGATCGCCGCCCTGCCCCGGCTCGCGCTCTCGCCGTGCCGCCCGAGCGGCTACGGCGACCTCCGCCGCGAGCCGGCGGACGGGCACCTGCCGACCATCGAGGCCGTGGCCGAGGCGCTCGGAACGCTGGAGGACGATCCCGCGCGGTTCGCCCCGATGGTCGAAGCCTTCCGGATGACCGTCGCGCGGCAGCTCGCCTGCGCGCGCGGCCCGCGACGCAGCCCGCGCCACCGACCGGGAGCGCGCGCCCTGGCGGGCGGCGGCTCGTAGAGGGCTTCACCGGGGCGGCGACGGCGCCGTCCTTCAGCGCCTCCCGATGTGCGCCGGGAGCCGACCCCGGCCCGGGCAGGCACACCGCGAGGCCGGGTAGAGTTCGGCGCATGCGCAGGTCCCCCGTCCTCGCCGCGGTCGCCACGGCCGCGACCATCGCCTGCCAGAGCTTCACCGGGCCGAAGCCACCGCCGCCGTCGTACCCGGGTCCGCTCACCTGCGCCGGAAGCTCGGCGACGGGATTCCCGGCGCACCTCATGGTCGGCTTCGCGGGCTCCGACGCGACCGCGAAGAAGCCCGGTTTCGACCTGCGCTACCAGTACCTCGCCGGCGGCATTCCGGACGGCTCCGGCCCGTGCACGGACTGCCGCTCGGCCTCCTGCACCAGCGCGGGCAACCTCTGCGACAACGCCCACGGGTGCGGCTGGTGGGGCTGCTGGCAATGGGACGCCGACCCGCCCGGTTCGTTCGTGAGCGGCTTCGTGACTGCGGCCGAGGCGGACGGGCTCCTCCCCATGTTCACCTACTACGAGATCCTCCATTCGAGCGGCGTCGCCGAGGGGAAGCCCGAGGCGACCATCGCGGCGAACGACCTCGCGTTCATGTCGCGCTACCTCGCCGACTTCCGCTTCCTCCTGCAGCGGATCGGCTCGCACCCGGCGCTCGTGCACGTCGAGCCCGATTTCTGGGGCTACGCGCAGTACGCGGCCATCGACGCGCACACGGGCGCGGCCGGTCTCCCGGCGAAGGTGGCGAGCGCGAATCCGTCCGACTGCGGCGGCCTCCCCGACACCATCGCGGGGCTCGGCCAGTGCTTCGTCGCGATGGCGCGCGCCTGGGCGCCCAACGCGCGGATCGCCCTCCACGCCTCCGCCTGGGCCTCGAAGTTCGACTGCATCTCCAACTCCGATCCGGGCCTCGACGTCGCCGCCGAGGCGCAGAAGACGGCCGCGTTCCTGGGGGCCTGCGGCGCCGGCGCGAGCGACCTCGTGGTGATCGACATCGCCGATCGCGACGCCGGCTACTACGAGAGCATCGGCCGGGACGCGTGGCTGGACCCGGCCGATCTGACGCTGCCGACCTTCGCCCAGGCGTTCAAGTGGTCGGGGGCCATCGCCGCGGCAACGGGGAAGCCGGTGCTCTGGTGGCAGGTACCGCTCGGCAACATGGCGCTCCCGAACCATGCCGGCGCGTGGAAGGACAACCGCGTCGACTACTTCTTCCAGCACCCCGACCGCGTGGCGAACGGTGGCGCGATCGGGATGGCGTTCGGATCGGGTGCGGACGGGCAGACCGATCCCGAGACCGACGGCGGACACTTCATCGCGTGGACCGCCGCGCTCGAGGGCGTGGGCGGACAGCCGCTGTGTCCGTGAGGCGCCCGCGGCTCCCTCTCCCCGACCCTCTCCCCCGCTGCCCGTTGGCGAGGGAGAGGTCCGGCGCGGTCTAGCGCTGCGGCGCGTGGACCGCGGGCAGGGGCGCCGCGGTCGCCGGCTCCGTCAGCACCGGTGCGCTCTCGCCGGGCGCTGACAGCACGAACCGGATGGGGACTTCCGCCCTGGCCCCGCCGGCGACCTTCTCCAGCGCCTTCCGCACGCACTGGGCGAGCCCCTCGTCTCCCACCGAGTCGCCCACCAGCGCCGGTGACTTGCCGCCCAGATCGGCGACGAGAAGACCGTCCAGCCCCGGGCTGAGCGCCAGCGCGCTGGCATAGCAGGCCTGGAGGTCCGCCGCGCGTGCCTCGACCTGGGATCGGACCTCCGCCGGGCCGGAGAGCGGCTCGCCGATCTCGACGCGGGCCGTCGCCCCCTCGGCGACCGTCAGGAGCGGCCGGTCGGACCCCGCGCCCCCCCGTGCCACCACCGCGTCCCCGTCCAGGTACGTCCAGGACACCGGCTCGGCGGGGAGGGTCCAGCGCGGCGGCTTGCTCCGGCCGCCTCCACAGGTGGCGTCGTCCGGCAGGTCGAACACGATCGCGAGCCGGAGCCTCGCCGCCGCGCGCGCGTCCACGACGCGCCGCGCCGCCGCCGGCGCCACCTCGACGGGGAGACCGCGCTCCTCGGTCGCCCAGATGCGGGCCGCCCCGCCCGCCCCCAGGAGGTCGGACTTGGAGGAGAGCACGAGCCGTTCCTCGCGCGCGTCGTACGGCGAGAAGACGAGCCCGGCCGCCGGGATGACGATCCGGTACCGCCGCTCGTAGGCGGCGTCGCGCGCGTCCTCGTGGCGCTCCCACTGCTCGCCGCGCTGCACGGGGTCCCCCTGCGGCCGGAGCCGCTCGGTGGGCTGGAGCGTCGCGCAGAGGACCGCGACGTCGGTGGGCGAATCGAGGCGCACCAGCTCGGGCTCGCCTCCCACGGGCTCCTCGTGCTGGACCACGTCGGGCTGCGGCGCCCCGACCGCGGAGAGGAGCGCCAGGGTGGCGAGCGTCGCGACCATGGTTCGATTCTAAGCGCGAACGGCCGCCTGGACAGCGCGCGAGGCGAGCCGCGGGCCCTCGTTCAGGCGGCCCGGACCTCGAGCGCCCCGGGCAGGAGCGTGAACCGCGCGGGAAGCATCCCGGGCTGCTCGCCGTCCACGTCCAGCAGCACCTGCGCGCCGCCGACCGGCTCCACCTCGACCTCGCGCGCCCGCAGGACGCGGGTGTTGGGCAGCCGCACGTGGGTCCCGTCGTAGAGCATCCGCTTCTTGGTGATGAAGTCGCGCAGCCCGAGACCGCTCCAGATCACCACGTCGAACTGGCCGTCGTCGATGCGCGCCTCGGGCGCGACCAGCATGCCGCCTCCGAACCACCGGCCGTTGCAGACCGACAGCGAGGTGATCCGCTGCTCCGTCCACGGGCCGCCGTCGGCGCGCCAGCGCACCGGCTGGTCCTGGTACTCGAGGAGCGCCCGGGCGCTGGCGATCATGAAGGACACCTTCCCGCCGAACGCCTTCGTCCCCTGCTCCACCTTGCGCACCACCAGCCCCGCCACCCCGCACCCGGCCACGTTCGCGAAGTGGCGGACCTGCGGGCGCCCGTCGTGGCCGAGGTAGGTGATCCGCCCCAGGTCGATGCGCGAGGTCCGCGGGTTCGCGAGGGCGCGCGCCGCGCCGCCGACGTCCGCGGGCAGGCCCACCGAGCGGCGGAAGTCGCTCCCCGTCCCGCGGGGGATGAAGCCGAACTGGGCGACGTCCCGCCCGGGCGCGGCGGCGATGCCGTCGATGACCTCGCTCGCGGTCCCGTCTCCCCCCACCGCCACGACCAGGTCGCCTCCGGCGCCCACGGCCTCGCGCGCGAGCCGTGCGCCGTCGCCCCGGCAGGTGGTGAAGAGCGCCTCGAACTCGCCCAGCGCCCCTCGCACCGCCCGCGCGATGGCGTCGAAGTGACGGCCGGTCCGGCCGTTGGCGCTGGCGGGGTTGACGATGAGGAACGGCCTCACCCGGCCATGCTACCCCGAACCGAGGGCCCCGCGCCTCGGGGCTTCCGGGCCCTCCGCCGGCACCGCCACGGCCCCGGCCGCCGCCGCGAGGAGCCGAGGCTCTACCGCCGCGCCAGGATCTTCTGCTCCGCCGTGTCGAGGCGGTCGCCGAGACAGCGCGGGCGGAACCAGCCGCCCGTCTTGGCGTCCTCGGCCTTCGCGGCGTGCAGCGCCGCGACCGCGCGCTTGGTGCCGATGATGCCGAGCTTGTCCACCGCCTGCCGCCGGACGTTGCACTCGGACGAGTCGAGATCGAGGATGTACGCGGTCTCCCAGTTCGCCTTGGACCCCTTGCGCAGGCGATCGAGCGTGTGGACCGCGGCCCAGCGGACGCCGTAGCGCTTGGAGTGGACGAGGGGCTGGAGCGGCTTGTCCGCGGCGGTCAGGTCGTACTTCGAGATGAGCGACTCGGCCTCGCGCTGCTCCGCCGTCCCGAACGCGGCCACCAGGTTCGCGATCATCCGGTCGTCCGCGGCGCTCCGGTCGAGCGCGAGCGCGCGGCCGTAGGCGGCGAGCGCCGGGCGGTGCTTGCGGGCGTCCCAGAGCTTGTGGCCGAGGTCCCGCTGCACGCTCGCGTCGCTCGGCTTCGCGCGGGCGGCCTCGCGCGCCTGGGAGAGCGTCTTGGGCTGGCCGAACGGGAGGTCCGGCATGCCGAAGACCGCCACCCAGGTCCCGGCGCCCGCCGCGAGGACGAGGACGGCTGCGCTGGCGACGGCCAGTACCGGCCGTCGGTGCAGCCAGGCGGAGAAATGGATCTGCCGGATGACGAGGAACGCCCGGAGCGGAGCGAACGGGCCGGGCCTGCGGGCGCCCGACAGCGGCGGCGGCCGCACGGGGTCGCTGTTCGAGTTCTCGGCCATGACGGCACCTCCTTCGAGCGTCCCATGCCCGGGGGACGTGGATGCCCTCCGGAACCGGGCCGCGCGAGACGGCTGCGTACTCCCGGTACGCTGCCAGAGAACGCGGGTCGCCCGCAAACACTCCGCTCGCCCGCTCGCAACCGCGCCGGGCTGCTGGGGTTTCAGCCGGACCGGGCGGGTCGGATCCGGCGAGGGCCTTCGCCCTACGTGAAGGGCGGCGCAGGCGGATGTGGGTCCGGTGGAGGCGGTGGCGGCGCGTGTGCGCGCCTCGCGGTCAGTCGTCCACGCGCACCGAGTAGAGGAAGGTCGCGCTCGGGAACCGGCGCCAGCGCTCGGTCACGAGGCTCCGCACGTCCCGCTGCGGCCAGGGACCGTCCACGAACGCCGCGACCAGCGCGGCGGCCGCGGGCGCGTCGCCGCGCGCCTTCACGCTCAGCACCTGGGTCTCGAGCTTGGTCACGGCCTCGGGCCAGCGCCCGACGTCCAGGTCGAGGCAGCCGCGGTCGGTTCCGTTCGCGGCGGGCGCGTCCGGACGCCAGGCGAGCGCGCCGTCGCGCAGGAACGATCCGAGCTGGATCGCGGCCAGGGACGGGTACGGCTTCAGCTTCCCCTGCGCGTCGTACATCCCCTGGGACAGCTGTCCGCACACCCAGGCGACGCTCCGGACGTGGGAGCGCTCCGCCAGGCCGCGCTCCACGACGCCCTTCCCCGCGAGCCAGTCGCCGAGCCAGAGCGCGCTCGTCTGCGCCTTCAGCTCCTCGAGCATGCTCGCGGCCGGGCCGCCGAAGATCTGCTCCGCCTTGCGCCCGCCGACGGCGTACTCGTGCGCGGGGCCGAGGTTGTGCGCCGCCTCGTGCAGCACGGTGTCGAGGACCTCCGAGTCCGGATCCTCGGACCAGCGCGCCATGGTCGCCGGGCAGAAGATGGAGGCCGCGCGCTGCCGCAGGACCGCGCGGCTCTCCGGGTCCTGGTAGAAGTTGACCATCGCCACGGTGCGCCCGCGGCCTTCGTTCGCCACCGGCCCCCAGTTCGGAAGGGACTGGCCCACCGTGGCGCCGCGCGGCGCGCGGGCGTCGCCGGCGTTGACCACGACGTCGATGAAGTCCGGAAGGTGGAAGGACACGGAGCGCACCGCGTAGGGCGGGCCGGCCATCGCGGCGAGCGCGAACTCCATGTCGCCGCGGAGGGGGTCGAGGCGGCGCTGCCACGCGAGCGACCTGCCGTCGATGCGGGCGAAGCTCACCTGGAACCCGGCCTTCAGGCTGCACGGGTCCCAGTACACCTCGTCCGGCGCGACGCGCAGGTACCAGCGGGAGTTCTCCGCGTTCATCCTCGCCCAGGCCTCGTCGGCGGCCTGCCAGCTCCCGTCCTCGAAGGCCTGCGCCGCGGCGGCGAGGTACGCCTTCAGGGCTGCCTCCGACGGACTCTCGACGGCCTTCGCCGCGGCGCGCAGCTCGGCGGCCACGGCGCGCATGTCCTCTGGCCAGGCGCGGTGGTACGGCACCGCGGCGAGCGCGCCCGAGTCGTCCCGGACGACGAGCGTGAAGGGATCCATGAGCGCCTCGTGTCGCGGGTCGGCCGCGAGCGCGGCGCAGAAGCCGCGGTCGGCCTGGAGATCGGCCGGGTACATCCCCGAGAGCCGCGGATAGCGCGGCGCCACCGCGGTGCAGTCGAGATCGCTCTCCGTGGCGGGCGCGCTGCACCACGGACCCTGGTTCACGTAGAAGGCGAGCCGGGAGAGACCGTCGCCGGCCTGGATCTGCGCGTCCATCCCCAGCGTGCCGAGCTGGCGCGCGTGCAGCCGCTCGACGAGCGCCGCCGCGCGGAGGACGTGCCGCACCAGCTCTCGGTCCTCCGCGGGCTCGCCGCGGAAGTCGCTCTCCAGGACGCTGAAGTAGCTCTGCGCCACCTCCCGGGTGATCGCGGCCTGCCGCGCAGCGTCGAATCCCGACACCGGGGCTCCGCTCGCCCGGGCCGGCGCGGCCCCGGCCCGCGCCCACACCGCCGCCCAGGCTTGCCGGAACGCGGGCGTGAAGGCGCCGTCCCGGACCCAGTGGGCGAGTGGCCTCGCAGGGTCGAGGCCCCAGATCTCCGCGAGCTCTGCGGGATCGATCTCGCCGTTCCCGTTCGCGTCGCTCCGCCAGTGGAGCGGTAGCGCCAGCTCGAGGGCGGCGCCGTTGAGCTGCTCGCGGGTGATGCCCGCGGGCCGCGACGCCTGGAGGGGTGCCGGAGACGGAATGGGCCCGCGAGACGCGCAGGCAGCGGCGACGAGTAGTGCGGCGATGACGTGCCTCGTCATGGTCGACCTCGGCGGGTTGGGGACGCCGCTGGCTTGTAGCCGCGGCGTGGCGGGGCGGCAACGTCAGAGAACGGCGCGGCGGCTGTCCGATAGGCGGACACGTCAGGGAGGGGGCGACGACTGTCCAGTCGATGTTGCGGCTCGCTCGCTGTGCGGCTTTTGACCGCACCTGCGGTAAACCGCACCATGAGTCCGGTGTAGTAGCCCCCCGTACACCGGGGTCCGCCGAGGGAGCGGACCCCGTGGAAGCAGCGGAAGCGAAACCACCTGCAGAACCGGGGGACCAAGCCATGTCGAGATTCGGAGTGGGGCGGCAATTGCCGCGCACGCTGTTCCTGCTGCCTCTGGCGTTCATGCTCGCGCTCGGCCAGGGCTGCAGCAAGCACTCGTCCACCAAGGACATCACGTCGTTCACGATCCTGGGTGTGAACGGAACGATCACCGGCACCAGCATCGCGATCACGCTGCCGTACGGCACCGACGTGACCGCCCTGGCGCCGACCATCGCGATCGCCGGGAGCGGGGCGAGCGTCAGCCCGGCGAGCGGCGTCCCGCAGGACTTCACGCATCCCGTGGTGTACACGGTGACCGCCGCGGACGGCAGCACCAAGGCGTACACCGTCACGGTCAGCGTCGCGCCGAGCCCGGCGAAGGACATCACCGCCTTCACGATCCTCGGGGTGAACGGAGCGATCACGGGCACGAGCATCGCGCTCACGCTCCCGTTCGGCACCGACGTGACCGCCCTCACCCCGACGATCCAGATCACCGGGGCGAGCGTCAGCCCGGCGAGCGGCGTCGCGCACGACTTCACCAACCCGGTGGTCTACACCGTGACCGCCGCCGACGGCACGACCAAGAACTACACGGTCACCGTCAACGTCGCGCTCAACCCGGCCAAGGACATCACCGCTTTCACCATCCTCGGCGTGAGCGGCGACATCACCAGCAACGCCATCTCGCTCACCCTGCCCTTCGGCACGCCCGTCACCGCCCTCACGCCGACGATCCAGATCACCGGGGCGAGCGTCAGCCCGGCGAGCGGTGTCGCGACGGACTTCACGACCCCCGTCGTCTACACGGTGACCGCCGCCGACAGCAGCACCAAGGACTACACGGTGACGGTCAACGTCGCCCTCAACCCGGCGAAGGACATCACCGCCTTCACCATCCTCGGCGTGAACGGTGACATCACCGCCAGCGCCATCTCCCTCACCCTGCCCTTCGGCACCCCCGTCACCGCCCTCACGCCGGCGATCCAGATCACCGGGGCGAGCGTCAGCCCGGCGAGCGGTGTCGCGACGGACTTCACGACCCCCGTCGTCTACACGGTGACCGCCGCCGACGGCAGCACCAAGGACTACACGGTGACGGTCAACGTCGCCCTCAACCCGGCGAAGGACATCGTCGCGTTCGTGATCGACGGCGTGAGCGGCACCATCGCGGGGACCGGCATCGCCCTCACGCTGCCGTTCGGGACCGACGTCACCGCCCTCATCCCGGCCGTCACCATCACCGGAGCGAGCGTGAGCCCGGCGAGCGGCGTGGCGACGGACTTCACGATCCCCGTCGTCTACACCGTGACCGCCGCCGACGGCAGCACCAAGGACTACACGGTCACCGTCACCGTCGCGGCCAGCCCGGCGAAGGACATCGTCGCGTTCGTCATCGACGGCGTGCCCGGCGCCATCG
Organism: Anaeromyxobacteraceae bacterium; assembly: GCA_035519395.1. Lineage (GTDB taxonomy): Bacteria > Myxococcota > Myxococcia > Myxococcales > Anaeromyxobacteraceae > Anaeromyxobacter. The sequence continues at coordinate 230 of DATIWK010000080.1, read as the reverse complement.
GCGTCGACACCATCGCGCTCACGCTGCCCTTCGGCACCGACGTCACCGCCCTCACCCCGGCCGTCACCATCACCGGGGCGAGCGTGAGCCCGGCGAGCGGCGCGGCGACGGACTTCACGATCCCCGTCGTCTACACCGTGACCGCCGCCGACGGCAGCACCAAGGACTACACGGTCACCGTCACCGTCGCGGCCAGCCCGGCGAAGGACATCGTCGCGTTCGTCATCGAC
>DATIWK010000079.1:0-14479 GCA_035519395.1 Anaeromyxobacteraceae bacterium | reverse complement strand
CCGTCCGGCGCGCGCCGCGACACCAGCGCGGCCCACGCGGCGCCCGAGGTCACGCACATCCCGGTGAGCGTGGCGTCGACGGGTCCCATCCCCGATCAACGTGCGACGGAGGGCGCACGCGTGCGACGCCCTCTGCGGGGTGCATTCACTGGAAGGCAAGCGACGGACGCAGTCGGGGTCCGGATCGGGCCGGGGTCCGGTCGGGGTCAGGCCGAGGCCGAGGTCGAGGTCGGGGTCGAGGTCGGGGTCGGGGTCGGGGTCGAGGTCGAGGTCGGGGTCGAGGTCGGGGTCGGGGGGGTCGGCGTCGAAGTCGAGGTCGGCGTCGCAGACGGGCTCGAGCTGAACGTCGAGCGCGCAGAGCGCCGGGAGCGGGCCTGGCCCGAGGAGCGGAGCGCATGCGAGGGCTTGCCGCCTCCACTTCGGCCCGCGCAGGAAGGAGTCCGGCCAGGCAGCGACCACCCCGCGAGCGCCGGCGGAGCCCCCTGCAGCGGTTCCGGGTGCTCGCGACGGTTCCGGCCATCGGAGACGATCCCCACGCATTGCGCGAAGCGACGAGGGACAGGGCCGTCCCGGCGCGAGCTGCGCTCGACCGATCAGGAGGTCGCGATCCGGGCCGCGATCGCAAAGGCGGGGTCATCCTGCCGAAGAAGTCACATCGCCGCGTCGATCGCCCGGAGCGCCTCCAGGGCGCCCTCGGCGATCGACAGGTGCGGAGGCCGGATGGCCGGCTCGCGCGGGTTGACGCGCACCACGGTGGCGCCGGCGCGCGCGCCGAGGTCCTCGCTCGTCACGCGGATGGTGGGGATGGCCGTTCCGGCGCCCAGCTCGACGACGGCGATGGGCGCGGCCGAGTGCGCGTCCCGGAACTCCTCGAACCGGCGGCGCTGCGCGTGCGTGCGATCGGGGATCCACCCGAAGTCGCCGAACATCAGGATGTTGGGCCGGGCGACCGCGCCACAGCGCGAGCACCGGGGGACGTGCCGGGCGCGCATGGTCTCGAGATCCACGTCGGCGTCCTCGCCGTTCTCCCAGAGGTGACCGCCGCAGGGCTCGGTGCACTGCAGGTGGTGGATCGAGCCGTGGACCTCGAGGATGGAGCGCGGCTCGAACCCGGCCTTCTGGAACTGGCCGTCCACGTTCGAGGTCACCACGAACGCCGCGAGCCGGAACCGCTCGATCCAGCGCCGCAGGATGGCGAACCCCTCGTGCGGCGCGGTGGCGCGGTAGAGCGCCAGCCGGTGCCCGTAGAACCCCCATCCGAACGCCGGGTCGCGCTCGAAGTGCTCGGGGTTGGCCGCGTCGACGAACGACAGGCCGAGCTGCTCGTAGAGCGGGTAGGCCTTCCAGAACCCGCGGTCCCCCCGGAAGTCCGGCAGCCCGGAGTCCACCCCCATGCCCGCACCCGCGGTGACGACCAGGGCGCGCGCGCCCCGGACCGCCTCCGCCGCGCGGGCGTGGAGGTCCCCGGCCATCCGGTCAGCGCTTCGCGGGCGCCGGGGCGGCGCCCGGCGCCTTGTCGAGGTCGGCCAGGGCTTCGCGGACCTGCGCCGACTGCGGTCCCGACGGCTCGAGCGCGAGCATCCTGGTCCAGGCCTCGCGCGCCAGCTTCGGCTGGTGGAGGTCGTGCGCGTAGACGACGCCGAGGTTCCACAGGCTCTGCTGGTGCTTCGGGTCGACCTGCTGCGCCTTCTTGAAGTTCTCGACCGCCTTCGGGAACTGCCCGAGGGCCCGGTACATGACGCCCTGGTCGGTGAGGACGTCCGGGTTCCTCGGGTCGAGGTCGAGCGCCTTCTGGTAGGCGTCCACGGACTTCTGGAACTGCTGCGTGTCGAAGTAGTCGTTGCCGAGCTGGACCCAGGCGCGGACGTTCTTCGGGTCCTGGCGCACGGCCTGCTCCGCCATCGGGATCCGGCTCATCGCCTCCACGCCGGCCATCGCCGGTGGCGCGCCGACGGGCGCGCTCGCCATCGGCGAGACGGCGTCGGGGGCGGGCACGTGGTTCGTTCCCCAGAAGATGTAGCCCGCGAGCACCCCCGCGAGCAGGCCCACCACGAAGCCCAGCAGCGTATTGCGGTTCAAGGTCGCCACCTCCTGGCCGGCCGCCGGCCGGCGCGGGTCGGGTGGCGGATTCTACACGGCCTCGGGCGGCGAGGATGCGGAACCGGTAGGCGGAGCGGGTCAGCGCGAGGCCGGAGGAGACGGCTGAGGCGCCGCGGCCGCCGGGACCGGGGTCGATGATCCGGCCGGCGGGGTGCTCGACGGAGGAGCGGCCGGGACGGGCGTGGACGGTGGCGCCAGGCTCGCCCTCGCCTTCTTCTTCATGTGCTCGCGGAAGCCCTCGCAGGGGTCCTCGCGGTCCTGGCGGGGCGTGAAGACGACGAAGTCGAAGGGGAGGGTGCTCGCGCCGTAGTCGGCCGCGTACTCGGACGGCAGCTGCTGGCCGTCGACCACCTCGACGACGGCGATCGACGCCACGCTCCGCCCCTGGGCCAGCCGCGCCACGTGGACGGGGACGCCGTGATCCTCGCGGGCGTGCCCCGCGCCGGTGACGAGGATCGCGCCGTCCGGTCCGGCCGCCGCCACCAGCCGCTCCGCCATGCGCGCGTCGCGCGCCCGCTGCGCGAGCACCATCGGCTCGACGTGCTTCTCCGGGAGCTCGCCGCAGTGCGACTCACGCATCTCGCGCCGCAGCGACTCCGCGAACTCCGGTGGCAGGGGCTCGTCGCGCGCCAGGATGGGCCGCAGCTCCGCGGGGACGCCCTCCGGGCCCTTGGTGACGACGTCGCGCCCCTCCTTTCGCGACAGGTTGGCCGCGACGATCCGGAGCCCGGCGTCCAGCCCGGCCTCGAAGACCGGCCGGTAGCTCGCGAACGGCGGCCACCCGCTCTTGTCCCACTTCACCGCGGCGGCGACCGCGTCCGGATCCTTCGGGGCCTTCGCGAGCGCTGCGTCCACGGCGGCCTGCTCGCCGGTGTCGAGCATCTCGAACGCGAGCGCCGGCCTGCGCCCCGAGGCGGTGACGGCCCGGACGAAGCGCGCCTCCATGCGGTGGTGGTCGGGGTTGTCGTGCGTCTCGCCGAGGAAGACGAAGTCGGCCCTCGCCACCGCGGCCTCCGCCGCAGCCAGCTCGACGAAGCGGCCGGCCCGCACGTCCCAGATCCTTCCCACCAGCGGGTGGCCGCGAAGGCCGGTGCTCTCCCAGCCCTCGGGGAGCGGCGGGGGAGCGTTCTTGTAGATGGCGGGCAGCGCGCAGGCGAGCGCGCAGGCGAACCCCGCGGCCAGGGCGACGCGGCGTGAGGGACGGCGGATGGAGGGTCGGGCTGGTCGGCGCACCTGCGAAGGATAGCGGCACATCCGCGCACGCCGGGGACCCTCCTGGGGTACCCCGCCAGGCCCCGCCGCCGGGCCGCGCGCGCGGCGCGATGATCCGCCCATGCCCGCGAACCTCACTCCCGACTACAAGGGTGCGGAGCTCCGGTTCCGCCAGGCCGTCACCCACGAGGAGAAGATGGAGGCGCTGCGCGAGATGATCGCGCTCCTCCCCAAGCACAAGGGGACGGAGAAGATGCTCGGCGACCTCCGCAAGCGGCTCGCCAAGCTGGAGGACGAGGGCGAGCACGTCGCGCGCTCGGGCCACCGCGCGCCCGACCCCGGCCACGTCCGGCGCGAGGGCGCCGGGCAGTGGGTGCTGCTCGGGCCTCCCAACGCCGGGAAGTCGTCGCTGCTCGCGGCGCTCACGCACGCGCACCCCGAGGTCGCCGACTACCCCTTCACGACGCGCGAGCCGCAGCCGGGGATGATGGCGTTCGAGGACGTGCAGGTGCAGCTCGTGGACACGCCCGCGGTGGCGCTCGGCCACACCGAGGCGTACCTCCCCAACCTGGCGCGCGCCGCGGACGGCGTCGCGGTGGTGCTCGACGTCGCCGCCGACGACGTGGACGTGGCGGCGGAGGCGATCCGGGACGTGCTCGACAAGGCGCGCGTCTGGCCGGCCACGCGGCCGCTCCCGGCCGACGCCTCCCCGCTCCTGGTGCGCAAGCCGGTGGTGGTGCTGGGCAACAAGTGCGAGCAGGACGGGGACGGGACGTTCGCCGCGCTGGCGCGCGACGCGATCGGCGCCGACCTCCCGTTCTTCGCGGTCTCGGCGGCGCGGGGCGACGGCCTCGACGCGCTCCGCCCCGTGCTCTACCGCGAGCTGCACCGGATCCGCGTGTACACCAAGGAGCCCGGCCACAAGCCCGACGGCGGCAGGCCCTTCGTGCTGCCGCAGGGCGCGACCGTCGAGGACCTCGCGAGGCTCGTCCACCACGACGTCGCCGCCCACCTCAGGTTCGCGCGGCTCTGGGGAGGGCACGCGCGGTTCGAGGGGCAGCAGGTGGAAAGGCACCACGCGCTGGTCGAGGGGGACGTGGTCGAGCTGCACGCGTAGGGCATCGGCGCCCGGCGTCCCTTCGGGGCGCCCATTCCGCTACAGTGCCCTCCCCATGCACCACGACCGCAAGCCCGTCCTCGCGCCGCTCCCGCGCCCGGCGCCGCCGGAGGCGTTCACCGCCTCCGAGCGCGCCCTGTTCCGCAAGCTCTCCACCCCCGCGAAGATCCAGGACTGGCTGGACGGGCTCACCTATCGCGCCGAGGAGCGGGCTGCCTGCCCGCGGAACGTCATCCGGGAGCGCCGCGCCCACTGCTTCGACGGCGCGCTCTTCGCGGCGGCCGCGCTGCGGCAGCTCGGCCACGCGCCGGCGCTCCTCGACATGTGGGCGGTGCGCGACGACGACCACGTCCTCGCCGTCTACCGCGTGGACGGCCGCTACGGCGCGGTCGCGAAGTCGAACTTCGTCGGCCTGCGCTTCCGCGAGCCCGTCTACCGGTCGCTCCGGGAGCTGGTGATGAGCTACTTCGAGCTCTACTTCAACATGGAGCGGGAGAAGACGCTCCGCGCCTGGGCGGGGCCGCTGCCGCTCGCGCAGTTCGATCGCTACGGCTGGACGTTCCGGGACGACCCGCTGCCCTACGTCTCGGATCGGCTCGACGCGCTGAAGCACCGCCGCATCCTCACGCCGGAGATGGAGCGGCGCCTCACGCCCGTCGACCCACGCTCCATGGAGGCGGGAATGGTGGGGACGCTCCCCGAGGGGATCTACAAGGGAGGAGCGACCGCCGTGGCCCGCCGCGGGCGCCGCAAGGGGTGAACCCGGTCAGCGCAGGCCCACCCGCCGGGCCACCGCGCGCCCCTCCGCCAGCAGCGGGTCCGCCGGATCGGCCCGCGTCCACTCCGCGAGGAACCGGCCCGCCGCGCCGCGCGCCTTCTCGCGATCGCCGAGCCGCTCGTAGGCGCCGGCGAGCAGCAGCAGCGCGCGGGCGTGCGCCCAGGTCCGCCACATGGTGCGCGGGACGTAGAGGGCCTCGACGCGCTCCAGCGCGCGCACCGCGTCGGCGTCGCGACCGGCGCGCGCCGCCAGGTCGCCGTACAGGAAGAGCGGCGCGACGCGCCAGGTGGTGATGGGCGTCCGCTCCGCCACCGCGCGCAGGCGGTCGAGCGCCGCCGGATCGCCCCGCCGGTGCGCCGCGACAGCCGCGTGCGTCTCCGCCTGGAGCGAGCCGGCCCGCAGGCTCCGGGCCAGCTCCGCGGCGTGGGGGAGGTCGCCGAGCCAGGCCAGCGACGGCGCCAGATCCGCCGCCGCGCGCGGGTCGAGGCTCTGGAGCGCCCGAGCCTCCGCCCAGACCGCGGGCGCGTCCCCGTCGCCGAGCACGTAGTCGGCCCGGATCCCGAGGTAGACCGACTCGGTGGCGGTCTCCGGCACCTCCCGGCGGAGCGCGTCGAGCTGGGCGAGGCCGGCGCGGCGGCGCCCCTGGTAGGCGTCCATGCCGGCGAGCGCGTAGTAGCCGATCCGCCGCACCGGGCTGCCGCGCTGGGCGAGCGGCCGCGAGGCCTCCACCACCTCCGCGTAGTTGCCGGAGAACGTCAGCGCCGCGAGCAGGTCCTCCTGCGCGGTGAGCGTCCCCCCGAGCGCGACGGCCCGCCGGGCCGCCTCGGCCGCGCCGCCCACGTCGCCCAGCCAGCCGCGCCCGAGGGAGACGCCGTGCAGGGCGGCGGGTCCCGGCAGCGCCTCCCACCGCTTCACCCAGGCGCGCAGGTCGGCGGAGCGGCCCAGCGCGCCGAGCGCCTCGGCCAGGTCGGCCATCGCCCACGCGGACTCCGGGTCGAGCGCGACCGCCCGCTCGAACGCCGGGATCGCCTCCTCCAGCTCGTCGCGGTGCCGCAGGAGGTCCCCCAGCTCGTAGAACGCCCTCGGGTCGCCGGGCCACCGCGCGGCGATGGCGCGGAAGGCGGCGATGGCGTCCTCCTCCCGGCCGTCGAGGTGCGCGGCCCATGCCTCGATGAGCAGCCGCTCCCCCTGCGTGGCGCGATCCCGGTGGCGCATCGCCTCGGCGATCTCGGCGCGCTGCTGCGCGACCGTCCCGCCGTACCAGCGCAGCCAGACCGCGAGACCGAGGCGCGCCGCCGGCAGCGTCGGATCGAGCTCCAGCGCGCGCCTGAACTCGACCGAGCAGTCCTGACCCCACACCGGCCGCGCCGCGCACTGCTCGCCGAGGAAGAGGTGGCGGTAGGCCTCCACGGTCGCGGGGGGCGCACCCGGCGCCGGGCCGGCGATGGGGCCGGGCGTCGCGTGACGGAGCGCGAGCACCGCGACCGCCGCGACGGCCAGAAGGAGGGTGGCGCCCACCGCCGCGACGGCGAGGAGGCGGCGCGGCGCCGAGGGCTGCAGGCGCCGCAGCGCCTCGACCGCGGCCGCCGCGTCGCGCGGGCGGCCGGCCGGATCCGGGTCGAGCATCCGCTCCACGAGCGCGCCGAGGGCGGCGGGAGCGCCCGGCCCCTCCAGGCGCCGGGGCGGGGCGCCGCCGGCGGCCTTCCGCGGGCCGGCCAGCATCTCGTGGAGCAGGATGCCGAGCGCGAAGACGTCGGTGCGCGCGTCCTCGTCCCCGCCGCGGCGCTGCTCCGGTGCCATGTACCCCGGCGTCCCGCTCCCCGCCGGTCCGCCGGCGCCGAAGAAGTGGGCGAGGCCGAAGTCGAGGACCTTCACGCGGCCGTCGCCGGTGAGGAACACGTTGCTGGGCTTGAGGTCGCGGTGGAGCACGCCCTGCCCGTGCGCGTGGACGAGCGCTTCTCCCACGGCGAGCGCCACGCGGACCGCCTCGCGGACCGGCAGCGGACCGCGCTGGAGCCGCTGCGCCAGCGTCTCGCCGCGGAGCAGCTCGAGGATGAGGTAGGGGCCGTCCTCGCAGGTCCCCACGTCGTGCAAGGTGACGATGTTGGGGTGCGAGAGCTGGGCGACGGCGTCGGCCTCGCGGCGCAGCAGCGCCTCCTCGCTCTCGGTCGCGGCGCGGGTGCGGGCGCCGGGGCGGACGGCCTTGAACGCGACGAGGCGCTTCAGCTCGCGATCGCGCGCCTCGAAGACCACCCCGAACCCTCCCTGCCCCAGCTCGCGGACGATCTCGAAGCGGCCCACGGTTGCCCCGGGCGCGAGGGACCGCGCCCATGCGCGGTGGACGTCCCGGTCCGGCGTGTCGGCCAGCTCGCCCAGCAGCCTGGAGAGGGCGCCGGGGCCGGCCGGCGCGTCGCGCCCTGCCTCGCTTCCGCCCGCCGCTCGATCTCGCGCCCCCACGCGCTCCCCGGTCAGTCGATGAGCCCCTGCGCCCGGGCCAGCTCGGCCAGCCGGTCCTTGAGCCGCTCGAATCGCTTGCGGAGGCCGGCCGACGTCACCTGCCGGCCGGCGCGCTCCGCGCCCTCCCCCCCGAGCACCGCGGCGATCTCCTCCCACTCCATCTCCTTGTCCACCCGGAGGACGAGGAGCGTCTGGTCCTCGGCGTCGAGGGTCTCCCGGAGCCTCCGCAGGCGGTCGCGGCGGCTGCCGGGCGACATGCCCGACGCGGCGATGGAGGCGGCGAGCCGCGAGGCGGCGCTGGAGGGGAGGCGCTGGGCCCGGCGGCGGTACGGGTCGCGCCGGAACCGCGCCGCAGCGTGGTAGGCGAGCCGGTACGCCCAGGCGCGGAGGGTGCACTCCCACCGGAAGGCGGGCAGCCCCCGCCACAGGTCCTCCGCGAACATCGAGAAGACGTCGGGCCCGTCGTCGTCGCCCACCAGCGTGCAGACGTAGCCGAGGATGGCCGGGCCGTGGGCCTCGATGGCGGCGGTGGACGCGCCGTCGGCGTCACCCCCCGCGAGCAGCGAGCGGACCGTCCCGTCCACGTCCATGCGCGCGGAGCATACGAGGTTCGCGCCGGTCCGCGCCACCGTCAGCGCTGCGAGGCGGCCCCGATCCGGCGACGCATCTCGCTCAGCGTCGGCGCGTCGCGCGCCGCGAGCCAGGCGTCGGCCGCCGCCACGCCCGCGGCGTCGAGCTCCGCCGTCTCGTCGAGCAGCTCGCGGGTTCGCGCGCGCAGGCCGCGCAGCGCCTCGAGCAGGGGCGCCTGCGGATCGGAGAGGATCCGCGCCATGCGGGCGGCGACCCGCTGCGCGTCGCCGCCGTTCCGGGCGCCGGCCCAGGGCGAGGCGGAGAAGCGCCACTCCCACGCCGCGACGAAGAACCGGTGCAGCAGATCGTACTCGGCGCGCGCCGCCGGCGAGGCGAAGCGGGCCACGGTGAGCGCCTCCTCCACGCGCGCGGTGAGGCGTCCGTCTGCGAGCAGGAACACCTTGACGGCGCCGCCCGCCTCGGGCTGGAGGCCGATCCAGACCTGGAGGAACGCCCGCGGGTCGCCGAAGCGGAACGCGCAGGCGTCCCCCGGCGCGGTGTGCGCGATCGCGTCCAGCAGCTCCGCCACCGCCGCCGGAGCCACGCGGCCGTCGGAGGCTGCGGCGATCGCCCCCAGCGCCTCGTGCAGATCCTGGCCGGCGATCCGCGTGCGCCACCCGGAGAGCGGCACGCCGGGGTCGAGCCAGCCGCGGACGAGGTGCGGCCAGCGCGCCCCGGGCGCGCCCTCGCCAGACGCCCGCGCCCGCCCCGCGGGCGGCAGGCCCGGCAGGAACGGCCGGGCCCAGGCCCGCAGGCGCGACCAGACTCCGCGCGGGTCGGCTGATCCTGGCACGCGCGACAGTCTAGCGGAACGAGGTCAGCCGTGCCCGGACAGGGCCGCGCTGGAGCGCCGGACCACGGCGTCGAGCCACTCGATCACCGCGCGCACCCGGGGGGTCCGCCGCAGGTCGCCGTGCACCAGCAGCCACAGCTCGTGGTTCGCGGGCTCCGGACCGTCGAGCCGCACCAGCGTCGCGTCGCCGTCGGCGACGAAGCAGGGCAGCATCGCCACCCCCACCCCCGCGCGCGCCGCCGAGGAGAGCGAGGCGGTGCTGTTGGTGCGGAACACCACGCGCCGCTCCGGCGCCACCCGGGCGATCCACCGCTCGTGGGGCGTGCCCGCCAGCGTGTCGTCGAGCCCGACGAAGAGGTCGCGCCCGAAGTCCAGCGCGGTCCGCCGCCCGCCCAGGTAGCTCCTCGACGCGTAGAACCCGTAGGCGACGTCGGAGAGCTTGCGCGTCACCAGGCCGGCGTCGCGCGGGCGCCCCATCCGCACCGCCAGGTCCGCCTCGCGCCGGGTGAGGTCGAAGGCCCGCTGGTCGGCGGCGATCTCGAGGACGAGGCCCGGGTGCGCCTCGCGCAGCGCGGGCACCGCCGGCACGAGCAGGTGCGCGGAGAGGTGCATCGCGGTGGTGAGCCGCACGCTCCCGGTGAGCGCGGTGTCGCGCGCGTCGGCGTGGCGTGCCACGGCGAGCACGTCCTCCTCGACGCGGGTGGCGAGGTCGGCGAGCTCCTGGCCCGCGCCGGTGCGCGTCCAGCCCTGCGGGCCGCGCTCGAACAGGGCGAGCCCCAGCTCTTCCTCCAGCGCCGACACCCGCCGCGCCACGGTGTTGCGATCGACGCCCAGCCGCTTCGCCGCGCGCGAGAGGCTCCCGGTCCGCGCCAGCTCGAGGAAGAAGCGGAGGTTCGACCAGTCGAGCGTGCCTGCGCGTCCGTGCGCGGGGCCGGCGCTCCCCTGCGCCTTCAAGGGTTCGTTCGCCATCGGTACACGTAGTGCCACCGGGCCGGATGGATGGCAACGAGACCGGCGCGGGAAGGAGCTTCAGATGACGACGCGGACGGGGCTGGCGATCTCCGGGTGGGGTGCGGGGCTGGTGGGGCCGGCGACGGCGGAGCGCCGCGCCCAGCGGCCGGCGCGCGTGGTGCACGGGCTGCGAGGGTTCCGGGTGCGGGGCGGCTATCGCTCGATCGTGGCTGCCGCGGCCGTCCTCGCCGTGTGGGCCCTCCTCTGGGCGGTGTTCGCCTTCGGCGTGGTGGTGCCCGCCGCACGGTTCCACGCCCTCGCCGCGCCGCCGCCCGCCGTCGAGGGCACGGCCCGCACGGTCCGGAGGTGATCGCGCCGGCCCCCGCCGGTGACGCCGCGGACGCTCACCGGGGGCTGCGGCCATCGGTCATCTTCCGCCCGCGCGGCGAGCGCCTACCTGTGCCACATGAGAGTCCTCGTCACCGGCGCCACGGGTCTCGTCGGGTCCGCCATCGCGAGCGAGCTCGTGTCGCGCGGGCACCGCGTCCGCGTCCTGGTGCGGCCGACCAGCGACCTGTCGAACCTGGAGGCCCTCCCGCTGGAAGTGGCCCGCGGCGACATCCTCGACCGCGCCTCCGTCCAGCAGGCCGTCGACGGGTGTCAGGCGGTCGTCCACGCGGCCGGGCTGGTCGGGTTCCGGCCGGGCATGCGGCACCAGCTCATGGCCGTCAACGCGCGCGGGGTGGAGGTGGTGCTCGGGGCGGCGCGGGAGGCGGGGGTGCGGCGCGCGGTGTTGACCTCCTCCACCTCCGCGCTGGGCGGCACCTACAGGCCCCGCGTGGCCGACGAGGCCGCGCGCTCGAACGCCGAGGCGCTCGGCATCGACTACTTCGTCTCCAAGCTGCGCGGCGAGGAGAACGCCTTCGTGGAGGGGGCGCGCGGCCTCGAGGTGGTGATCCTGCGCCCCGGCTACGTGCTCGGCCCGGGCGACCTCGGCCGCTCCTCCGGCGCGACGGTGCTCGCCTTCGCCACCGGGAAGTTCCCCGGCTACGTGGAGGGCGGCATCTCGTTCTGCGACGTCCGCGACGTGGCGGCAGCGCACGCGGAGGCGCTGGTGCGCGGGCGGCCGGGCGAGATCTACCACCTGGGCGGCCACAACGCGACGATGACCCAGGCGGTGCGGCGGCTCGCGGTCATGGCCGGGATGGAGATGCCGCCGCGCATCCCCTACCTCGTCGCGCTCTCCGGCGCGCTCGTCTCCGAGGCGTGGAACCTCGTCGGCCTGAAGCGCCCCTGGCACCTGACGGTGGACTTCGTCCGCTCCGTCTCGCTCTACACCTGGGTCTCGAGCGAGAAGGCCAAGCGGGAGCTGGGCTACCGGATCCGGCCGCACGACGAGATGCTGCGCGACACGCTCGCGTGGTGGGTGGCCCGCGGGAAGCTCCCGCTCACGACCCCGGAGCTCCGGCGGCTGGCGGAGCATGCCCGCGCCCTCGCGCCGCCGCGCGTGCTCCGCCGGCGCGCGGTCGCGTGAGGTTGGACGAGAGCGCCTGACCGGAGCGGAGGGCCAGGCGGATGAGCCTGGCCCGGAGCGACCGGGGGTCCGGGGGGCTATCGCCCCCCGGAAAGGAAGTTCTCGAGGACGCGCGCGCCCCAGGGCGTCGGCCGGACGCCGCCGAGGACGGCGCGGACCCGTCCGGCTGGGTCGTCGCCGCGCGCCCGCGCCTCGGCGCCGAGCGCCGTGGCACGCGCAACGGCGAGCGCCGCGATCTGCGCCTGCGACATCTCCGGGTGGAACTGGACGCCCCGCAGGAACGCGCCCGCGCGGAACGCCTGGAGGGCGCTGTGGCCGTTGGTGGCGAGCGCCAGCGCGCCGGGCGGCGCCGGCTCCACCTCGTCCTCGTGCGTGGTCTGCACCTCGAACGTGCCGGGAACGCCGTCGAAGAGCGGATCGGCGCGCCCCGCCTCGGTCAGCGTGCACGCCACCGTCCCGATCTCGCGGCCGCGCGGGCTGCGCCGGACCCGGCCGCCGAGCGCGGCGCCGAGGAGCTGGTGACCGAAGCAGACGCCCAGGACCGGCACGCGATGCTCGGCGGCGGAGAGGAGCCACTCCGCCGCCCGCCGCATCCAGGGAGCACCCTCGGTCACCGAGCGCGGGGAGCCGGTGGCGATCACCGCGTCGAAGCGGCGCGGGTCGGGCAACGGCGCGCCCAGGTGGCCGGCGACCACGTGCGGCCGCACCGCTCCGCCGAGCGCCTCCTGGAACCAGCGATCGTAGCTCCCCAGCCGGATCCGGACGGAGGGAGCCGTCTCACCGCACGTGAGGATGAGGATGTCCCGCGCCCGCATGACGTGCCGACACGCGTTGCTGCTCGGCTGGCTGGTTCTTATGGTGCGACAAGACGCTTCGCTCCTGCCGGTACGTCCCCTCCTGGGTCGTGGGTGAACCCGATGACCGATCCGCGCACGCTCTCGCCCAGGCTCCCCGAGCCGAAGCTGCTCGTCGGCGGGCGCAGCGTGGACCCGCTCGAAGGCGGAACGATGCCGGTCGTCAACCCGGCGACGGGCGAGCGCCTGTGCGAGATCCCCGCGGCCGGCGCGAAGGACGTCGACGCGGCGGCGCGCGCCGCCCGTGGCGCGCTGGAGGGTCCGTGGGGCGCGGCGGGGCCGCGCGAGCGCGGACGCCTGCTCCGGCGCCTGGCAGATCTCCTCTGGGAGCGGCGGGAGGAGTTCGCGCTCGTCGAGTCCCTGGAGAACGGGAAGACGTTCAGGGAGGCGATCCGGGGCGACGTGTCGCCGGGGGCGGCGACGCTCGCCTACTGGTCGGAGGCGCCGGCGCGGATCCTGGGCGAGGTCCTGCCCGTCGAGGGGCCGTTCCACACCTACGTGCTGAGGGAGCCGGTGGGCGTGGTGGGGGCCATCGTCCCGTGGAACTACCCGACCTGCCTCGCCTGCTGGAAGCTCGGCCCCGCGCTCGCCGCCGGCTGCACGGTGATCCTGAAGCCCTCCGAGTGGACGCCGCTCACCGCCATGAAGCTCGGCGAGCTGGCGCGGGAGGCGGGGTTTCCGGACGGCGTCGTGAACGTGCTGCCGGGGTACGGCGAGCCCGCCGGCGAGGCGCTGGCGCGCCACCCGGGCGTCGACAAGATCAGCTTCACCGGCTCCATCCGGACCGCGCGGCGGCTGCTCCACGCGTCGGCGGAGACGAACCTCAAGAAGCTGACGCTGGAGCTGGGCGGGAAGAGCCCGCAGATCGTGTTCCCGGACGCGGATCGCGCCCGCGCCGTGGAGGCGTGCTTCTGGGGCATCTTCGGGAACAAGGGCGAGGTCTGCAACGCCGGCTCGCGCGTGCTGGTGCACGAGGCGGCCTACGACGGGTTCGTCGGGGAGCTGGCGGAGCGGGCGCGGCGCATGGTCGTCGGCGACCCGCTCGATCCCGCGACCGAGATGGGCGCGCAGGTGAGCCGCAGGCAGCTCGACGCCGTGCTCGGCTACGTGAAGAGCGGGCGGGAGGAGGGCGCGCGGCTGGTCGCCGGCGGCGAGCGCGACGTGGAGGGCGTCAAGGCGCGCGGCAGCTTCCTCCGCCCCACGGTGTTCGCCGACGTCCGGCCCGGGATGCGCATCGCCCAGGAGGAGATCTTCGGGCCGGTGCTCGCCTGCCTCCGGTTCCGGGACGACGGCGAGGCGCTCGCCGTCGCCAACGGAACGCGCTACGGCCTCGCCGCGTCGATCTGGACGGCCGACGTGGCCCGCGCCCACGCGCTGGCGCGCCGCGTCCAGTCCGGCGTCGTCTGGATCAACTGCTTCAACGAGTTCGACGACGCCGCGCCCTTCGGCGGCTTCAAGGAGTCGGGCTGGGGCCGGGACCTCTCGCACCACGCGCTCGACGGGTACCTGCAGCTCAAGACGGTGTGGACCAGGCTTCCGGAGCGGGTGTGAGACCGCTCCCCGGGGGGTGAGACGATGCGCAAGGCCGCCGCCGTGAAGACCCAGGTGAAGCACGTCGCCGACGTGAGGGCGCGGCTGGCGCGCGCGCGGGACGTCGGCGCGGCGAGGCAGCGGCCCAGGAGCCGGCCGGCGCCGCGCCCGCCGGGCGCCGCGCCCCGCGACCTCGCCGAGCTGGACGCCTGGCTCGCCGCGAAGGGCGTCGCCAAGGCCAAGATCGGCGGCTTCGACGTGGACGGCGTCTGGCGCGGGAAGTACGTCTCGCTCGACAAGCTGCGCTCGGCGGCCAAGGGCGGGCTCGGCTTCTGCGACGTGGTGTTCGGCTGGGACCTCGCCGACCAGCTCTACGACAACGCCCGGGTGACGGGCTGGCACACCGGGTATCCCGACGCGCACGCGCTGGTGGACCTCGAGACGGCGCGCGTCATCCCCTGGGAGCCGGACACCGCCGCCTTCGTGCTCGACTTCGTGAACGCGGACGGCTCGCCCTACGAGC
>DATIWK010000078.1:0-27874 GCA_035519395.1 Anaeromyxobacteraceae bacterium | reverse complement strand
CGTCGCGCGGGCCGCCGGCCTCGATGCCGAGCCGCTTCATCTTCCGCCAGAGGGTCGTCGAGGAGACCCCGAGCTCGGCCGCGACGCGCGCGAGGTCGCCGCCGCAGCGATCGAGCGCGGCCTCGATCGCGCCGCGCTCGGCGTCCTCCACCGCGGCCGCGAGCGTGCGGGCGGCCGCGGCCGGCCGGGCGGGGGGGCGCGCGTCGACGGACACGTCCTCCGCCCGGATCTCCGGCGAGGGCGACAGCGCGGCGGCCTGCTCGATCATGTTCTCCAGCTCGCGCACGTTCCCCGGCCAGTCGTGGACCCTGAGGCACGCCATCGCCTCCGGGGAGAGGACCTTCCGCTCGCCGGTGCGCTGGTTGTACGCGTGCAGGAAATGGGTGGCGAGCGCCGGGACGTCCTCGCGCCGCTCGCGCAGGGGCGGGATGCGGAGCGGCACCACGTTGAGGCGGTAGTACAGGTCCTCGCGGAACCGCCGCTCGGCGATGGCCAGCCGGAGGTCCTGGTTGGTCGCGGCGATGACGCGCACGTTCACCTGGACGGGGATGGACTCGCCGACGCGCCGGATCTCCCCATCCTGCAGGGCGCGCAGCAGCTTCGCCTGGAACCCCGGCGCCGTCTCCCCGATCTCGTCGATGAAGAGCGTCCCTCCGTTGGCCTCCTCGAACAGCCCGCGGCGCGCGCGGGTGGCGCCGGTGAAGGCGCCCTTGGCGTGGCCGAACAGCTCGGACTCGAGCAGCGTCTCGGTGATGGCGGCGCAGTTCACCGGCACGAAGGGCCGGTCGCCGCGCCGGCTCGCCACGTGGAGCGCGCGCGCGACCAGCTCCTTGCCCGTCCCCGACTCCCCGGTGACGAGCACGGTGGCGTCGGTGGGCGCCACGCGGCGGATCCGCTCCAGCACGTCGCGCATCGCCGCCGAGGCGCCCACGATGTGCTCCAGGCCGTACCGCTGGCGGAACTCGCCGGCGAAGAGGCTGTTCTCGCCGAGCAGCCGGCGCCGCTCGACGGCCTTCGCGACTCGCAGGAGCAGCTCGTCCTCCTTGAAGGGCTTGGTGAGGAAGTCGAAGGCACCGCGCCGGATGGCCTCCACCGCCGATTCGATGGTGCCGTACGCGGTCATGACGATGACCTGCGTGTCGGGCGCGGCGCGCTGCGTCGCGCGCAGCACGTCCATCCCGTCCACCTCCGGCATGCGGAGGTCGGTGAGGACCACGTCCCAGCTCTCCGCCTGGATGCGCTGCACCGCCACCGCGCCGTCCTCGGCCTCCTCCACGGCGTGCCCGACCGAGCGCAGGACCATGGCGGTGGTGGCGCGCATGTTCTTCTGGTCGTCCACGACCAGGACCTTTCCGCCCGAGGGAGGCGCCTCCGCGGCGGATGGCTCCGCGGGGTCGAGGTCCTGGGGGTCGAAAGCGTTCATGCCCGTCGATCTCAGCCCATCGCCGGCCGGCTTTCAACGCGCGCGGGGTCGAGCGGGAACCGGAGCGAGAAGACCGTTCCCTCGCCGGACCTGCTGCGCACCGCCACCGAGCCGCGGTGGCCCTCGACGATCCGCTTCACCACCGCGAGCCCGAGGCCGGTTCCGCTCGCCTTGGTGGTGAAGAACGGCTCGAAGATGCGGTGGCGCACCTCCTCCGGGATCCCGCCGCCCGTGTCCTCCAGCTCCAGGAGGAGGTGGTCCCCGTCGCGCGCCGCGCGGACGGTGATCCGGCCCCCGCGCGGCATGGCCTGGACCGCGTTGACCGCGAGGTTGAGCAGCGCCTGGCGCACCAGGCGCGCGTCCACCACCGCGGGCGGCAGCGCGGCCTCGACCTCGCGCACCACCGAGATGCCCCGCGGATGCTGGACCAGGGCGGCGGCGAGGGCCTCGTCCAGGAGCCGGTCGAGCGCCTCGGGCCGCAGCACCGGCGTCGAGGGGCGCGCGAAGTCGAGCAGGTCGCCGACGATGCGGTTCAGCCGGTCCGCCTCCTCGCCGATGATGTCGAGCAGCATCTTGGCGTCGCCCGCCGGCCGGGTGAGGCGCCGCAGCGAGCCGAGCGAGTTGAAGATGACGCCGAGCGGGTTCCGCACCTCGTGGGCCACCACCGCGGACAGCTCGCCCAGGGCCGCGAGCCGCTCCCGGGCGACGAGCTGCTGCTGGGCGTGCGCCAGCTCCGCGTAGCTCCGGCTCAGGTCCTCGTAGAGCCGCGCGTTCTCCACCGCGACCGCGAGCTGGTTGGCGACCGCCGCGGCGCGCTCCACCTCGGCGGGCGTGAAGGGACGCGGCCCGCGCGTCTCGACGATCACCGCGGACCCGATGTTCCGCTCGCGGACCAGGAGCGGCAGCCCCAGGTAGGCGCGGGCGCCGCCCGCCGGGGCCGCGACGCGGGGATCGGCGCTGGCGTCCGCCACCACCACCGGCTCGCGGGTACGGTACACCAGCGCCGCCAGGGCCGCGCCGGCCCCCTCGGCCGGGACGCGGGAGCCGAGCGCGTCCGGAGGGCCGCCGGCCACCGCGCGGATCTCGAGGTGGGCCCCGTCCGGATCCGCGAGCGCCAGGTAGGCCTCGGGCGCGTCCACGATGCGCGCCAGGTTGCGCACGCCCACGTCGAGGACCTGCTTCAGCTCCAGGGTCGCGATCAGCGAGCGTCCCACCTCGTGCAGGAGGCCCAGCTCCTCGGCGCGGCGGCGCGCCTCGGAGTAGAGGCGCGCGTTGTCCACCGCGACCGCGAGCTGGCTGGCGATGGCGGTCGCACGCCAGACCTCCGCCTCGGAGAAGGCGCGCTCGGCGTCGTCGTCGGCGACGAGGGCCACGCCCACGGGCTCGCCGCGCGCGTGCAGGGGGAGGGCGAGGAGGGACGCGTCGGCACCCCCGGCGGACGCGGGTGTCCGGGCCGCCCGCGCGGCGGCGGCCTCCAGCGCGTCCCGGGCCAGCGAGGGGGCGTCGAGCGGCAGCGCCTCGGCGCCGATGGCGCCGCCCCGCGAGGCGGCGCGGCGGAGGACCTGCGCCCCGGGATCCACCAGCAGGATGGTGCAGGAGGAGCCGCGGAGCGTCCGCTTCAGGTGCTCCGCGCCGGCCTCCAGCACCCGGTCGAGGTCGAGCGAGCCGGAGATGACGCGCGCCACGTCCACCACCGTGGCGAGCTCGGAGAGGCGGTCACGCGCCGCCTGGTAGAGGCGGGCGTTCTCGATGGCGACCGCGAGCTGGTTGGCGATGGTGGTGACGCGCTGCTCCTCGGCGTCGGTGAACCGGCGCGCCCGGCCGGTCTCGTCCACGATGAGGACGCCGAGCGGCTCGCCGCGCAGGAGCATGGGCGCCACCACCGCGGCGCGCGCGCCGTACCTCCGGGTCCCCGCGCCCAGCGGACCCGGGGCGAGGTCGACGTCCTCCACCTGGACCACCCGGCGCTCCCGGATGGCCGTCGAGGCGACGTCGCCGCCGTCCGCGGGCAGGACCGGCGTGTGGCTGCCCTCCGGCACCGGCTCGCCGCTGAGCGCTCCGAAGCGGAACTCGGTGCGCGCCGCCTCGTAGAGCAGCACCACGCCGCGGCCCGCGCCGAGGAGCCGTCGCGCCGCCTCGGCGCCGTCGTGCAGCACGCGGCCGAGGTCCAGCGAGCCTGCGATGCTCCGGCCGACCTCGTTCATGAGCGAGAGCTCCTCCACGCGCCGCTGGGCCTCGGCGTACAGCTCGGCGTTCTCGATGCCCATGGCCAGCTCGCCGCCGAGCGCCATGGCCAGGGCGCGCTCCGCCTCGGTGAAGCGGCGGCCGGCGTCATCGGCGAGGTAGAGCACGCCGCGCACGCTGCGGCGCGACACCAGCGGCACCGCCAGCATGGACAGGGGCGGCACCGCCGGGTTGCCCCGCATCGCGCTGCGCTCGTCGCGCGTCACGTCCTCGCTGAACACCGGAGCGCGGCTGCGGAGCGCCTCCACGGCCAGGCCGTCCTTCTCCAGGGGCATGGCGAACCGCTCCGGCGGGAGGGGCGCGCCGTGGGCCGCGGCGCCGCGCAGCGTGCGCCCGTCGTCCTCCACCAGCAGGATGGCGGTGGCCCGCACCGAGAGGGCCCGCGCCACCCCGCGGCAGCCGGCGTCGAGCAGCGCGCGGACGTCGCCGGGGGCGCTCCCGAAGATCTGCAGCGCGACCTCGTGGACCGCCTCCAGGTCGGAGAGCCGGCGGCGGACGCCGGCGAAGAGGCGCGCGTTCTCCACCGCCACGCCGAGCTGTCCGCCCACCGCGGAGAGCAGCGCCACGTCGGACCGGGTGAAGGGGCGGAGCGAGCGGCGGGCCAGGACCAGCGCGCCGACCGCCTCGCTCTGGGCGAGGAGGGGGATGGCCACGTCGGCGCGGATCCCCTGGGACTCGCGCTCGGCGCGCGTCCGCGGTCCGGTGCCGGGCTCCTCGTGCGACACCACCGGGGCGCGGCGCTCGACGGCCAGGCCGGAGATCCCCTCGCCCACCCGCCCCTCGCCGTCGCGGTCGAGCGCGCCGAGGCTCGACTGAAGCACCAGCCGGTCGCCCTCGCGGAGGTAGGCGGCGGCCACGTCCGCCTCGAACGTCTCGCACATGCGCCGCAGGGCGTTGTCGAGGAGGAGAACCGGATCGAGCGTGGCGCTCGCCACCGCGAGGTCGTTGAGGAGCGTCAGCTCGCCCACGCGGCGCCGCAGATCCTGGAGGAGGCCCTGCGCCTCGATCGCCGCGGCGAAGTGGGCGCCGACGCCCTGCAGGAGGTCGAGGCGGCACTCCTCGTCGGTCCGCGCCGTGCGCCAGGCCACGGTCATGACGCCGAGGACCTTGGAGCGCGCCGCCAGCGGGACCCAGGCCGCGACGCGGAGGCCGGCAGCGGCCAGCGAGGCCGAGGCGCGCTGGTGGGGCTCGTCGGTGCGCACCACCGCGGCGGTTCGCGTCCGCGCCACCGATCCGAGGTCGCTCGCCAGGGAGATGCGGGTGGGGCGGCCGTCCTGCGCCGAACCCGAGTCGTCGAAGGTGCGGACCAGCTCGCCGGTCCCCTCGTCCACGACGAAGATGGCGACGGCGTCGCACCCCACCGTGTGCGAGACGACCATGCTCGCCTGCCGGAACAAGTCGTGCAGGTCGGACGCCTCCCCCACCTTCTCGCCCAGCCAGTTCAGCGCCGCCAGCTCCACGGTCTGACGCGCGAGGCCGGCGATGGCCCGCGCCGCGTCGAGCGCGGCGGCCACCTGCGCGCCGAAGAGCCGGAGCGCGGCGACGTCGCCTTCCCGGATCCAGTCCCCCGCCAGGACCAGGTAGAACCGCGGCGCCGCGCGCTCGTCGAGCCGGACCAGCGCGGCGCGCGACAGCCTGGCGGCGGCCGCCGCGTCTCGCACCTCGCCGGCGAAGGGGGCGGGGACGAAGGCGGCGACGTGCTGGACCCAGTCGTCTGCGAACGCGGCGCCGGTCTCCCAGGCCCGCCGCGAGAGGGGCGTCCACGGCCCCAGCCAGCCCGCGAGGGGACGCCCCAGCCGCGTCTCGAGCACCGCGGCGAACGGGGAGGGCAGCTCCGCCCAGACGAACCGGACCCCCTCCGGCTGCGCGGCGAGGAGCGCGGAGGCGAGGCCGGCCTCGGCGAGGCCGGTCCGCACCCGCGCGAAGATGGCCTCCTCGTCGTGCTCCCGCTGGATGGTCGCGCCGAGCTGCGCGAGCTGGGACAGGCGCGCGCGCAGGGCTGCCTGCGCCGTCACGTCGCGCACGTCCATCACCAGGTCGCCGCCGTCGAGCGTGACCTGGCACTCGGCGATGCGCCGGCTCCCGTCCGGGAGGACGAGGAAGCACTCGAACTCGGAGGGGACGGGCTCGCCGGCGAGGCGCCGCTCGTGGCGCTCCAGCAGCCGCTGTCGCTCCTCGGGTGCGAGGACCTCGCCCATGTGCCGCCCGACCAGCTCCGCGACGGTCCGGCCCACCAGCGCGGCCGCACCGGCGCTCGCGTAGACGATGTGCCGGTCGCGGATGATGACCGTCCCGCCGGCCGGGTTCTCGATCGAGAGGCGGTGCATCACCGGCCCTCGCCGCGGAGCACGCGCTTCTCGCCGACGCGCAGGGTGACCTTCTCGCGGTCGAAGTGCTCGGCGAGGGGGATGACGTGCTTGCGGGTCGCGCCCACCAGGTCCTTGAACTCCTGGGTGGTGATGGCCTGGTGCGCGCGGAGGAACGCCACCAGCTTCTCACGCAGCGCGGTGACGGCGGAGGCGTCGAAGTGGAGCTCGGCGGAGACCCGGACCGCGCGCCCCTCGGTGGCGAGGAGCTTCAGGACCGCGCCGACGTCGGCGGCGCTCGCGCCCACCAGTGCCGGGAGCTCGGAGATCCAGGGCGGCGTGAGCCCGCCCGCGCGCAGCGCGGCGGCGACCTTCTCCCTGAGCGCGCCGCCGGCGGCGCCGCTGCCGGCGGCGTGTCCGCGGCGGCGGACGTGGTCGCCCTCGATCACCAGCTCGCCCTTCTCCGCGAGCTGGGCCGCGAGGCGCTGGTAGAGGCGCGCGTCCGTGATGGGCGGCAGGCGGCCGCGCAGCTCCTCCCGCCCCATGCCGGCGGCCAGCGGGTGCTCGCGGTGGAACGCGTCCACCGCGGCGACGAGGCGTGCCGAGAGCTCCCGCGCCACCGCGCCCGCGACCCAGGCGCGGTGGTCGCGGTCGAAGAGGAGCGCGGCGCCGCGGGCGCCCAGGCGCTCCAGCGCGGAGTGGACGGCCCTGGGCGCGAGGGCGGTGCGCCCGGCCAGCGCCGCCTCGGCCAGCCCCGCCGGACCGGCCATCTCCAGCACCGCCGCGAGCCGGGCGTCGGCGTCGCCGCCGGCGAGCGCCCCGAGCTGGGCCAGGGCCTCGGCCCTGCCCCGCCGCCGCCTGGGAGCGGCGATGGCGAGCACCCGCCCGCCACCGATCGTCTTGCCCCGGCCCTCCAGCGTGGCGAAGCCGCGGAGGATGAAGCGCTGGCCCGGGAGCGCCGCGGCGGGCTCGCCCAGCCGGAGCTGGGCCGCCGCGGTGTCGCCGGGACGGAGCTCGCCGCGGTCGAGGAGCGCCACCGCGGCGGGGACCTGCGCCGTTCCCACGTGGAGCAGGAGCCGCGCGCGGTGACGCAGCGGCCGCGGCGCGGCCGCGAGCAGCGTGATCTCGGCGTCGAGGATCGACGAGGCGGGCACCACGCCGGGCTGCGCCAGCGCCTGGCCGCGCCGGATGGCGGCCGGCTCCACGCCCGGCAGGTTCACCGCCGTGCGCTGCCCGGCGAGCGCCCGCGCCGTCTGCTGGCCGTGGACCTGCACCGATCGGACGCGCAGGTCGCCCACGCCGTGGGCAGCCGGGACGAGGACAGCGCCATCGCCCTCCCCGAGGCTGCCGGAGAGGAGCGTGCCCGTCACCACCGTTCCGAACCCCTTCATGGAGAAGGCGCGGTCGATGGGGAGGAAGGTCGGGCCGTCCGCGGGGCGCTCGGGGACCTCGGCCGCCAGGGCCGCGAGGCGGGCGACGAGCGCGTCGAGGCCCTCGCGCGTGGCCGACGAGACGGGCACGATGGCGCAGCCCTCGAGGAAGCTGTCCTGCGTGGCGAGGCGGATCTCCTGCTCGAGCAGCGGGAGCCAGCCGGCGCCCAGCCCGGGGAGGAGGTCCGCCTTGGTGACCGCCACCAGGCCGCGCGGGACGCCGAGCAGCCGGCAGATGTCGAGGTGCTCCCGGGTCTGGGGCATCACCCCCTCGTCCGCGGCGACGACCAGGATCACCACGTCGATGCCGCCCGCGCCGGCGGCCATGGAGCGGACGAACCGCTCGTGCCCGGGAACGTCCACCACCCCCGCGACGGAGCCGTCGGGGAGGGGAAGGTGGGCGAAGCCGAGCTCGATGGTGATCCCCCGCCGCTTCTCCTCGCGCAGGCGGTCGGTGTCGATCCCGGTGAGCGCCTTCACCAGCGCGGTCTTGCCGTGATCGATGTGACCGGCGGTGCCGATGACGATCCGCTTCACGCGCACCTCGGCCCGCGATCGAGACTCGCTACACGCCCACCTCGCCTGGATCGACCGGGCCGCCCGGGCCGTCCAGCTGGTAGTCCCAGCCGAACAGGATCAGCTCGTCCGTCTCCAGCGCGAAGAAGTCCGGGCGCGCGCCGCCGCGGCGGGTCACCAGGACTGCGGTGCGGACCTCCTTGGCTCCGGCCTTGCGCGCCAGGAGGCGCGCCTTGGCCAGGGTCTGGCCGGTGGTGGAGACGTCGTCCACCACCAGCACGCGCCGCCCGGAGAGGTCGGGCAGCTCGGAGGAGGCCTCCGGAAGCGGCTGCGCGTCCCGGCGGCGCTTCTCGATCCGCACCGGGTAGAACTCGGCGGAGAGGGCGCCCGCCAGCGCCCCGCCCACGAACACGCCGCCCTTGGCGATGCCGATCACCGAGTCGGGGCGGTAGCGCGCTGCGATGCGCGCCGCGAGCTGCCGGGCGACCTCGCCGAAGGCGGCCCAGCCCATCTCCCGCATCGACCGCTTGGGCGCGCGGGTGAGCCGCGCGGGCATCTTGAGGCGCGACATCGCGAATCCGTCGGCGACGCCCATGCCCAGCTCGTGACCGAGCGCGGCGGGAGCGGCCCGGCGGCGCGCGGTGCGGCGGGGGCTGCCCACCGCGGGCGTCTTCTTCTTCCTGGCGGTCGGGATGGCGCTCCTCCGGGGAGGCGGCCGGGCGCCGGCCGCGGTTCGCGAGATGGGGAATCTACCACGGCGTCGCGCCAGCGGGCTCAGCTCGGCAGGATGGCCAGCAACCCCAGCGCGAACTGCGGCATGGGCGGCGCGTTCTCGGCGGCCACTCCGCTGAGCCGCAGCGTGGCCCGCGCCACCGTCGGGAACTCCTGCCCCGACCCCCGCACGCACCCGATGTCGCCGATGAAGATGCCGGGCGCCTTGCGCTCCAGATCCACGGAGCAGGCGCCGACCCGGCCCCGGAACCGCTTGCCGTCCATCTGGATCCGGACGCGCTGTCCGAAGAACAGCCCCTCGATCCGCGTCAGGCCGTTGTTCTCGGACAGCGCAAGGCTCACGTTCGCGCCGTTGAGCCGCCCGGGCACCACCTCCAGCTCCACGTTGCGCCCCGCGAGGTCGCCGGCCCAGGCGCCGTCCTCCTGGCGGGCCATGTTGACGCCCGGCCCCACCACCAGCTCGTCGTCGAACGAGGCGCCGATGGCGATCCCGACGCCGGGGCGGAACGTCATCTCGCCGGTGGGGTCGAAGGCGGTGGCGGGCGCCCCGGCGAGGAGGGCGGCGACGCCGACCGCGAGGACGGTCGCGCGCATGCTGCGAGCTTAACGCCCGGGACCGCCCTAGGACACGCTCCGGATCGTCTCGCGGAGCGAGTACCTGGGCGCCCAGCCGAAGTCGCGCACCGCCCGGGATCCGTCCACCACGCAAAGGTACTGGATGTGGTCCACCTCGTCGGGAGGGAAGCCGGACAGCCCGGCCTCGAACAGCCGCGCGAGGAGGGGCCGGAGGACGAGGTGCGGCACGGGGATGGGCTGCCGCCCCAGCTCGCGCAGGATGGTCGAGAGAGGGACCTCGCCGGGGCCGGTCACGTTGTAGACGCCGCGGACGCCCGGCTTGAGCGCCAGCACCAGCGCCCGCGCCGCGTCCTCCTCGTGGATGAGCTGGATCATCGGGTCGAAGCCCATGGCCGTGAGCGGCCGCTCCAGGCGGAGGTAGTTGGAGGGCGCGTTGCGGACCGTGGGTCCCACGATGTTCACGGGCCGCAAGATCACCGTCTCGATCTCCGGGTGCCGCCACATGTACGACTGTGCGTGCATGTCGACCTCGATCAGGTCGCGCACGTCGCTGGCGCGGTCGGCCGCCATGAGCGGCGTCTCCTCGGTCAGGAAGTTCGAGTTGTCCGGGAGCGGCCCGTAGACGTTGGCGGAGGAGAGCACCACCACCTTGCGCACCCCGTGCCGCTCGCAGAGATCCAGGATCTTGTGGGTCCCGAGCACGTTGAAGCTGTGCGCCTCCGAGAACGGCATCCGCGGGTCGTGCATGATGCCGAGGTGGATGAGGGCCTCGACCGGGTGACGCCGGAACGCCTCCTCCACGCGCATCTTGCGGACGTCGACCTGGTAGTGGTCGATGTCCTTGGGCTTGCCGGCGAAGGGGCGTCGATCGATCCCCACCACCCGCGTCTCGGTGTGGAGCTGCTTGGCGAGCGCCCGCCCGAGGTGGCCGGAGATCCCGGTGACCAGGACCGTCCTGGGCATGCCGGGGAAGAGGGCGGGCTCGGCGGACGGGGTCACCGGTTCACCAGAACACGTGCTTGCGCTCGGCCAGGCCACGGTCGAGCAGCGCCTGGACGGCCGCCTGCACCTCGGCCACCTTCCGGTCCAGCACCGCGTCGTCGTCGTCGGGGGAGCCCGCGAACCGCAGCGGCTGCCCGAAGTGGATGTGGTAGCGGGTGGGGAGGGGGAACGGCAGCACCGTGGGCGTGATGGGGAACGCGGGGAAGGCGAGGAGGCGCGCCAGTGGCTTGAGGTCGAACAGCTGCGGGGCCTGCTCCTCGGCGCCCACCACGCCGACCGGGACGATGGGGGCGCCGGACTCGAGGGCGAGGCGCATGAAACCCTCGCCGAACCTCTTCAGCCGGTAGCGCTCCCGGAACGGCTTGTTGAGCCCTCGCACACCCTCGGGGAAGACCAGGATCGCCTCGTCCGCCGCGAGCAGCCGCCGGCAGTTCTCGGGCGTCCCCACGATCTGCCCGCAGCGCGCCATGAAGGTCGAGACGAACGGCAGGGTGGGCACCCACTTCTCGACGAGGGCGCGCGCCACCCGCGGCGGATCGCGGTCGATGAGGAGCGCCACCTCGATCATCGCCGCGTCGAAGGGGAGCTGGCCGGAGTGGTTGGAGACCAGGAGGACGCGCCCCTCGGACGGAATGTTGTCGACGCCGTGGAGCTGGACGCGGAACCACTTCTTGTAGAGCCACAGCAGCGGCGCGATGGCCGCGACCGTGAACTCCGCGTCGAAGCCGTAGGGATCGACGCCGAACTCGTTCGCGGGCGGCGTGAGCTTGTCCAGCCGGGCGCGGGTCCCCGGCCCACCGAGCTCGTAGGTCCACGCCTTGAGCCGCTCCCGCAGGAGCCCCGTCCGCTCCGTCACCGAGATCCTGTACCACGCGGTCCGGGAGCCGTCGGGGCCGCCAGCGCAGCCTTGAATGGGTCGTCGGTTGGGTGCTACGAGAAGACGAGGTGGACATGAGGGTCATCTGCCCGCACTGCAGCACCGAGTACAACGTCAGCGACAGCCGCATCCCGGCGGGTGGCCTGAACGTGAAGTGCCGCAACTGCCGCGGCACGTTCCCGGTGCGGCACTCCGCCGGAGCGGCGGGCGACGACGCGGTGCCGCTCCCAGCGCCGGCCGGCGCTCCGGGGAGGGACGCGGACGCCGCCGTCCCGCTCCCGGCGCCGATGCGGTCGGTCGCCGACCCGGCGGCCGTCCCGCTGCCGCCGCCCCCCGGGGGCAGGGCGCCGGCCGCCGCCGAGCCGCTCCCACCCCTGCCGGTGCCGCTGCCGACGCCGCTCCCCGCGGCGATCCCGTTGCCGGAGCCGTTCGCGCCGTTCGCTGCAGAGCCGTCGGCCGCTGCGCCGCCGCCGCTCGACGCCCCGTTCGATCCGTTCGGCGCGCCGGAGCCCGCCCCGGCGCCCGAAGCGTTCCCCCCGGCCTCCGCGGAGCTGGCCTTCGGCGAGGTGGAGCTTCCCGGCGAGGCCCCCGCCCCCGATCCGTTTCCGGTGGACGAGGACGTGAGCTTCGACGACGTCGTTGCGCCCGCGGCTCCGGCGCCCGCCCCCCCACCGTCCGATCCGCCCCTCGACCCGTTCTCCGCCGTGGCCGCGCCGGAGGAGTTCGCCCAGCCCGCGGTCGCGGCGCCGCCAGCCGCAGCCGAGGGGGACCTCGAGATGCTCTTCGGCGATCCGGCCGCGGCGGGCGGCGCCGGCGCGGCGGCCGCGCCCGGCCCGCCGCCCACCGGAGGCGCGTACAAGGTCCGCCGCCGCTCGGGCAAGGTGTTCGGCCCCTTCCCCGAGGAGCAGGTCGTCGAGATGCTCGGGAAGGGAGAGCTGCTCGGCAACGAGGACGTCTCCGGCGACGGCGGCGGCTCCTGGGCCCCCATCGGCTCGGTCCCCGTGTTCGGCGAGGCGGTTCGCCGGTTCTCCTCCGGGCCGCCTCCCGAGGCGCGCACCCTCCCGCCGCCGGTCCCGTTCGACCAGCGGATGGCCGCCGCGAAGATCACCGAGGGGAGCGCCTCGCGCGCCCGCCCGCGCTGGCTCGTCCCGGCGGCCGCGGCGCTCGGCGCCGTCGTGCTCCTCGCCGGGGTGGGAGGGGCCGGGGCCGCGCTCCACAAGGGATGGTTCTTCGTGCGGCTCCTGCGCGGCGGGGGTGACGCGAAACGCGTCCTGGCGCTGACCGGCCAGTCGCGCGCCGCGCTCGCCCGCGATGCGTTCCCGGCGGAGCGGCAGGCGCTCGACCTCGCCGGCCAGGCGCTCGCGCTGGACGACGACGACGCGAGCGCCCGCTGCGCCTACGCGCTCGCCGCGCTCGCCCTGGAGCGGCGCCACGGCGCGCCGCCCGACGCCCCCGCCCGGGCGCGCAAGGAGGCGGCGGCACTCGCCGAGGACCGGCCCAAGGACGCCGCCACCGCGCTCGCCGGCCTCGCGCTCGCCCTCGCCTCGCCGCCCGCGGCCGCGCTGCTGCAGGCGGAGGCGGCGGTGCAGCGGGGTCTCGGGACTCCGCCGGATGCGGAGGCGCTCCACCTGCTCGCGCTCGCTGCCGTGGCGCGGCGAGACGCCCCGCGCGCCGGACAGGTCGCCGGGCAGCTCGCGGCGGCGGAGCCGGCCTCGGCACGCTCCGCGCACGACGGCGCCCTGGCTGCCCTCCTCAAGGGCGATTCCGCCGCCGCCGCCCAGGGCTTCGAGCAGGCGCTCTCGCGCGACCCGGCGCACGCGTCCTCGCGGCTGGAGCTGGCGGCGCTGGCCGTCGCCGCCGGCGACGCGGAGCGCGCCCGGGCGCAGCTCCAGCCGCTGCTCGGAGGCGACGGCGCCGCGGCGCTCGGCCCCGCGGAGCGCGCGCGCGCGGCGGCCCTGCAGGGCGACCTCCTCGGCCGGCGCGCGGCGACCGCGCCCCAGGGAGACGCGGCCTACGAGGCGGCCCTCGGCGCGGACGACACCCCCGAGATCCGAATGGCGCTGGCGCGACAGCGCCTCGCCCGCGGCGACCCGGCGCGCGCGGTGGCCGCCCTCGATCCGCTCGCCGCCCGGGCCCCCGAGGTTCCGGAGCTCGCCGCCCTGCGGATCCGGGCGCTGGTGCTGGCCGGCAAGGCCCTCGACGCGACGCAGCTCGCCGACCAGGCGCTGGCGAGGTCGCCCGGAGAGCCGCGCCTGCTGGAGGCGAGGGCGTTCGTGCTGGAGAGCGGCGGCAAGGTGGCGGAGGCCGACAAGCTCTACCAGGACGCGGCGGCCCGCGCGCCGCGGGCGTGGGAGCCGCGCCTGGCGCTGGCGCGGGTCGCGCTCGCCCAGGGCGACCTGGCCCGCGCCGCGGCGGAGGCCGCCGCGGCCGTCGAGAAGGGGCCCGACCGGCCGGAGACGCGCTCCGCCCTCGGCGACGTGAAGCTCGCCCAGGGCGAGCTGGACGCGGCGCGCGAGGCCTTCCAGAAGGCCGTCGCGCTCGATCCGGAATGGGCGCCCGCGGAGCTGGGCCTGGCCAAGATCGCGCTGGCCCGTCACGACGACGCCGCGGCGCGCGCCGGGATGGAGCGGGCGCTGGCGCTCCAGCCGCGCGACGCGGAGGCGCACCTCGCGCTCGGGACGCTCCTCGGCAGGGCGAACGACCTCGCCGGCGCCGAGCGGGAGTACCGCGCCGCGACCGACCTCCAGCCCAAGAACGCGCTCGCGCACGTGCGGCTGGGCGCGACCCGCCTGCTGCGGGGGGACGTCGCCGGCGCCGTTCCCGAGCTCGAGGTCGGCTCCAACCTCGACCCCAAGCTGGCGGAGGGGCACCTCTGGCTGGGGCGAGGGCTGGTAGCCCGGGGAGACGCGGCGCCCGCCGTCGTGCAGCTCCAGCGCGCCATCGCGCTCGAGCCGCAGAACGCGCAGAACCACCTCTGGCTCGGGCAGGCGCTGGAGCGGAGCGGCGCGCTCGCCGACGCCGTCGAGGCCTATCGCGCCGCGGCGGCCGCCGATCCCAAGCTCGTCGAGCCGCTGGAGCGCATCGGAGATCTCTACTCCGCGAACGGCCGCTGCGACGACGCGGTGCCGGCCTACCAGAAGGCGCTCGCCATCTCGCCGCGCGCCTGGCGCTTCCAGCTCGCCCTCGCCGACTGCCGCGCGCGCCTCGGCAAGCACGACGAGGCCATCCGGCTCTACCGCGAGGTGCTCAAGGCCGATCCCTCGGCCGGCCAGGTCTACTACCGCCTCGGGCGATCCATCCACGAATCCCAGGGCGCGCAGGCGGCGCTGCCCTGGTACGAGCGCGCCACCCGCGCGGAGCCGAAGAACCCGATGCCGCACTACTACCTGGGCTACTGGTACAAGGAGAAGGGCCAGCGGGCGCGCGCCGTCCAGGAGTTCAAGGCGTACCTGGCCGCCAGGCCCGACGCGGACGATCGCAAGGACATCGAGGGGGAGATCGAGGACCTGGGCGGGACGCGCTGACCGGTCCGGTCGGGGTCGAGGTCGCGGTTGGCGTCGGGGCCGGGGCCGGGGTCGGGGTCGCGGTCGGGGTCGAGGTCGAGGTCGGGGTCGGGGTCGGGGTCGGCGTAACCGAAGATTTCCGGCTCGGACGGGGTCGCGGTCGCAGTCGCCCCACGGGCGGGGCCCCGTCGTCCCCGTCGAGGGCGGCGGCCGTGTTCTGCCTTGACGGCCGCGGCGCCCCCGTCTACAGATAATCCGCTTTGCGGACTATCTCCCCACCGGCCGGTTCCGGCCTCGCCGCCCAGGCCCGCGCGCTCCGCGAGCGGCTCATCGTCCTGGCCCGGGACCGGTCGCTGCGCGATCCGCTGTCGGCGGCCTGCGAGGTGACCGGGCTCTCGCCCGCGCAGATCCACACGCTGCTCTGGCTCGGCCGCGACGGTGCGCTCGCCATGGGCGATCTGGCCCGCCGGGTCCGCGTCACGGAGAAGACCGCGACCGGGCTGGTGGACCGGCTCGAGCGCGACGGGCTCGTCCACCGGGAGCGCGACGTGCGGGACCGCCGCGTGGTGCACGTCCGCCTGACCGCGCGGGGGACGGCGCACCACCGCCGCATCGAGGCCGGCCTCCACGAGGGGATGACCCGGTTCCTCGGCCTGCTCGAGCCCGCCGATCGCCGTGCCGTCTTCCGGATCGTGGAGAGGCTCATCGCACGGCTGGGCCGGAAGGCTCCGCCGGGGACGCGGGTACCATGAGCTCGTGGGGTGGACACCTCGGATTGACCTTGAAGGCCGGACCGGGCGCGGCGTATGACGCGTCCCGCGCCGGCGGGGCCGCGTCCCCCGGCGCTCCGGCGTCGGGCCGGGCCGCACCATGGAGGCGACGATGAACGTGTTGGGAATGGCGACGCTGGCGCTCGCGCTGGCTCAGGCTCAGGGCGCCGGCGCGCCGCAGCAGGGGACCCAGGCTCCGCCCGCTGCGGCGGCTGCTGCGCAGCCGGGACCGGCGGCTCCGCAGCAAGGGGTGGCGGCCTCGAATGCCGCGGTCGCCGGCCAGCCGCAGCTGGGCACCGAGCCGCTGCCGCCGGCCGGGCCCCTCATGACGCTCGACGAGGCGCTCCACCGTGCGGAGCGGGACAACCTCGACATCCAGGTGTTCCGGGCCCGGCTGGACCAGGCGTACCAGGCGGCGTGGAAGGCCTGGTCCTACTACCTGCCGCAGGTGTCGGTGGGCGGGACCTACACGCACAACGACGTGGGCGTGACGATCCCGTTCCCGACGTCGTACGTGGTGCGCGACAACGGGTCGCCCACCAGCGATCAGAACGGCTCCTTCGCAGGTCAGCCCTACCCTGGAAGCCCGACGAACTTCATCGCGGTCCCGAACTCGCAGGGCGCCGAGTACCTCCAGGTCCAGAAGCAGGACCAGCTCGGCGCCCAGGTGGTGGCGACGCAGGCGCTGCTCGCGCCATCCCTCTGGTTCACGATCCCCGCGGCCTACAAGGCCCAGGACGTCGCCCGGCTGACGCTCGAGAGCGCCCGGCGCGACATCATCTTCTTCGTCGCCCAGGCGTACTACGCGGTCGCGTCGCTCCGCCAGACGTTCGAGATCAGCCAGCGACTCCTGGAGACCGCACAGCGCCAGGAGCACGACGCGGCGGTCCGCTACAAGGCCGGGACCATCGCGAAGGTCGGCCTCCTCCGCGCCCAGATCGCCCGGGCCGGCGCCGAGCAGGACGTCCGCCGCGCGCTCAACGGCTACCTGTCGGCCAAGATCGCGCTCGCGACGCTGCTCGATCGCGGGACCGACTTCGAGGTGGAGTCTCCCGCCGAGCCCCAGCTCCCGCCCAATCCGGCGGGGCTCGAGCAGACCGCGGCCCGGGATCGGCCCGAGGTGCAGGCGGCCCGGGAGAGCGTCGACGTCGCCAGCGGCAACCGCAACGCGATCGTGGCCGACTATCTCCCGAACGTCGGCGCCTTCGGCCGGTACCAGTGGGCCAACGTCACCGGCTTCACCGGTACCAACACGGTCTGGGCGGTGGGCCTCGGCCTCACCTGGAACATCTTCGACGGCGGCCTGCGCGAGGCCAACCTCCGCGAGGCCAACGCGCGCATCGCCGAGGCGGAGGCGACGTGGAAGGCGGCCGAGCTGCGGGCCCGCTCCGAGGTGGCGGAGGCGCTCCTCGACCTCGAGAGCGCCCGCGCCAACGCCCAGAAGTCGAAGGAGCAGCGCGACCTCGCGGCCGAGAACCAGCGGCTCGTGGACGTCTCGTACCGCGCCGGCGCCGCGACCGCCGTGGAGCAGGCGGACGCGACCACGGCGCTCCGCAACGCGGAGCTCGCCTTCCAGACCGACTCGCTCCAGGCGCAGCTCTCCGCGCTGCGGCTGCTGCGCGCGGCGGGGGCGTTCGACCCGGTGCCCGCGCAGAAGCGCTAGCGGCTACCCCACCGCGTCGCGCAGCCGGGCGCGCTCGAGCGCCTGCGCGAGCTGCTGGGCGATGGCGAGGAAGTAGCGCTTCTCGTCGACGTCCAGGTCGCGCGGCCTGGGGAACCCCAGTCCGACCGCACCGAGGGTCCGTCCGTCCACGCGGAGCGGCACCGCCGCCCAGGCCTGGTCGCCGAGGCGCAGCGGCAGCTCCGACGCGTTCGGATAGCTCTCCTGCAGCGCCGCCTGCGTCGGCAGCCAGACGGCCGTCTGGGTCCGGTACGCCTCGGCCACGACCGCCGGCGCGTCCGCCCCCATCCGCCGCATGTCCAGCGCGAGGTCGTCCGGCCAGCCCTGCGCGTGCAGGACCTCGAGCGATCCGCCGGCGACGGCCTGCACCACGGTGGCGGTGGAGAACTCCAGCGCGGAGAGGCCGTTCTCGATGGCGAAGCGCGCCAGCGCCTGCGGCGAGAGCACGCCCGCGAAGGTGGCGGAGAGCGACTCCAGGCGCCGCAGCCGCACCGACCCCTTCTGCGCCTCGATCCGCTCGTGGCGCTCGCGGTCCGCCTCCTCCTGGGCCGTGACCCGCGACGCCTTCTCCGCCTGGTACCACCGGGCGTTGTCGAGCGCGAGGGCCGCCGGGACGGCCAGCTCCTCCATGAACACGAGATCGCCCTCGTCCAGTCCGGGCTGCATCGCCGAGCGGATGAGGGTCACCGCGCCCACCGCGCGGTCGCGCGCGATGAGCGGGACCGCCAGGAGCGAGTTGGGCCGGATGGAGCGCAGGATGGAGAGGTGGCGCTCGTCGTGGGTGGCCCAGTGCATGATGTCGTGGCTGACGTCGCGGTAGAGCCGGGGGCTCCGGTCCCGGATGGCCTGGGCCGCGGGCGTCGCCCAGCCCGGGCCGAAGGAGATCGACCGCATCTCCTGGGCGATGGGAGCCTTGGCCGCGTCGGCGTGGGCCACCTCCACGCGCCGCGGGATCCCGTCGCCGTCGATGAGGTCCACGAAGCACCAGTCCGCGAGGCGCGGGACCACCGCCGAGACCAGGATGCGCAGGGTCTGCCGGAAGTCGAGCGCCGCGTGCAGGAACGCGCGCTCGATGGGGATCTCCTTCGTCCGCCGGGTCTCGGCGAGGGCGCGCGCGGCGCGCTCCGCCTGCGAGAGGTGCTGCAGGCTCGCGGCCGCGGGGCCGGTGTCCGCCTGCGCCGGGGGCACGTGGATCGACCCGCCCGCGTGGCCGTGACCCCCGGCCGCCGCCGCGCGCGACTTCTGCGACCCCATCGCCGTGCCTCCGAAGCCGCGGCGCGGGGGGCCGTCGGGCGGCCCCGGAACGGGGGACGCCGGGCCCGAACCTGCGCGGGGCGGCCGCAGAATCGCAGGGCAGCCGGTGGGCGTCAATGTGCGCCCGCGCGCGGGCGCCTTCTACCGGGGCGTCGGATTCACGGGACCGGTGGGCGCGTCGGGCGGCAGCGCCACCACCCGGTTCCGCCCGGCCTGCTTCGCGAGGTAGAGGGCGCGGTCGGCGCGCTCCAGCAGCTCGCGATCCGTCTTGCCGGCCACGTACTCGGACACGCCGATCGAGACGGTCACGCCGATGCTGACGGTGAGCCCAAGGTCCTGCCCCTGCCACGCGCAGCGCGAGCGCTCGACGGCGCGCCGGATCCGCTCGGCGAGCGCGCGGCCGCCGCCCAGGGCGGTCTCGCGGGCGATCACCACGAACTCCTCGCCCCCGTAGCGCGCCAGCACGTCCTCCTTGCGGAGCGCGCCGCGCAGGACGAACGAGACCATCTTGAGCGCCTCGTCGCCGGCGAGGTGCCCGTGCTGGTCGTTCACGTTCTTGAAGTGGTCGATGTCGGCGAGCAGGAGCGAGAGGGTCCGGTGGTGCCGCTGCGCGGCCGCCAGCTCCGAGGCGAGCCGGTCCTCGAAGTGGCGCCGGTTGAACAGGCCGGTGAGCGGATCCTGCAGCGCGCTCTCCGCCATCCGCATCTGGTAGCGCGCCTCGAGCTCGTCCGACCAGACGAACTTGAGCGTGGTCTGGGCGCCGAGGTGGACCCGGGCGCCGTCGTTCAGGTGCGCCTCCGGTACCCGCGCGCCGTCCACGTACGTGCCGTTGGCGCTCCCCAGGTCCACGATGCGCGCGCCCTCGCCCTCCACCGCGATGGACGCGTGGCGCCGCGAGACACCGTCGTCGCGGATCTGGATGTCCACGTCCTCGCGCCGGCCGATCACCAGCGCGCGCCCGGCCTCGAGCGGGAAGATCTCGCCGAACTGCGGCCCGGACAGGACCAGCAGGAACGCGTGGTGGCGATCGTCCCGGGTGAGCCTCGGGACGGTCGTCCACGTCGCCTCGAGCTCTTCCCGCGTCGGAGCCATGTTCCTCCCGCCTCGGGCATTCTACCAAAGGATGGGGTCGGCCCCACGCCCCGGACCGGGCCTCGCGCTCGAGACCGCGCCGCCTCGCTATTTCTTCGCGGCGAGCAGCTCGTTCACCTTGGCCATCACCGCGAACGCGTCGGCGACGTAGAGCACGTCCGCCTTGCCGCGCGCCCAGCCGCAGCCGGCGTCGAGGTTGACGGCGCGGCGCTGGCCGACGAAGCGCCAGCCGACGACGTGCGGCTCCTCGCCGTGGCAGCAGGTGGCGAGCCCCTTGGGGTGGCGCGGGGTCGCGCCCGTCTGGCCGACCTGGTTGAGGTGGCTCATGAACTCGAAGGTCTTCTGCCCCTCGCCGGCCTGGTCGACGAGCGACTTGGACGAGCCGAGCGAGGCGCCCGCCGCGTCGATGAACTCGAGGATGAGCTTCTCCGCGACGTCGGGGTGGGGCGCGCCGTCGGGCTGCTTCTTGGTCCACCCCGCGCCCGCGACGAAGAGGAGCTTCGCGTCGGGCCGGATGGTGGACTTGCCGCTGCCCGGCTGCTTCGTGCCCGTCACCGTGGTGCGCTGGTCGGCGTCGGTGACGGAGACGCGCACCGGCTCGGCCGCAGGCGCCGCGCCGGACCCGGCGTGCGCCGCCGCGGTCCCCGGATCGACGAGGAGGATCCAGGGGCGCTCCTTGCGGCGCACCTTGCCCTCGATGCGCTGGCGGTAGAACCACCGCGTCGCGAGCGCCCCGCCCTCGCCGGCGAGCCCGGTGACGTGCGTGTCGATCCTGCCGCCCAGCCGCACCGCCACGCCGGCCATGACGCGCGCCAGGCGGGAGGTGTGCGGCGCGACGACGATGCCCGCGCCGGAGGCCCGGGCGAGCGCCGTGGCGGCCGCGGCGTCGGAGCCGTAGCGCGGCTGCGACAGCTCCGGGCCCGCGGCGACGAGCAGGCGGCGCGCGCCGGCCCCGGCGGTGGCGCCGGCGGCGGCCTGCACGCCCTCTCCGAAGAGGGCCACGTCGAGCTTCGCGCCCAGGGCGCCGGCGAGGTCCTTCGCGGCGGTGAGCGTCTCGAGGGCGGCGCGGGGGAGGCCGCCGCCGGCGTCGGTGTGAGCGAGGAAGAGGACGTCGTTCATGGGCGTGTGGCTCCGGGTCAGTCCTGGCCGATCCACTCGACGATCTCGCGGGCGATCTGGTCCACGGGAGCGTCTTTCACGATCCGGGTCTGGCGCTGCACCTTGGGCACCGCCACCGAGACGAACTCGACGCCGCCGAGGCCGACCGGCGCGGCCGCCGCCTTCTGGAGCGACGGCATCACCACCCGCATGTTGGCCATGCCGACCTGCGGGTTGTTCTTCGGCTCGGGGAGGTTCCCGGTGGCCCAGCCCAGGACGGCGGGCGGGCCCTTGCAGATGGACACCTGGTGCTTGCCGCCCTCGACGCGCTCCAGGACGTCGAAGGACCCGTCGGGCTTCACGGCGATCTGGTCCACGCCCTGGAACTGGTCGCGGATCTCGAGCAGCTCGCCCACCATCTGCAGCGTGGTGCCCGAGCCGCGCGACCCGGACTCCCACCCGCCGCAGACGAGGAGCCGGGCGCGGTCGAGCCCGGGGAGCGCCTTCACCGCGGCGGCGAGCTTCGCCGCCGTCTCGTGCGCGTCGACGAAGCCGCCCGCGGGGCCGTCGAGCGCGACCAGCTCGAAGGGCACCTTCTGCGAGACCGCCATCATCACCTGCTGGAGCTTGGCCTTGGGGGCGAGCGAGACGAGCGTCACCTTCGACCCGGGCACCTTGGCGGCGAGCGCCGCCGACTCGTAGAGCGCCTGGGCGGCCCAGGGGTCGAGGACGGCCGGGAGCATCAGCTCGTTCTTGAGGCCCGGGCCCTGCGGCGTCGCGACGGGCTCGAGGGTCTGGAGCGGGTCGGGGACGATCGACCCGAGCACGACGATCTGCAATCCGGACATGCGGTCTTCCTCGGTGTCTCGCTGCTAGTTCTCGGCGGAGTGGAGCCCGCCGGTCCCGGCGCGGAACGACAGGTTGGTGGTGCCCTTCTCGTCGATCTTCTGCGTGCAGCTCCACAGGCAGGCGCCGCAATGCACGCACTTCTCGCGGTCGAAGGTGGGGACGCCGCGGTCGCCGGGGCGGATCGCCTCGGCCGAGCAGATCTCGACGCAGACGCGCTGCCCGCAGTCCTCGCAGACGGCCGGCTTCACGAAGACCACGTGGTCGGCGTAGCCGGCCGGCGCCTGCACCTTGCCGCCCATGAGGAGCGCGTCCTGGTGGGTGACGAGCAGCTTCCCGTCGTAGGGGACGGCCGGCCAGCCGGCCCGGTCCATGAGCGCGTCGTGGAGCGGCACGCCCCTCGCCTGGCAGTCGCGCCGGATGCGGGCGATCTCGGCGGCGGGGATCTTGCCGGCGTAGTAGGTCTCCAGGCTCTCGAGCTGGTCGGCGGGGTGGCCGGGCTCCTCGCCCACCGCGAGCTTCCCGCGGGTCATCCCGGCGAGGGCCATCCCGACCAGGCCGGTGACCACGCCCTTCTGGAAGCCGTCGCGCGCCTTCTCGGCGACGCGTCCCTCCGCCTCCACCCAGCTCGCGCGGCGCCGGGCCACGTAGGCTTCGTCGAGGTTCTCCTTGGTGAACGGCTTGCCCGCCTCCAGGAGGGCGATGACGCCCTCGGCGAGCAGCGCCCCGGTCGTGAATGCCTCGTCGACGCCGGAGTTGGTGAGGATGTTGGTCGACCCCGACGACTCGCCGATGCGCGCGTAGCCGTGGCCCGCCAGGAACGGCTCGCCGCGCCGCCCCGACTCCAGGATCGACTTCGCCCCCCACGACCGGAGCTTCGCGTCCTTCAGGAAGCGCCAGAGGTAGGGGTGCTGCAGGTAGTGCTGCAGGTACCGGTAGGTCGTCCGCGCGGGAGACTCGAACCACGACGGCACGAAGATGCCGACCGACGCCACCCGGTCCGGGTGCACGTAGAGGAAGCCGAAGATCTCCGGCTCCGGGAAGCCGAGGGTGTGGAGCACGGTCCCGGGCCGGAGCGGCGTGTCCTCCGGCAGGTCCACGACGAACTTCATGCCCACGGCCCACTCGCGCCGCGCGTTGTGGCCGGGCATCCCCAGCGTCGCGTCGAGCTGGCGGCCCACCGCGCCGACCGGGCCGTCGCCGACCACGGTGAGCGCCGCCCGCACGTCCATGCCTGGCAGGTACGCGCCCTCCGGCTTCCCCTGCCGGTCCACGCCCTGGTCGAGCAGCCGGACGCCCGCGACCTTCCCCTCCTCCAGCAGGGCCTCGGCGACCGGCGTCGACGGCCAGAGCTGGACCGCCCCGGTGCCGAGCACCTGCGAGCCGGCCCACTGCATGAACTGGCCGATGGAGAGGATGAGGCCGTCGGACTTGTGCAGGAAGTCGGGGGTGTAGGGCAGCTCGACGGCGTCGTGCTCGAACCGGAGCGCGAAGCGGAACGCCCGCATCGCCGCCTCGCCGGCGCGCAGCGCGGCGGAGCGCCGGCTCGCGCCGACGGGGTCGAGGAGGTAGACGGTCTTCTCCTCCGTGACCGGCGTCGCCATGGGGATCTGGGCGGGATCGAGATCGGTGAAGACGGCGCGGATGCCGCGCGCCCGGGTGACGACCCCGGAGACGCCGAAGCCGATGTCGTCGGCGCGCTCGTAGCAGACCACCTGCAGCGGCATCCCCGGCGCGGCGGCGCTGTCGATGGGCTTCTCGGGCGCGGAGAGGCGCCGGGCGAGCACGGCGAGGAACCCCGCCATCGCCGGCCCGAAGCCGACGCAGGCGATGTCCACCGCCATCGACTGCCGCTCGGGGGCGGGGGCGCTCGAGGAGACGGTTTCCATCACGGACGCTCCGTGTCGGTTCGGCGGGGAAGGTCTCGACGCGTCAGGCCGGGTAGTCGAGCGCCTCGGGGATCATCACCTTCGAGAGCGCCTCGGCGGCGCGGTCGTGCGCCAGCTTCGCGCCGGTGAGGCAGCCGTCGAGCTTCACCCGGAAGGCCCGGAAGTCGGAGACGCCCTGGCACGAGGCGCAGGGGCCCTCCTTCTCCGGGTGTGCGTCGGCGACGTCCACCGCGCAGCCCGCGAGGCCGGGGATGATCCCCTCCAGCGCCTCGAGGTCCTGGGCCTGGTAGCAGGCCTTGAAGTCCTTCTCGTCCCAGGCCGGGTGGCGGTTGTAGCCGTAGACCAGCTCGGCACAGATGCGGCCCACCTCGCCCGCGGCGCGCATCGACTGCACGTGGCAGAGGTCGGTCATGAACTGGGAGAGGCCCTCGAAGCCCTCCGCCAGCGTGGGGTGGCCGGGGCCCTTCTCGTCGAGCTCGACCAGGTCGAGGATCTGCGCCCGCGAGGCGCAGAGCCAGGCGAGCGCGTCGGCGAGCGGGAAGGACACGCCCTGCCGCGGGCTCTGGTAGAGCTTCTCGCCGTGCGCGTCCCGCGCGGTGGCGAGGTGGCGCGTGGTCCAGAGCCAGGTCTGGAAGGCGGTGGCGAGCGTGCAGGCGCCGGTGCCCGGGCGCGTGGCCGCGATGTGCCGCAGCTCGCGGATCCAGCTCTTCACCTGGGCGAGGAAGAGCTCGTTCACCATCGTCACGGAGAGCTGGCGGCGCTGCACCGCCTCCGGCCCCTCGTAGGTGGCCTCGAGCTGCGCGTCCATCCACTTGAGCGGCAGGAAGCCGGGGCAGTCCTCGGTGATGCCGTACCCGCCCATGAGGGAGAGCGCCTCGCGCATCATGGTGGCGCCCTGGCCGGTGTTCCAGAGCTTGGTCGCCGGGCAGAGCACGTTCGCCTGCGCGTCGATGAGCGCGTAGCGGACCATCTCGTCCGCCTCGAGCTGGGCGATGCGCTTCTTCTCCTTCTCGCCCTGCGGGTGCGACTGGAGCTCGAGCAGCTCCATCGCGCTCTTCTCGATGAGGGCCATCCACTTCATGGTGGCCTTCATCCCGCTGATGTTCTGCGCGGCGAGGACCGCGTCCTTCTTCCGCTCGAGGGGGTCGACCTGGTCGAAGAGCCGCGCGGTCTGGAACCCGAGGGACGCGCCCGCCTCCCCCATCGCCCAGACCGACACCAGCCGGTGGAGCGCGTCCTCGCGCTGCTGGATGCCCAGCTCGTAGCGGAGGGTGCCGGGCCTGGCCTGCTCCGCGCCGCGGAAGCGCTGCCGCTGGTAGCGGATGACGGGCTCGACCGCGGAGAGGAGCTTCGCGGAGGTCATGACGCCCACGGTGACGCGCGTCCGCTTGAAGACCGCCTCGATCACCTCGGAGTGCGAGTGGTTCGGGACGATGACGCCGTCCTTCACCGTGTAGCCGCCGACGATGCGCGAGGCCGGGACCTTGAGGCTGAAGATCGGGTCGGAGGTGGACGAGAGCTGGTGCACCAGCTTCCTGGTGGGGGTGCCGCGGTCGAAGGTGCCCGGGTCTCCCTCCTCGAGGATCACCATGAGGCTGCCCTTGATGCGCGGGTCCGCCGAGTCGACCGCCGCGGTGACCACGTTCGCGAACCCCATGTTGGTGATGAACCGGCCGCGCTTCTCCACCTGCAGCAGGGGCTCTCCGCCGTCCTTCCACTCGGCGATGCGGACCTTGCCGTTGAGCATGCCGGTGTCCACGCCGACGTAGGGGATGGGCTCGGTGAGCGCGAACGCCGCGCGCATGGGCTTCCGCCCCTCCTCGGCCGCGCGGGCCGGCGAGGCGGCCGCCATGTAGCGGTGGTTCTGCTCGGGCGTGCCGCGCTCGTGGATGGGCGACAGGCCCAGGAAGCTGGCGAGCGCGCCGGTCGCGGCGCCCGCGTCCACCCAGGCCAGCTCGAAGGCGGTGAGGGCGAGGGCGAAGTTCTTCGGACCCTCGATGAAGCCGCCGTCCTCGGGGTCCATGTAGACGCCGGTGATGCCCGCCGCGTCGTAGTGCTCGAGCAGGGCGGCCTTGCGCGGCGTCCAGTCGTGCTCGTTGCGCGCGCCCTCGGCGACCAGCCGCGCCACCGGGCCGCGCGCCACCGCGCGGACCGACTGCACCAGCATCTGCAGGTCGTACCGGTCGCCGAACCGCCACATCACCTGGCGGGCGTCGTCGCCGGGCAACGTGCGGAGCGTCTCGGTCTTGGGCTGGGTCGCGGCATCGGCCATGGAGTTCCCCACGTGCGTGCGCACCGGGCGCCCGTCCGGGCGGCGGTCCCGCGCGTGCGGACCGGCCGGAACAGGTCGAAACCCGGTGCTTTGGAGGGCCGGAAACTAGCATCCCGGACCCCGCGGTTCCAACCCCTGGGCGGACGAAAGCCGCTCCGGGGGCGCTGCGGGTGACACGGCGCGTCAGCCTAGGGCTCTCCGCCGTGGCGCGCGCACCCGCTGCACCTCACCCGAACTCCGCCACCACCGGCGCATGGTCGCTCGTGCCGAACCTCGCCAGCACCTCGGATCGCGTGGTGCGGCGCGCCAGGTCGGCGCTCGCCACCACGTAGTCGATGCGCCAGCCGATGTTCCGCTCGCGCAGGTTCCTCCAGGGCGCCCACCAGGTGAAGAGCGCGTCGTTGGCCGGGTCCATCTCCCGGCCCACGTCGGCGAGGCCGTGCGAGAGGATCGCCTCGACGAGCGCCCGCTCGTCGGGGCGCTGGCCCACCGCGCCGGGCTTGCGCTCCTTGGCGTGGACGTCGCGGTCGGTCCGCGCGACGTTGAGGTCGCCGCAGAGGAGCAGCGTCCGGCCCGCGGCGCGCGCCTCCGCAGCCCAGCGCTCCATCGCCTCCAGGAACCGGAGCTTCGCCGGGAAGTCCTTCCCCCCGTTCGGGACGTAGATCGACGCCGCCACGACGCCGCCCACCTCGACGGTCACGGCGCGGGTCTCCAGGTCGAAGGCCGGATGCACGAAGGCCGGCGCCGCGGCCGAGGCGTCGCGGCGTACGAGCAGCCCGACGCCCGAGTAGGCGGTCTCGCCGTGCCACCGGCACCAGTAGCCGTCGAGGTCGCAGAGCGACGGGGGGACCTTGGCCGGGGGAGCCTTGATCTCCTGGAGGCAGAGGAGGTCCGGGCGCTCGCGCTCCACCAGCTCCAGCACCTGCGCCTCGCGGGCCCGGATGCCGTTCACGTTCCAGGTGACGACCTTCATGCGCCTCTTCTAGCGCGCCGGCGCGCGCGGGGGGAGCGGGTGGGCGCCGCTCCCACCGCCCTCCTGGCGTGCCACCGGGTGGGGTGCCGGCGGGTTTTGGACTATCATCCGTTCCCTGAACTCGCGACAGGAGCGCTCTCGTTGAGCGTCATCGAGGTGATCTCCCTGGGCACCCACGCCGTCGAGCTCCGAATGCCGCCCGTGTGGGACGCGGTCAAGTCGGCCTGGGAGCCGTGCCAGGCGACCCTGCGCGCGGCCGGCCTCCCCGACGACGAGATCTACAGCCTGTGCATGGTGGGGCAGGAGCTCCTGGAGAACGCCGTGAAGTACGGCGCGCACACCGCGGGCGAGCCGGTCCGCTTCGAGCTGCGCGTCAGCCGCGACGACGTGATCATCGAGGTGAAGAACTCCGTGGGGGTGGACCCGGTGCGCCTGCGGCAGTTCGACCGGGCCATCCAGTGGATCCGCGGGTTCCAGGATCCCTTCGAGGCGTACGTCGAGCGCATGAAGGTCGTCTCGGCGCAGCCGTACGCGCAGGGCCAGAGCGGGCTGGGGCTCACGCGCATCGCCTACGAGGGGCGCTGCTCGCTCGACTTCTACGTGGACGAGTCGAACACCCTGGCGGTGTCCGCCGTGTACCGGAGGTGAACTTGGCGCTGCGCCACCGCTACGCCGACAAGGAGCTGGTCATCGACGCGGCCGAGGACGCCGCCACGGTGCGGCTGACGTGGTCGGGGA
Organism: Anaeromyxobacteraceae bacterium; assembly: GCA_035519395.1. GTDB lineage: Bacteria > Myxococcota > Myxococcia > Myxococcales > Anaeromyxobacteraceae > Anaeromyxobacter. The sequence goes on along the minus strand of DATIWK010000078.1, from coordinate 652 downwards.
AGAGCACCGAGCGCGAGCCCGGCCGGTTCCTGGTCCCCATCTTCACCGACGTCCTGGCGCTGGCGACCCCGGCCGGGAAGCGCATCGCCATGGACTTCACCGCGGTCGAGTACATGAACTCTTCGACGTTCACGCCCATCGTGAAGCTGCTCGACGAGGCCCGGCGCGCCGGCGTGTCCGTGCTCCTCGAGTTCGACGGCGCGCGCAAGTGGCAGGCGCTGTCCTTCAGCGCGCTGCGTGCGTTCGAGACCCCCGATGGCCGGATCGCCGTCCGCAGCCGGTGAGCTCGCCGCGGCGCCGCCGCCGCGGCTGACCGGGCGCCTGGAGCGCGGCGGGAAGTCGGCGCGCGCCACGGTCTGCGCCGCGAGCCGCGTCTCGCTCTGGGCCGCCTTCCAGGAGGCGCCGCCCGCCCACGGCGAGGTCTTCGAGCGGCTGCTGGTCGACCTCGAGGGCCGGAGCGCGGAGCTGACCCGCTGCCGGTACCACCAGGAGGCGGCGCCTCCCGGGTTCGCGGGCCGCCTGGTCTTCCTCGACGACGTCTACGACTGCCGGGCGCTCGTCTGGGAGTCACGGCTCGTCAACCTGCGGGCGTTTCTCGACAACGTCCCCCTGGTCCTGGCGCAGAAGGAGGGGATCCACGCGGAGTTCAAGG
>DATIWK010000077.1:0-10054 GCA_035519395.1 Anaeromyxobacteraceae bacterium | reverse complement strand
TGTCCGGGCTCTCGGCCGGAGCGGCGTACGGCCGGTAGAAGATCTTCGCCTTGCCGGGCAGCGGGGTGGGCGCGGGCGTCGTGACCCGGTCGAGGTCACCCGACGGGAGCGCTTTCATGGCGTCGCCGTAGAAGTCGAAGCCCGTCCCCTTCTTCACGTACGGGTCGTACTTCTCGTTGAACCGCCAGGGCGTCTCCTTGCCGTCCACCACCGGCCAGCGCAGGCCGCGCACGTCGTCCCGGTGGTAGACGTCGAACGGCGCGAGGTCGTGGCCGTGGCCGCGGCCGAACCCGGCGTACTCCTCGAAGAGCGCCTTCTCCGGGAACCAGTCGATGCCCGCGGCGGCGACGGTGTGGTTCGCCTTGCCCCGCGCCACGGGGTCCGGCCACCGCACCCGGCGGTTCGCGTCGGTGGCGAAGAGCACCTGGTACAGCGTCGTCTCGGGTCCGTGCCCGAGCGCGCGCGCCTCGGCGAGCACGTCGGGCAGCTCGCCCTTCTCGAAGCCGGCCGCGTCGAGGCCGGGCACCGGCTGGCGGCCCCACACCTCTCCCAGCGTGAATCGCTTCGAGAACGCCATCATCTGCCAGAGGTCGCTCCGCGCCTCGCCGGGTGGCGGCACCTGCTCCCGCCACATCTGCGTGCGCCGCTCGGTGTTCCCGTAGGCGCCCCACTTCTCGAAGATGATGGCGGAGGGGAGCACCAGGTCCGCCACCTGGGAGGAGAGCGTCGGGTAGACGTCGGAGACGACGATGAAGGAGTCGAGCTCCCGCGCCGCGTGGATCCAGTGGTTGGCGTTGGCGGTGGACTGGAACGGGTTCGTCACCTGGATCCAGAGCCAGCGGATCTTGCCGTCCTCCAGGTCGCGCATCTGCTTGGTGATGTCGCTGCCCACCCTGGGGTTCAGGGTCCGCGCCGGGAGCCCCCAGAGCTCCTCCGCGTGCTTGCGGTGCTCGGGGTCGTCCACCACCATGTCGGCCGGCAGCCGGTGCGAGAAGGTCCCCACCTCGCGGGCGGTGCCGCAGGCGGAGGGCTGGCCGGTGAGCGAGAAGGCGCCCACCCCGGGGCGCGCGTGCTTCCCGGTGAGCAGGTGGACCATGTACGCCTGCTCGTTCACCCAGGTGCCGCGGACGTGCTGGTTGAACCCCATGGTCCAGAAGGAGACGATCTTGCGGCGCGGGCTCGCGTACTCGTCGGCGAGGGCGCGCAGCTTGTCCTTGAACCTCTCCAGCGGCTCGGCGGGGTCCCCGCGGGCCAGGTCGGCGACGAAGTCGAGCCCGTAGGGCTCGAGCCCGCGCCGGAACTCCTCGAAGCCGACGAGCCAGTGCTTCGCCGCGTCGGCGGCCCGCTTCTGCTCGACCGCCGCGCCGGGCTCGAGCCCCTGCGCGCGGGCCTGCTCCCTGGAGAGGACCACCACGCGCTGCTTCGCGAGCGTGTCCTTCTCGGCGGAGAAGGCCCGGGCGTCGTCGCCCCGCATCCCGAAGCCGATGTCGGTCGGGCCGGCGGCGAAGACGCAGTGCGCCTTCACGAACGCCTCGTCCACCGCGCCGCGCTTCACGATCTCGCGCGCCAGGTAGTTCAGGATGGCGAGGTCGGTCCCCGGCCGGAAGACGATCTCGAGGTCGGCGCCCTCGGAGGAGCGGTTGCCGTAGGTGGTGAGGTTCACGACCCGGTAGCCGGGGCTCCTCAGGCGCTGCTCGATGATGCGCCCCCAGAGCACCGGGTGCATCTCCGCCATGTTCGCGCCCCAGAGCACGGCCGTGTCGGTGAGCTCGATGTCCTCGTAGCAGCCTGCCGGCTCGTCGATGCCGAAGGTCTGCATGAAGGCGGCGACCGCGGAGGCCATGCAGTGCCGGGCGTTGGGGTCGAGGTTGTTGGTGCGCCAGCCCGCCTTGGCGAGCTTCACCGCGGCGTACCCCTCCATGATCGTGTACTGGCCCGAGCCCATGATGGCGACGCCGGTGGGGCCCAGCGCGCGGTGGGCGCGGGTCCACTCCCGCTTCATGACGTCGAGGGCCTCGTCCCAGGAGACGGGCACGAAGTCGCCGCGCTTGTCGAACTGGCCGGCGCGCTTGCGGAGCAGCGGGCGGGTGAGCCGGTCGGCGCCGTAGGGGATCTGGGCGTTGGCGTACCCCTTGGCGCAGAGCAGGCCGCGGTTCACCGGGCTCGCCGGATCGCCCTTCACCGCCACCACCCGGCCGTCCCTCGTCGCGATCTGGATGCCGCAGCCGGTCCCGCAGAACCGGCACACGCCCTTGTCCCAGCTCCAGGCGCCGGCGTCGTCGGGGAGGACGCGGAGCGGCAGGCCGGCCGCGCCCACCACCGCCGTGGTGAACCCCGCCTGGAGCAGCTCGCGCCGTGTCAGCTCGATGGTCATGGCTCGTCCTCCGCCCTCGCGTCGAAGCCGCTCCAGAGCAAGAGCGGGGCCAGGCCGCTCCGGCGCGGACCTCCGCGTGGCCACGCGGGAACCGGCGCGCGGCGCGACCTCGTCCGGGTCGCCGGGCGACGGCCGCCGGGTGCCGGTCGGATCGGCGCATCCGGCATACCGGATCGCCCCGTCCGGCGCGCCACCCCGGGAGGGCCGGGGCGTCACTCGACCGCGGGTCCGCTGCACGGGCCGCACGCTCGGGACGAGCGGACGAGACGCCGTGGCCGGCGGGCGACCGGCGGCGTACAACCGCCCGCATGCCCGAGTCCCTTCGCACCGCCCTCGAGCGCCGCGTCTTCAACGTCTTCCCCGCGTACCGCGGGACGGGCGGGCGCGTGACGTACATCGCCTCGGACTGGCGCGAGGTGCGGGTCGAGCTGCCGCTCTCGCTCCGGACGCGAAACTACGTCGGCACCATCTACGGCGGGAGCCTGTACGGCGCGGTCGACCCGTTCTACATGCTCATGCTGATGAAGAACCTCGGGCCGGAGTACGTCGTCTGGGACAAGGCGGCCTCGATCCGGTTCCTCAGGCCCGGGCGCTCCACCCTGGGCGCGCGCATGGCCGTCGACGCGGCGGAGCTGGACGCGATCCGCGCCGCGCTCGAGGCGGCGCGCTCGGTCGACCGCGTCTACCGGGTGGATCTCGCCGACGCGGCGGGGGTGGTCCACGCCAGCGTCGAGAAGACGGTCTACGTCCGCCGCCGCGACGGCGCCTGATCGCGCGCCAGCGACCGCATCACCTCGCGCCAGCCGCGCGCGCCGGCCGGCCCCGCGGCGCGGAAGGCCCGCGCGAACCGGGCCCGCTCCGAGCCGGAGAGGCGCAGCTCCAGCCGGGTGCCGGCGGCGGTGAGCCGGAGCGCCTTGGTGCGGCGGTTCTCGGGGGGCACGGAAGCGGCGACCAGCCCCTGCCCGACCAGGTCACGCAGCGGGCGGCTCAGCGCCTGCTTGGAGACCCGCAGCACGTCGAGCAGGGCACCCGGCCGGATGCCGGGGTGGCGGCGGACGAAGTAGAGGACGCGGTGGTGGACCCGGGAGAGGCCGCGCCCGGCGAGCACCCGGTCGGCCTCGGCGGTGACGCCGCGGAAGCCGTAGAAGAGCAGCTCCAGCGCGAGGTCGATCGCACCGGGGGGCCGCTCGCTCCCGCGCTCGCCCCCCCGGCCCCCCCGCGCGCTCCGGTCCGGCCTCATCCGGCCAGACCTGCGCGCGCCATTCCGTGGCCGAGGCGGCCGGCCATTCCGGTCAATCATGTTGACGTTTCCGGCGCGGGGCGCTTCAATGGTCAACCTCGTTGCCCTTTCGCGGACCACCGTAGCACGCCCCGGCCCGCCCGAGGAGGTTCCCGTGGCCATCCCCGTCGAGCGCACCGCCTCCCCGCGCCCGCGCCCGCCCCTGAACGGGCTGGCGTTCGGCCGCTCCTTCTCCGATCACATGTTCCGCGTCGACTTCGACGAGGGGAAGGGCTGGCACGGCGCCCGGGTGATCCCCTACGGCCCCATCGCCCTGGAGCCCGCCGCCTCCGCGCTCCACTACGGCCAGGCGCTCTTCGAGGGGCTGAAGGCCTTCCGCCTCGCCGACGGCTCGGCGCGCCTCTTCCGTCCCGCCGCCCACCTGGCGCGCCTCAACCAGAGCGCCCGGCGCCTCTCCATGCCGGAGGTGGACCCGGCGCTGGTCCTGGAGGGCGTCCGCGCCATGCTCCGGCTCGACGCCGAGTGGATCCCGGGCGCGCCGGGGACCTCGCTCTACCTGCGCCCGTTCATGATCGCGACCGAGCCGTTCCTGGGCGTGCGGCCGTCGAGGAGCTACGCGCTCCTGGTGATCGGCTCGCCGGTGGGGAACTACTTCTCCGGCCCGCCCCGGCCGCTGCGCATCTGGGTGGAGGCGGCGCGGGCCCGCGCCGCGCACGGCGGCATCGGCGCCGCCAAGGCCGCCGCCAACTACGTGGCGAGCCTCTTCGCGGCGGAGGAGGCGAAGCACCGGGGCTTCGACCAGGTGCTCTGGCTCGACGGCGCGCACCACCGCGACGTGGAGGAGATCGGGACCATGAACCTCTTCGCGCGGATCGCGGGGACGCTCGTCACCCCGGCGCTGGAGGGCTCGATCCTGCCCGGCGTGACGCGCGACTCGGTCATCCAGCTCTGCCGCGACCTGCGCGTCCCGGTCGAGGAGCGGCGGCTCGCGTTCCAGGAGCTGCGCGACGCGCACGCGGCCGGCAGGCTCGAGGAGGTGTTCGGCACCGGGACCGCTGCGCTGGTCGCGCCCATCGGCGAGCTGGCCACCGCCGACGCGACCCTGAAGCTCCCCGACCTCGGCCCCGCCTCGCTCGGCGCGAGGCTGCGCGACGCGCTCGCCGCGATCCAGCGCGGCGAGGCGCCGGACCGGCACGGGTGGCTGGAGCGGGTCTGATCCCGTCCTGCGCCTGACTGGGTGCTGCTCGACCCCGAGGAGCACGCGACGGAGAGGAGGAGGGCGAAGGCGGGCGAGGCGCGTAGGGGGCCCGGACGGTGGATCAGGCCCCATGCTGGCCATTCGCGCGCGCTCCGTCCACGCACGAATCCGGCGCGCCGCGGACGGGGTGGGTTGACGCGGGCCAGCCGGCGGCGCTACGCCGCGTCCACCCCCGCCCTGAACAGCGCCAGCCCGGCCGGCTCCGCCTTCTCCAGCTCCGCGCGACGGCGCGGCCAGTCGGGGTGGTTCCACGGGTAGAGGAAGGCGTCGGGGTGGGGCATGAGGCCGAGGATCCGGCCGGTGGCGTCGCAGAGGCCGGCCACCCCGCGCGCCGAGCCGTTGGGGTTCGCGGGCCACGCCTCGGTGGGCCGGCCGGCGGCGTCCACGTAGCGCAGCGCCACCTGACCGCGCGCCTCGAGGCGCGCCAGCGCCGCCTCGGACTCGAAGACGAGCTTGCCCTCGCCGTGGCGCGCCGGCACGTCGAAGGTGGAGAGCCCCCGCGTCCAGACGCAGCGCGTGCCGGCGCCGACCGCGAGCCTCACCCAGGCGTCGCGGTACCCGAGCCGCTCGTTCTCGGCGAGCGCCGCCGTCGGGACGAAGTCGGCCGCGCCCGCCTCCGGGCCGGGCAGCAGCCCCAGGCGCACCAGCGCCTGGAAGCCGTTGCAGATGCCGAGCACGCGGCCGCCGTTCCCGAGGAAGGCGGAGAGGTCCGCTCGCAGGTGCGCCCGCACGCGGGTCGCCAGCACGAAGCCGCTCGCGACGTGGTCGCCGTAGGAGAACCCGCCGACGAAGGCGAGCACCTGGTAGTCGGCGACGCGGCGGGGCTGCCGGTGCGCGAAGAGATCGGTGAGGTGGACGAGGTCGACCTCCGCGCCGACCAGCCGGAAGGCGCGGGCGGTCTCGTCCTCGCAGTTGAGGCCGAGCCCGACCGGCACGAGGACGCGCACCGGTCTCACCGCGGCACCCGATCCTTCCGGGGGGCAACAGCCCCCGGGTCCGGGCGAGGCTCGTCCGCCCCGCCCTCGCCTCCCGTCGCTCGCTTCCAGGCCGCGGCGAGGTCTTCGACCGCGGCGTCCACGAGCGCGGCGGCGCCCGCGGAGATCCGCAGCCGGCCGCTGCCGTCGTAGGCGCCCACCCGCGCGGCGAAGCCGGAGAGCCGGCGCAGCACCTCCGCCTCGCGCTCGGGCCGGACCGCGAGCAGGAAGCGCCCGGGCGTCTCGGAGAAGAGGAGCGCCTCCCAGCCCGGAGTTCCCTGGCGGGGGGCGGCGCCCAGGTCGGCGGCGAGGCCGAGCCCCGCCGCGCGCGCGAGGTAGAAGAGGGCGGGGAGCAGCCCCCCGCGCCCCACCGCGTGCGCGGCCGCGACCAGCCCCTCGCGGATCGCGCCGGAGACGGCCAGGTAGCGGGGCCAGGCCGTGCCTGGCCAGCAGCGCGGGACGGCGCCGCCCTTCTCGCCGCGCGCCGCCGCCCACTCGGTGCAGCCCAGCTCCTCCCGCGTCTCGCCCACCGCCAGGAGCACCGTCCCGGGCTCGGCCGCCTCGAGCGTCACGGCGCGCCCCACGTCGTCCACCAGCGCGATGACCGAGGCGAGCAGCGTCGGCGGGATGGAGATGCGCCGGCCGGCGATGACGGCGTCGTTCTTCATCGAGTCCTTGCCGGACACGAGCGGCACGCCGTACGCGACGCAGATCTCCCGGAGGCCGCGCGAGGCGCGGACCAGCTGCGCCAGCTTGTGGCGCGCGTCCGGGTTGGACGGCCCCTCCAGCGGATCCGGCCAGCAGTAGTTGTCGAGCGCCGCGACGCGGTCGGGGCGCGCCCCCGCGGCCAGGACCCGCCGCACCGCGAGGTCCGCGCCCGCCTGCGCCATGGCGTGCGCGTCGTGGTCCGAGTAGGTGGGGAACACGCCCTCGGCGAGGGCGTACCCGGCGTGGTCGCCGTCGTGGGCGACGAGGAGAACGCTCGCGTCGGCGGGGACGTCGCGGTGGACGCCGACCCAGGGCTTCACCACGGTGAGCGCCTTCACCTCGTGGTCGTAGGTCCGGGCCAGGAGCTCGCAGGAGCGGAGGTTGTCGCGGGCCAGGAACGCGCGCGCCAGCGCCGCCCCGTCGGCGCCGGTGGCGGGCGGTGGCCGCGGCGGGATCGGTCCGCCGGCGGGCGGCCTCCACTCCGCCTCGAGCCGCATCTCCGGGTCGCCCTCGTGGAGGAACTCCAGGGGGAGGAGCAGGACGGTCCGCTCGCCGTAGGTGCAGTGGAAGAGCCCGTCGTCGGTGAAGACCCCGAGGTCGGTCGCCTCGACCTCGCGGCGGCGGGCCAGGTCGAGGAAGGCGGCCAGGTTCGCGGGCGGGACCGCGACGGTCATCCGCTCCTGCGCCTCGGAGACCAGGATCTCCCAGGCCGCGAGCCCCTGGTACTTGAGCGGCGCGCGGGCCAGGTCGAGCCGGGCGCCCCCGGGCTGCCTGGCCATCTCGCCGACCGACGAGGAGAGGCCGCCCGCGCCGTTGTCGGTGATGGCCGAGTAGAGCCCGAGGTCGCGTGCCTCCAGCAGGAAGTCGAACATCATCTTCTGCGTGATGGGATCGCCGATCTGGACCGCCTGCACCGGGCTGTCCTCGGTCAGCTCCGCCGAGGAGAAGGTCGCGCCGTGGATCCCGTCCTTCCCGATGCGGCCGCCGACCATCACGATCCGGTCGCCGGGGCGGGTGCGCTTCTCGTGCGCCGGGTGGCCCGCGGCGGTCACGGGCATGCGCGCGACGGTGCCGCAGTAGACGAGCGGCTTCCCCAGGAAGCGATCGTCGAAGAACTCCCAGCCCCGCGCGTAGGGGATGCCCGACTGGTTGCCGCCGTCGATGACGCCGTGGTGCACCCCCTCGCGGATGCGGCGGGGATGGAGGAGGCCGGGCGGGAGCGGACCGGCGTGGTCGGGCGAGGCGAAGCAGTAGCCCCAGACGTTGGAGAGGAGATCGGCGCCGATCCCGGTGCCGAAGGGATCGCGGTTCACCCCCACGATGCCGGTGATGGCCCCACCGTAGGGGTCGAGCGCGGAGGGGCTGTTGTGCGTCTCGACCTTGTAGACGAGGTGCCAGCGGCCGGTGGCGGCGATCACGCCGGCGTTGTCGTGGAAGACCGAGACCAGCCAGCTCTTCCCCTCGCTGGCCCGGATGGCGGCGTCCACCGCCTCGGTCGTGCCGCGGATGAAGGTCCGGAAGACCGACCGGATCTCCTCGGCGGGGCGGTTTGGTTCACGGTACGTGATCGTCGCGGCGAAGATCTTGTGCTTGCAATGCTCCGACCAGGTCTGCGCCAGGCACTCCAGCTCCGCGTCGGTGGGGTCGGCGCCCAGGCCGGCCGCGGCGCGGCGCGGGTCGCGGGCCGCCGCCCGGTAGAAGTCGCGGATGGCCCGCATCTCCTCGGGCGTGAGCGCGAGGAGGCGCTGGCGCGACAGCTTCGCCAGCGCGGCGTCGTCGAGCCCCTCCAGCGGGACGGCCTCGACGGGCCGCGGCGCGTGCTCGGGGACGCGCGGGACGGAGAGGTCGGGCGGCGCGGCCTCCCACTCGGCCCAGGTCTGCACCGAGACGCGCTCGATCAGCTCGTTGGCGAGGAGCTGGCGCGCGATCCGCTCCGCGGCGGGCCGATCGACGCCGGTGAGAAGGTAGAGGCGCGACGCGTAGACCGCGCCGTGCTCGCCCAGCGGGCGGCCGAGGAGGTCCTCGATGGCCACGCGGGCGCTCTTGCCCACCGGGTCGGTGACGCCGGGCCGGTAGCCGACCGCCACCGCCACGTCGAAGCGCCCGTCCTGGAGCCGCCCCACCGCCCCGACCCGCACCACCGGTCCCGCGAACTCCTCGGCCACCCGCCGCGCCTCGGCCTCGGGCAGGCCGGGCTCGACCAGGTAGACGTCGCGGGTGCGGACCGCCCCGACGGCGAGGCCGAGGTGCTCGCGGATCTTGCGCGCCACGGAGGCGCCGCGGCTGTCGGCGAACGCCGGGCGCGTGCCGATCTCGATGCGGGTGACGGAGGACAAGCGGGCCTCGGAGGAGGCCCCGGTTCATACCAGATCCGGCGGGCGGGTGCAGTCGCCGAGCGGTCAGCGCGCGGGAACGGGGACGCGCTCGGTGAGGGTGGTGACGGCGGTCACCGCGCCGCCGCGCAGGTAGAGCCGCGGCACGCGCGCGGTGACGGCCGAGAGGATCTCCCAGGAGACGGTGTCGGCGAGCGCCGCCAGGTCGTCCGCGTCCACGCGCTCGCCGCCGTCGCGGCCGAGCAGGGTGGCCACGTCGCCCGCCGCCGCGCCGGGCACGTCCGTGACGTCCACCATGGTCATGTCCATCGCCACCCGCCCCACGACCGGCGCGCGGCGGCCCCGCACCAGGACGTGGCCACGGTTCGAGAAGGCGCGGCGGTAGCCGTCCGCGTAGCCGCACATCACCAGCGCCACCCTGGTCGGCCGCGACGCCGCCCAGGTCCGGCCGTACCCCACCGTCTCCCCCGGGGCGAGGTCGTGCACCCGGCCGATGCGCGCGCGCAGCGACATGACCGGGTGCAGCTCCACGTCCGCGCCGCACCCGCGGGCGGGGCGGTATCCGTACAGGGAGAGGCCGGGGCGGACGGCCGTGAGCGCCATCTCGCGATCGAGCAGGAGGCTGGCCGACGCCGCGCAGTGCCGCTCCTGCACCCAGGGGAGGCGCGCCGCGACCGCCCGCAGCGTGTCGAACTGGCGGCGCGTGAACCGCTGGTCGTCCTCCTCCGCGGAGGCGAAGTGCGTGAACAGCCCGCGCACCTCGATCCCCGGGAGCGTGCGAGCGCGCTCGGCCAGGGCGACGAGCGCGTCCGGAGGGAGGCCGTGCCGGTTGAGGCCGCTCTCCAGCTCGAGGTGGATCGACACCGCGGCGCCGCGCCGGCGGGCGGCCGCCGCGAGCGCCTCCAGCTGGTCCCGGGCCCCCACCGTCGGCTGCACCGCGAGGGCCACGGCGCGCTCCGCGTCGGAGGCGGGGGTGTGCCCGAGGACCAGGACCGGCGCGTCGATCCCGGCGCGGCGCAGCTCCTCGGCCTCGTCCACGCAGATCACGGCGAGCGCCGCCGCTCCGGCCTCGAGGGCGGTGCGGCCGCAGGCGACGGCGCCGTGCCCGTAAGCGTTCGCCTTCACGACCGCGAAGAGACGGGCCGGCGCGGCGCGCGCGGCGAGGAG
>DATIWK010000076.1:0-2420 GCA_035519395.1 Anaeromyxobacteraceae bacterium | reverse complement strand
GTGGTGGCGAGCTCGGCAAGGTCGGCACCGGTGCAGAAGTGGCGCCCCGCCCCGGCGAGGACGAGCGCCCGGGCGCCGCCCGCGGGGACGGCGGCGACGGCCGCGACAAGCTCGGCCACGAGCGCGTTCGAGAGCGCGTTGCCGCTCTCGGGCCGGGCGAGCTCCACGATCGCGACGGATCCGCGTCTCGTCGTGTTCACGAGGGGCACGGGACGATGCTACCACTCGAGGCGGATCGTTCCGCCCGCGGCGACGATGCGCCAGCGCGCCAGCCGCACCGCTGCGACCGCAGGCGCGGCGCGCCGGAGCGCGACCGCGCGCGGCCCCAGGACGAGGAGAGCGTCGAAGGCATCCGCGGCGCGCAGGCACGCGGCCGCGAGCTCCGGGCCCCGCACGATCCCCGACTCTTCGGGCCCCGGGGGAGCGGGCCGCGCCGCCAGCATCGCCGCGCTCGAGGCGACCGTGAGGTCGCTCCCGGGCGCGGCCCACAGCTCGCCGAGCACGCCGCGCCAGCGGCGCGCGCCTGCGGGCGCCGCCGCCGGTGCGTCGCTGCCAAGAGTCAGGAGCCTCGTGGCCGTGGGGCCCAGAGCTGTGCCCGGGACGACGAGCGCCCACCCAGCGGGGCCGAACGCCAGGCTGCACGGGACGTGGGGAAGCACGCCCGGCGGGCCGGCGAGGGCGGCAAGCCGGCCGAGATCCGCCGTGGCGACGGTGCTCGCGCCGCCGGGCGGCGGCAGTTGGGGTGCGTCGCCCGCCAGCAGATCGAGGGCGCCGCGCGCGGCCAGGACACGCCACCAGCGCGGTCCGACGCGCGCGAGGGCGGCGAGGCGATGAGGGGCGCCCGTCGCCGGCCGCCTCCCGGCGGGCCCGTCGAGCAGCGTTCCGTCCGACGCGATCGCAACGGTCACGGTGCCCGGCCCGGTGGGCCGGGACCGCACCGGAAGCCCCTGGAGCGACGCCAACGTCCGCAGCGCGCGCCCCGCGCCCTCGCCGACCTCCGCGGAAAGCGCGACGTCCGGGCCGCGCCACCACACCGCCAGCGGACCGCGGGCCTCTCCGGCGAGCGCCTCGAGCGCCGCCCTCAGCCGAGCGAACGAGCCCTCTGTGCCGGGCGCGGCGGCCGCGAGCAGCACGGCGGCCTGCGGCCGGCGCAGCAACCAGCGGGCGGCACGGGCGGGGCGGCCGACCACGAGGAGCCCGTCGGCGCCGGCGGGGACGGTGGCCGCCGCGGCCTCGAGCGCGGCCGCGTCCGCGTCCGGCGGCGCCGTCCACCACCACCAGGCGGCGGCGAGGACGACGGCACCGGCTGCGGCGCCAGCGAGGGTGGAGGCGGCGCGTCTCATGATCCGGGGGCGTAGTGTACCCTTTGAGCGCGATGGCACGGCGCCTCTCGGCGACCCTCGGATTCCTGGCGAGCATCCTCCGCGACGTCGTCGGCACGTTGGCGGCCCGTATCCGCCACCGCTACCGGCGCGTCGTGCTGGGCGAGGAGACGCTGGCGGTCGGCGTCGACATCTTCCCGTTTTTCGAGCGGATGAGCGGGGTCGGCTGGTACGAGTGGAACCTCCTCGCTCGCCTCCCCGAGGCGGACCCGGCGATCGAGCTGCGGCTCTACGCGCACACGTTCGCGGCGCCGGACGAGCCCCCGCCCCCGCTGCTGCCGTCGGCGGTTCGCACCCGTTTCCGGTTTCACCACATCCCGGAGGGGTTCCTCCTGCCGGTCCGCCCAACGCTCGCCGTCCTGCGGGCGGCGGTCGAGCCCGTCCTCATGTTTCTCGACGGAAACGACGTCTTCTTCGCCCCGAACTTCGTGGTGCCGAGGCGCCACCTCGCCGCGGTCCGGGCGCTCGTCCCCACCGTCCATGACCTGGCGTTCCTCCGCCTGCCGGAGACGGTCCAGAAGGAGACCCTCGACAACCTGCGCGAGCGGCTCCCGGGCGTCCTGTTCGGCGCCGACGCGCTGATCGCCGTCTCGGAGGCGACGGCGGGCGACCTCGCGACCCTCGCCGGGGTCACGCCGCGGCGCATCCACATGATCCACGAGGGGGTGGACCCCGCGTTCGCCCTGGGGCACGCGGCCGTGCCGGCCGTCCTGCCCTCCCGCTTCCTGCTCTTCGTCTCGACGCTCGAGCCGCGCAAGAACATCGTCAACCTGCTCGAGGCGTTCGCCCTCGCGGCAGCCGACGGTTATCCCGGCGACCTCGTGCTGGTTGGCCGGTGGGGGTGGCGCACGGAAGCGGCGCAGGAGGCGCTCGATCGCTCCCCGGTCCGCAGCCGCATCCACCACCTCGACTACCTGGAACGCCCGGTGCTGGCGTCGGTGATGCGGCGGGCCGAGGCGCTCCTCTTCCCGTCGCTGCTCGAGGGTTTCGGACTCCCGGTGGTGGAGGCGATGTCGTGCGGGGTCCCGGTGATCGTCT
>DATIWK010000075.1:0-3196 GCA_035519395.1 Anaeromyxobacteraceae bacterium | reverse complement strand
GTGGCCTCGGTCGTGCTCGTCGCGACGCTCGCCGGGCTCGGCGCCCTCGCCTGGCGGACCGCGCCGAGGCCGCCGCCGGCGGCGGCGCGCTCCCTGAAGTGAGCGGCGCCAGCGGCGAGCGCCGGGCGCACCCGATCAGCTCGCCCCGCCGCACGCGGCGAGCTTGCGCGCCAGCACCGCCTCCTCCGCCGGGTTGCGGACGAGGCGCAGCGCGGCGCGGAGGTGCTCCGCGGCGCGGTCCGGCCGCCCGGCGCGCAGCTCGAACTCCGCCACGGCCGCCGGGAGGAACGGGTAGCCCGCCAGCCGGCCGCGCTCCGCGATCGCCTCGATGGCCCGCAGGCCGGCCTCGGGCCCGTCCGCCATTCCCACCGCGATGGCCCGGTTGAGCGCCACCACCGGCGTGGGGCGCAGCCTCAGCAGCTCGTCGTACAGCCCGCGGATCGACCGCCAGTCGGTCTCCGCGAAGGTTTTCGCCGTCGCGTGGCGGGCCGCGATGGCGGCCTCGACGTGCCACGCCGTGACCACGTCCCCCTCCGCCGAGCGGGCCAGCCGGCGCAGCCCCTCTCCCAGCAGCTCGCGGTCCCAGCGGCCGCGGTCCTGCTCCGCGAGGAGCAGGAGGTCGCCGTCGTCGCCCACGCGCGCCGGGAGGCGCGCGGCCAGCAGGCAGAACAGCGCGAGCATCGCCTGCGTCCCGGGGCTGGCGGACGCGGGGAGCCGCGACAGCAGCTCGCCGAGGCGCATCGCCTCGTGGCAGAGGTCCTCGCGCACGGCCTGCTGCGGGTGCGCCCCGTGGTACCCCTCGTTGAAGAGGAGGTACACGGCGCTCTGCACCGAGGGGAGTCGCGCCCGCACCTCGGCGGCGTCGCCGACCTCGAAGAGCGCCCCGCGCTCCTCCAGCGCCCGGCGGGACCGGAAGAGCTGCTTCTCGGTCGTGGCCTCGCCGGCGAGGAGCGCCTGGGCGATCTCGCGGACCGAGAAGCCGCACAGGTACTTCAGGATCACGGCGACCTGCGCGGCCGGCGAGAGCACGGGGTCGCAGCAGGAGAACATGAGCCGCAGCTCGTCGTCCGGGATGGCGTGCTCCTCCTCCGGGCCGCCGTCGCCGTCGTTGGCCGGCTCCAGCGCCCGCGCCAGCTCCGGTGCGAGCCGGCCGTGGTGTCCCTGCCGCCGGAGGAGGTCGATGGCGCGGTTCCGGGCCGAGCGCATCAGCCAGGCCGCCGGGTTCCGCGGGGCCCCCGCGAACTTCCAGGTCTCGAGCGCGCGCACCAGCGCGTCCTGCACGGCGTCCTCGGCCAGCGCCAGGTTGCGCACGCCGAGGACGCGGACCAGCGACGCGACCATCCGGCCTGCCTCGCGGCGGAAGAGGTGATCGGCGAGGCGGGCCAGACCGGGCGCGGGGCGAGGCGGATGCGCCTCGCCCGGTGCGACCGGAGGGCCCCGGGGGCCGGAACGACCCTCCGCAGGATCGCCTTCGGCGCTCACATCGCCCTGACCGGCCGCACCTCGACGATGCCGCCCTTCTCGTGGGTGGGGCAACCGCGGGCGATCTCGACCGCGGCCTCGAGGTCCCGCGCCTGGATGATCGCGTAGCCTCCCACCAGGTCCTTCGCCTCCGCGTACGGGCCGTCGGAGACCGTCTTCCCGGCGCCGCGCACCACCTTGCCACCCGGCTCGAGCGGCGCCCCCTGGCCCTGGTAAGCTCCGGATCGGGTGAGCCCCTCGAACCAGCCGACCCACTTCTGCATGTGCTGCTGCATCTGCTCGGCGGAGTCGCCCCGGTTGTTCCCGCCGCGGAAGATCAACATGAAGCTGGCCATCGTTGAACCTCGTCGATCGAGAGCCGGTCCATTCCGGCCCTCGCCCCTTCGACGATCGGGCCTTCGCGATCCGGACCGGTGCCTCCCATCCGTATCCGGCGGCGCACCCCTCCGCCGGGCACGCCGGCGCGAAAAGGGCGACGTCCGGGCGCCTTCGGCCCGGGGTGGCTGCGGCCTTGCGCCGCCCGGGGCCCCTCGGGCTGTGCGCGGTCGTCACTTTCCCGTGGCTGGCACGCACAGGGCTTGCGAGATACACCGCGAAAATTACGAAAGAAAATGATGGCACGCTCGATGCTCAACCATGCCCAGGTGAACGCCATGACCAAGCTCATCGGAACGCTCGTGATGTCCGGCGCCCTGGCCCTCCTCCCGGCGGTGGCGCGACCCCAGGACGACGAGTGGGAGACCTCACCGCAGTCCGGCCCCGTCGAGCGCGGCCCCGTCGAGACGCAGGCCCCCTCGACGAGGCCGCCGGCCGATCTGCCGCCCATTCCTCCGGCCGAGACTCCGGCGCCGCCGCAGGCTCAGGCGGAGACGCCGTCGCAGCAGCTTCCGGCCGGCCAGTGGGTCTACACGCAGCAGTACGGCTGGATCTGGATGCCGTACTCGGACTCGTACACCTACTCGCCGCCCAGCGGCTCCGGTGAGCCGTACGCGTACGTCTACTACCCGGCCTACGGATGGGCGTGGATCGCCGCGCCCTGGATGTGGGGCTTCGGTGCGTGGCCGTTCTTCGGCGTGTACGGGCCGGCGCGGTACGGGTGGTACGCCCACGGCTGGTGGCGTCACCCTGCGCAGTGGCACTACGCGCCGATGCGCGGCGCGCGCTACGGCATCAGGCCCGCGCCGGTCTACCGCGGCGGCGCCGGCCAACCCGGCGTCAGGCCCGCGCCGGTCCGCGGCAGCGGCGGGAGCGGCGGCAGCGCGCCGAGGCCGGCGCCTCGCCACACCACCTCGGCGTTCGTCGGCGGCGGTCACGTCGGCGGCGCCCCCCATGGCGGCTTCGCGGCCCGCGGCGGCCCCGCCTTCACCGGCGGACGGTCCGGAGGTCCCGGCGGCGCCGGCATGTTCAGCGGCTTCGCGGCCCACGGCGGCAGCGTCGGCGGCAGCCACGGCGGCGGCCACGGCGGTGGGGGGCACGTGGGACGCGGCCGCGGATAGCGGCGCGATCGCGCTCACGCCCGGCGCAGCACCAGGAGCGCGGCGAGCCCGGCGACGAGCCCCCAGAACGCGGAGCCCACCCCGAAGAGCGAGACGCCCGACGCCGTCACCAGGAAGGTGACGAGCGCCGGCTCTCGCTCGCGGTCGTCGCGCACCGCGGCGGCGAGGCCGCCCCCGATGGTGTTGACGAGCGCCAGCCCCGCGACCGCCATCACCAG
>DATIWK010000074.1:0-3560 GCA_035519395.1 Anaeromyxobacteraceae bacterium | reverse complement strand
ATGCCGGACGACCTGCGCGATCCGGCCCTGGCGCGGGAGGGCATGGTGGCGCTCGACGAGCTGACGCGCATCCTCGGGCTGGGGAGCGTCTACGACTTCCAGCGCGACCGCTAGGCCGCCCGGCGGGGGGAAGCCGCCTCGCGCACGCTCAGGGTGGAGGGAGCGAGCGCCCACGCCACGACCAGGCCGGGCTCGGACACGAGCAGCTCCATGCCGGCGTCGAGGACGTGGTCCTCGAGATCACCCTCGCGGGTGACGAGCACCACGCCCCGCTCGACCCGGATGAGCGCCATCCCCCCGTGCCGGGGGATCCGCAGGGTCTCGTTCCGGGCCAGGTCCCAGGTGTCCGTCTCCCGCCCGTACCGAACCGCCATCGTCCTCTTCATCGCCGTCGCGATCATGATCTCCGTCCTTCCGTCTCGCCCCGCTGCTCCGGGGAGCCGGGAGGAATCTTGGCGCCGCGGCCGCTCCGATGGAATGCACGACGGTGCACGCCGGGCGTGCAGGAATGCACGGGGGTGTGGCAGGCTGGCCTCCATGCTCGACTGGAGCGACCTGCGGTTCTTCCTCGCCGTGCACCGGGCGCGGAGCCACGCGGGCGCGGCCCGGCTGCTGCGCGTGGCGCCGACCACCATCGGCCGGAGGATCGCGGCGCTGGAGGAGGCCGTCGGGGCCCGCCTCTTCGCGCGGACGCCCGACGGGCTCGCCGCCACCGCCGCGGCGCGCACGCTGCTCGCGCGCGCCGAGCGGATGGAGGCGGAGGCGTTCGAGGCGGAGCGCGAGCTGGCCGGGGCGGACGCCCGCCCCACCGGCACGGTCCGGGTCACCTGCGGCGACGGGTTCGCGACCTTCCTGCTCGCTCCGGCGCTCCCCGCCTTCCTCGCCGCGTACCCGGGCCTGAACGTCGAGGTCCGGGCCGACGTGCGCGTGCTCGACCTGACCCGGGGCGAGGCGGACGTGGCGCTCCGCAACTTCCGCCCCCGCGAGCGCTCCCTGGTGGCGCGCCGGCTCGGGATCGAGCGCCAGGGGCTCTACGCCGGGGTGGCGTACCTGGCGCGCCGCGGGACGCCGCGGACGGCGCGAGACCTCGCGGGACATGACCTGATCCTCTTCGACCGCGACCTGGACCGGATGAGGACGCAGGCCTGGTTCGTCCAGAGCGCGGCCGGCGCGCGCGTCGCGGTGCGCGCCAGCAATACCACCACGATGCACGCCGTGTGCGCGGCTGGCGCGGGGATCGCCCTCCTCACCGGCGCGTTCGTCCGCGGAGACCCGCGCCTCCAGCAGGTGCTGCCGCGCCTCGAGCCCCCGCCCCTGGAGCTCTGGGCGGTGACCCACGGCGACCTGCGGGCGAGCGCGCGCGTCGCCGCCGTGCTGCGCTGGCTGGAGCGGCTGGTCCTGGAGTCGGGGGCGATCGGCTAGCGGCTCCGCTCGGGCCGCTTCTCCGTTGCCTCCCGGTGCCGGCCGGCCTACGAGATGGCCGGCGCCGATCGGGCGCCGGGGAAGGCACGGATGAAGACCATCGGGCTCATTGGCGGCATGAGCTGGGAGTCGACGGCGCACTACTACCGGCTCGTCAACGAGGCCGTGAAGGCGCGGCTCGGCGGCCTCCACTCGGCCCGGTGCGTCCTCTGGTCGGTCGACTTCGCGGAGATCGAGCCGCTGCAGCGCGCCGCCCGCTGGGACGAGGCGGGCGAGATCCTGAACCGCGCCGCGCTGGGGCTGGAGCGGGCCGGCGCCGAGCTGCTCCTCATCTGCGCCAACACCATGCACAAGGTGGCGGACCAGGCCATGCGCGGCGTGCGCGTCCCGCTCCTGCACGTCGTGGACGTCACCGCCGAGCGGGTGCGGGCCGCCGGCCTGCGGCGCGTCGCCCTGCTCGGCACGCGCTACGTGATGGAGGAGGACTTCTACCGGCGCCGGCTCGAGCGGCACGGCCTGGAGGTCACCGTGCCCGGCCCCGAGGACCGGGCGGAGGTGAACCGCGTCATCTTCGAGGAGCTGGTCCTCGGGCGCGTCGAGCCCCGCTCCCGGGCGCGCTACCTCGCCGTCATGAACGCCCTGGCCGCCGCCGGCGCGCAGGGCGTCATCGCCGGGTGCACCGAGATCGGGATGCTCGTCCGGCAGGCCGACCTCGCCGTGCCGTACTTCGACACGACCGAGCTGCACGCGCTCGCCGCCGTGGAGCGGGCGCTCGAGGGGGCGGACCGGACCTCCGGCGGCCGAGAGACGGGCCGCGGACGTCCGGCCGGCGGGCGCCGGAAGGTCAGCTCCTCGGGCGCGCGGCGCGGTGCGCGCCGGCCGGAAGGCGAGGAGCGGACGGCGCGCCGACCGCGGCGCCGTCGGAGAGCTTGAAGAACGACACGCTGCCCTGGAGCGACCGGGCCTGGGCGGAGAGCTCCTCCGCCGTGGCGGACAGCTCCTCGGCGGACGCGGCGTTCTGCTGGGTGATGCGGTCCAGCTGCTGGATGGCGCGGCTGAGCTCCTCGGTCCCGCCGCTCTGCTGCCGGCTGGCGGCGGTGATCTCGCCGACCAGCGCCGCCGTCTTCTGGATGTCGGGGACCATCCGCTCCAGGAGCTTCCCGGCGCCCTCGGCGAGCCGGACGCTCCTGGTGGAGAGATCGCCGATGTCCCTGGCCGCCACGCGGCTGCGCTCGGCGAGCTTGCGCACCTCGGCGCCCACCACCGCGAAGCCGCGCCCGTGCTGGCCGGCGCGGGCGGCCTCGATGCTCGCGTTGAGCGCCAGCAGGTTGGTCTGGTAGGCGATCTCGTCGATGATCGTGATCCGCTCGGCGATGGCACGCATGGCGGCGACCGTCTCGGACACCACCCGGCTTCCCTCCAGCGCCGCCTGGGCCGCCTGGGTGGCGATCCGCTCCGTCTGGCCGGCGTTCTGCGCGGTCACCCGGATGGCGCCGACCATCTCCTCGATCGAGGCCGCGGCCTCCTCCGCGGACGCCGCCTGCTCGGTGGCGCCCTGGCTCATCTGGACCGTGCTGGACGCCATCGCCGCGCTGGCGGTGGACACGGCGTCGGCCGCGGTCTTGACGTTCCCGACCACGTCGCGCAGGCGTCCCACCGTCTCGCCCAGGGAGGCGTGGAGCATCGCCACCTCGTCGCCGCCGTCCTCCCGCACCTCGAGCCCGATGTCGCCGTCGGCGACGCGCGCCAGGCTGGAGCGCAGGCCCTGCACCCCGGTGAGCACCACCGCCCGGAACAGGAGCAGGACGAGGGCCGCGACCAGGATCATGGCGGCGAGCCCGAGCCCCACGATGAGGAGCCGCGAGCGCCGCACCCCCGCGTCGATGGCGTCGGTCCGGAGGCCGATGCGGACGGCGCCGCGGACCTCGTCGCCCTGCTTCACGTCCGCCGCGAAGGTCACGAGCCCGGTCTTGTCCCGTGGCTCCGCGAAGACGTGGGTGAGGGCGTTGCCCTCGCGATCGACGACCACGACGTAGGCGGCGTCGGGATCCTTGCCGATCTCCTTCGCGTAGGACTCCAGGTAGTCGAAGTTGTAGGAGAGGATCGGGTCCACCGAGATGCTGGCGAGCAGGTGGGCC
>DATIWK010000073.1:0-10075 GCA_035519395.1 Anaeromyxobacteraceae bacterium | reverse complement strand
GCGGCTGCGCTCGCGGGAGCGGGGCTGTTCCTGCTCGCCCTCCGGTTCGCGGCGCGGCGCTCGAGCCGCTGAGCCGGGCGGCGACGGACACGGTCAGGCTGGCGCCACGCGCGGGGATGCCCCGCCGCGGGATCCCGGCCGGGACGCCAGGCCCCGCCGCAGGCGGAATGCGCTCTGCGTGGACGCGCGCCGCCGCGGCCGCTAGAGAGCGGTCGGGCGCGAGGACCCACCGGGTCCGCGCCACGGAGGTGGACCCCATGGCCTGGCTCGAAGCCGCGTTCCGCTGGACGCACGTCGTCGCCGGCATCCTGTGGATCGGGCACCTGTTCTTCTTCAACTTCGTGAACGCGCAGCTCGCGAAGTCCTACGACCCGGATTCGCGCAAGAAGGTCGTCCCCGAGCTGATGCCGCGGGCGCTCTACTGGTTCCGCTGGGGCGCGGTCTGGACCTGGACGACGGGCATCCTCATGGCGGGCCTCGTCTACTGGTCGGTCGACAACCTGGTGCGGAAGGACGTCGTGACCGACGCGCCGGCGCTCCCGCACGTCGCCGGCGTCGCCATCTCGCTCGTCCTCATCGGCGGCGTCTTCTTCGTCTACGACGCCATCATGCGCGCCTGGGGTGCGAAGAACGAGCGCGGCGCCGTCGGCGCGGCCTTCGGCGCCTTCGTGGTGCTGCTGTTCCTCGTCTCGCGCGTCTTCACCGGCCGGGCCGTCTTCATCACCGGGGGCATGCTCATGGGCACGGTCATGGTCATGAACGTCTGGATGCGGATCTGGCCGGCGCAGAAGCGGATCATCCAGGGCGTGAAGGGGCTCGCGCCGGCGCCAGACGCCTCGGTGCCCGCGATGGCGGCGATGCGCTCCAAGCACAACACCTACATGGCCGTGCCGCTCGTCTTCGCGATGGTCTCGAACCACTACCCGACCATCTACGGCTGGGACCACAGCTGGATCATCCTCTCGGCGATCCTCGCGCTCGGGTTCGCGGTGACGAAGCTCCTCTACCTCAAGTCGGCCGGACCGGCCCCGGCGCTCTACGGCGCGCCGGCCGCCGCGCCCACCGGGACCCCCGGGGTCGCCGCGCCGAAGGCCTGAGGCAGGCGCATCCGCCTGCCTCTCCGCTTCTGGCTCAGCCGCGTTGCCTCGCGTTGTGCTCCCACATGGCGCGGAGCACCGCCTCGACCTCGCCGGCGCGGAGCAGCCCGCACTCGACGAAGAACTGACCGATGGGGCGCTGCCGGCGCCGCTGCGCGCCCAGCACCGCCAGCACCTGGAACGGCGTGAGCTTGCCGGTGCGCACCGCCCACTCGCCGAACGGGACGGAGACGGCGTCCCCGTCGCGGCGGCGGGTCTCGAGGATCTCGATCACGTCGGCGAAGGTGAGGAGCCCGAGCTCGATGGCGACGCGTCCGGCGGCGGGGCGCTGTTTCCGCTGCCAGACGATCGCCTCCAGGAACGTGCCGAAGGAGATGCGGCCGCTGTAGTAGAGGAACTCGGCGAGGCGGAGGCGGCGGCGCGGCAGGCTCCGGCGGCGCGGGGTGGCAGCGTCCGGCGCGGCCGCAGGCGCGCGAGCCCAGGCCGGGCGGGGCGGAGGCGCCGTCCGCGGTGCGGGGCGCCACGCCCGCTCCTCACGCCGCGGCCGTGGAGCTTCCGTCCGGGCGCGTGGGGCGGGCGGAGTCCAGGCGGGCCGGGGCTGAGGCCGGGGGGGCGGCACCGGCGCGACGGCGCCCGCCGCGGCGAGGAGCCGGTATGCCTCGGTCACCGCGCGGAACTCACGGGCCAGCTCGTGCTCCGAGCGCCCCAGCGCGCGCGCCCGGTCCGGGTGGGTCTCGAGGACGCGGCGGCGGTACGCTGCCTTGAGGCCGGTGCGCCACCGTCCCGCCGACACGTCGCCGGGGCCGAAGGCCGGTCCGAAGAGGACCCGCCCCGCCTGCTCCAGCTCCCGCCAAGTCGCTCGCTGCGCGCCGATCACCCGGTCCGCCCGATATCGCTCGATTCCTAGCGCGCCGGAGGGGCGCCGGCCAGTTTTCGGCCGCGGGCGGGGAGCGGCTCAGCGCGACAGGTTCACGGTGAGCGTCAGCCACAGCGTCGCGGGAGCGCCGCGCGCGTCCGCCCCCGCGGACCACTCGCAGCGCGCGATCGCGTCGGAGATCGCCCGCACGATCGCGTCGGGTGCCGGGGTGAGCACGTGCATCAGCCCCGGCCTTCCCTGGGGGTCCACCACCAGCTTCACGGTCACGCTGCCCACCGCGCCGCGGTACTCGGGCGGCACCTTCAGCCGCCGCTCGATGCACAGCGTGTCGCGCGAGGCGGGCCGGAGCGTCCCCGGTCCGGCGAACTCGGGCGCCGGACCGGCCGGCAAGGCCTCGAAGGCGTGGCGAACCAGGTACGGCCCGCCGCTCCCGCCGTCGGGCTGCGGGAAGTCCCAGTCGCCCACGAGCTCCCCGGCGCACTGCTCGAGCGCGGCGTCGGCGGGCTCCGCCGCGGCGCGGACGTCGCCCACGCGCCCGTCGGCGTCCACCATGAAGACGGTGTACAGCTCCACGGCGGACGACGGGGCGGAGCGCGGACCCTCGTAGCACTGGCCGAGCAGGTGGCGGCGGAGCGCCACGAGCATCTCCACCGGCGGGTCGTCGCCGGCGGTGGTCGGGTCGCCCGCGACGCCGAGGCGGAGGCGGAGCGGCTCGGGCACGGCCGCCTGGACCGCCGCGGACGGCCTGCGGCCGATCACCGGCGGCGTGCGCGCCACCCCACGGCCCTCCGCCAGGTCCGTCGCGTGGAAGCCGCCCGCCCCCGGGAAGCCCAGGACCAGGCTGGTCCGGTCGGCGACGAGCCGCGACACCGGCGTCCGGTAGGACGGCGGCGGGGCGGGCTGCTTCAGCGCGGCGCAGGCGCTCCCGATTCCCGCGCGGCAGGCCCGCCCCTCGAGCGCCGGGACGTTCGCGCCCGGCGCCGCCTCGGGCCGCTCGGTGGCGAGCGCCGCGAGGCGCCAGCATCCGAGCGGCGACCCCGCCTCGCAGCCGCGCTGGTAGGCGCGCGCCGCCTGGCCGAGGTCACGGCCCGTGAGCCCGCCGCCGTCGAAGGCGGCGCCCAGGTTCACGCACCCCTCGGCCACGCCGGCGTCACATGCGGTGCGGAACAGCTTCAGGACGCGCGCGCCGCCGCCTTCGTCGTCGTCGGTGGGCGGCGGCTTCACCGCGCCCTCGGCCAGGAGCACCCCGAAGTTGGAGCAGCCCAGGGCCGAGCCGCGTTCGCAGGCGCGGCGCGACAGGGCCCCGGCCTTCTCGTCGCTCTGCGGCAGCGCGCGGCCCAGCGCATGGAGGACCGCCAGCGCGCCGCAGCCCGACGGATCGCCGATCTCGCATGCCTCCATCAGGTACGCGGCGGCGAGCCGGTCGTCCTGCTTCACGCCCTCGCCGAGCAGGTGGGCGCGTCCGAGGTCCCGGCACTCGCCTGCGAACCCGCGCGCACACCGTTCTCCGGCGCCGGCGGCCGGTGCGAGGTCCTCCGGGGCGGGCGCGGGAACGGTCGGCGCCGCGGCGCACGCGGTGAGCAGGGCGGCGCAGATCGGGGTGATGCGCATCGGCTCCTCCGGCCCGAAGGGATACCACGGAGCGCGGCTCGCAGCCCTCCGGCCCACCCTCGACCCGGGAGGCGCCGGCGTGCGATAAGGGCGCCCATGCGGCGGAAGATCGTCCAGATCGACGAGTCGAAGTGCGACGGGTGCGGGCAGTGCATCCCGTCCTGCGCCGAGGGGGCGATCGCGCTCGTGGACGGGAAGGCGCGCCTCTCCGGCGACGCCCTCTGCGACGGGCTGGGTGCCTGTCTCGGCGAGTGCCCGCAGGGAGCGATCACCGTCGTGGAGCGGGAGGCCGCCCCCTTCGACGAGGTGGCCGTCCACACGCATCTCGCTGCGCGTGCCGCGCCCGTCCCGCGGCCGCCGCTTCAGCTCGTCACGGCACGGGCCGCGCAGCCCGCTGCGCCGGCCATGCCCCTCGCGGCGGCCACGGCACGGCCGCGCCTCTCCGTGGTCTCGAACGACGCGCCTGCGCCGGGCGGCTGCCCCGGATCCCGCTCGACCACGCTGCCGCGACGCGGGGGGCCGGCTGCGACGCCCTCGGCCGGCGAGAGCCGCCTCGGCCACTGGCCGGTGCAGCTCCACCTCGTGAACCCCGGCGCGCCGTGGCTCCGCGGCGCCGACCTCCTCGTCGCCGCGGACTGCGTACCCTTCGCCTACGCCAGGTTCCACGACGAGCTGCTCGCCGGGCGTGCGGTGGTGATCGGCTGCCCGAAGCTCGACGACCTCGCTGCCTACGGAGACAAGCTGGCGGCGATCTTCCGGACGGCGGCCCCGCGCAGCGTCACGGTGGTGCGGATGGAGGTGCCGTGCTGCGGCGGCATCTCCACGGCCGCGCGGCAGGCCCTCGCGGCGGCGGCCGTGGCCGTGCCGTTCCGCGACGTGGTGATCGGGATCGACGGCACGCTGCGCGGCTGAGTCACCGGCCCGGAGCGACCAGGGGTCTGGGGGGCGGAACGCCCCCCGGTACTAACGACGTCGCGCGACGCCCCGGAGCACCACCTCGTAGAGCTGCCCCACGTTCCAGCCCTCGCGCGCCGCGTGGGCGCGGAGCCAGCGGATCGCTCGCGGCGCCGGGCGCGGGGCGCGCCGCCGCCTCACCCGCCAGCGCGGCGCGGAGAGAGCGTCCCAGAGGTAGTGCGCCACCTCGACGGGCAGCGCGCCGGGGCGCGCCTCGTCGAGCGCCCGCAGCACGATGCGGACCTGCCGCCACAGCTCGCGGCGCTCCCAGCAGTCGGAGCACGCGCACGTCCGCACGCTGCCGAGCGCCCAGCGGACGGTGTCGATCTCCGGATGGCCGCCGGGCGGGTTGCCGCCGTGGTCGGCTTCCGCCGGAGCCCCTTCCGATCGTCTCCGCTCGCCCATCGACCTCGACTACACGCAACGTCCGTGCCGCTCCGCACGCGCCTCCGGCTGCGCGGCCACGTCCGAAGACGGCCGGCCGGCGGCCGCGCGGTCGCCGGGCGTCCGGCCTTCACGGTACGGCGAGGTACCGGGCGGGCGTCCCCGATGGACCGGGAGCGCCGACCCGGGTGGTGCGCGACCGTCGTGTGGGCCCATGACATGGTTCCTCGGTGCGCGCCCGGATCCTGCTCTTCGCGCTCGAGGAGCTGCGCCGCCGCCACGGCAGGCTCGTGCCCGGTGGCGCCGACGCGCGGACGGACACCGCGCCGTTCCGTGCGTTCCGCGCCGCCCTGCTCGACGCCGCCGCGCGTGCCGCGGCCGGGCCCTCGGACCTCTCCATGTGGTGGGAGGGAACGTACAACGGGTACGCGCTGGCCGTCGCCGTCTCGCCCGCCGACGCACTGCCCGGCCTGGAGGCGGACGCAGCGTGCCCGGTGGAGGCGGAGAGGCTCGCCGAGCCGCGCGCCGGCGGCTATCCTCTCGCGCACGTCGAGCCGGGGCGCGCCGAGGTGGCGCGCGATGCGGACGGCGCGACCTACGAGGCGCCCTTCGGAGCGGCGACCGGCCACTTCGGGGCGCCGGGCGTGCGGAGGATCGGATGAAGGCGGTGGTCTTCGGCGGCAAGGGTGGTCCCGAGGTCGTGTCGCTCCAGGAGGTCCCCGACCCGTCGCCCCAGCGCGGCGAGGTGCTGGTTCGCGTCCGGGCCGCCGCGCTCAACCGCGCCGACCTGCTGCAGCGTCGCGGGCTCTACCCGCCGCCCCCCGGCTACCGGGAGGACGTCCCGGGCCTGGAGCTGGCGGGGGAGGTGGCGCGCGTGGGCGAGGGCGTCACCGCCTGGAGGCCCGGCGACCGGGTCATGGCCATCGCCTCGGGCGAGGCGCAGGCCGAGTACGCGCTCGCGAGCGAGCGGATGCTGATGCGCGTCCCGGACGGCCTCTCGCTCGAGGACGCGGGCGCCTTCCCGGAGGCGGGCGTCACCTCGCACGACGCGCTGTTCACGCTGGGCGGCCTCCGGCCGGGCTGGCCGGTGCTGGTGCACGCGGTCGGCTCCGGCGTGTCCACGGTGGCGCTGCAGATCGCGAAGGCGGCCGGGGCGAGCGTCATCGGCACGAGCCGCACCGCCGACAAGCTGGAGCGCGCGAAGGCGCTCGGGCTCGATCACGGCATCCTCGTCGGCAAGGAGGAGCCGCGGTTCGCGGACGAGGTGAAGCGCCTCACCGGGAAGAAGGGCGTGCCGCTGGTCCTCGACTTCGTGGGCGGGCCGTACATGGCCGAGAACGTCGCGGCGCTCGCCACCGGCGGCCGGATCGTGAACATCGGGACCATGGGCGGGCCGAAGGCGACGGTCGACCTCGGCGCGCTCATGCGCGTCCGCGGCACCGTCGTCGGGACCGTCCTCCGGCCGCGGCCGCTCGACGAGAAGATCGCCGCGACGCAGGCGTTCGCGCGGGACGTCCTCCCGCTCGTCGCCGCCGGGCGGGTGAAGCCCGTGGTCGATGCGGTGCTCCCCGCCGCCGAGGTGCGCCAGGCGCACGAGCGGATGGAGCGGAACGAGAGCTTCGGGAAGTTGGTGCTGCGGCTCTGACGGCCCCGCGTTGCGCTTCTGGCGATGAGCGCGGTCATCGTCCGTCCGGGAGGCGGCGCGCCGCGGCGTCCTGCGTGCCGCCGGGAGTGCCCTCACCGCGGGAAGGGCTGGAGCGGCTGCTTCCCGCCCTCCGTCGGCGTCCGCGCCGCGTTCATGACCATGGCCAGGAGCTCGTAGTAGCCCGCCAGCGCGGCGAGGTCCACGACGCCCTGCTCACCCAGCTTCGCGAGGGCGCGCCCGTAGGTGGCGTCGCTCACCGAGTGGTTGTCGTAGAGCTCCTCGAGGAAGTCGTACACGGCCGCCTCGTCGTCGGCGAGCGCGGGCGGACGCCGGCCCTCGGCGAGCGCGGCCACCACCTCGGGCCGCACCCCCTGCTTGCGGGCGAGGGGCTCGTGGATGGCCCACTCCACCTGCTGGGTCCATCGCCGCGCGACGTAGAGGATGGCCAGCTCGCTCAGCTTCTGGCCGGCGGCGTTGTGGTACCGCAGGTACTCGCCCATCTTCTGGAGCCGGCTCAGGAGCTCGGGGCTCCGCAGGAGCGGGATGAAGGGTCCGAACACCGCGCCCCGCGGTCCGGCGATGAGCTCCTGGGCCGCGGCGCGCTGGGCCTCGGTCATCTTGTCGGTGGGGATGGGCGGCATCCGGTCCTGCGGCGCCGCGGGCGGGGCGAGGATGGCAAGAAGCGACAGGGTGACTGCGCGAGCGATCATCTCTCCTCCCTGTGTCCAGTCGGGGAAGCACGAGTCCTAGCCAGGCGGACGGCCCCTGGAGATCACGGACGGGGTGCATCCCGGACGAGGCGCGGGAGCGTGCGCAGCAACCGGGACGGTGCCATCATCGCGCACCATGCGCTCGCGACTGGCAGCCCTCGCGGCGGCCGCGGCGGCGTGCTCCGGCGGCCGCGTCGCGATGTCGCCGGCGGACCGGGAACGGCTCGCGGCGGAGCCCGCCGAGATCCCCGTCGTCTACCGGCCGTCTCCGGCGCCATGGGTGGACTGTTCGACGAACGAGGGCGAGCTGCTCTGGACGCTCCCGGGGTGCGCGTGGGACGAGCGCCGCGGAGGCGACCGCCCCTGGTCGCTCGCCGCGCGGCGAGGCAGCGGCGCTCTCGCGATCGAGCGCGCCTCGGCGCCGGCCGCGCCGCCGACAACGGGTGGCAACATCTGGGAGCAGTTCGAGGCCGGGTACACCGAGTCGCTGCGCGCGCCACCGCTGGATCCCGCGCGCGCCACCGCCGACGCGCTGGCCGCCGCGGGCGCAGCGGCCTCCCCGCCGCTCCGCCTGGGCAGGGCCCGGCAGGCCGACCGGGACTCCCGCGCCGGGAGCGCTCCGGTGCTGCTCGTCGAGACCACGCGGTTCGTGCTGGTCGGCTGCTGGTACACCTACCGGCCGTGGTTCGACGTGCGGGCCACGCTCGTGGACGGCGCCTCCGGGCGCATCCTGTGGCGGGACGCGTGCTCCGAGCTGTACCCGGTCCCTCCGGTCGACTCGCGCCCGCCGGCGTCGCCCGCGCGTCTCGCGACGGACGGCGGCGCGCTGTACGCCGGGTTCATCCGGGACCGCGCGGCGCAGTGCGCGGGCGCGCTGGTGGGAAGGCTCGGCCGCGCCGGCAGGTGAGGCCCCCGCCCTAGGTCGTCCCGTGCCCGCCGTCGTACACTCCGGGCCGTCCATGCGCCCGGACGACCTCGCCCGCCTCTCCGTCGCCGAGCTGCGCGAGCGGTTCCTCGACGGGGACCATGCGCTCCCCGAGGACTGCGAGGCGGCGCTCGAGCGGGACGCGCGCGCCGGCGCCCGGGAGGTGCTGCGCCTGGTTCGCAAGCGCCGCCACGAGAACCGCTGCGAGGGGCAGCGCCTCCGTCAGCTGCTCAGGTTCGAGACCGAGCTGTGGGAGCGGGGCGTCGTCCACGTCGGAGGGGTGGACGAGGCGGGGATGGCCCCGCTCGCCGGCCCGGTGGTGGCGGGCGCGTGCGTGCTGCCGCACGACTACCGGCCTCGCGGGATCGACGACTCGAAGCAGCTCGACGCGCGAGAGCGCGAGCGGCTCGCCCGGGACATCGAGCGAAATGCCATCTGCTGGGCCGTCGCCCGCGCCGAGGTGGAGGAGATCGACCGCCTCAACATCTACCGGGCCGGCCTCCTCGCGTTGACGCGCGCGGTCCGCGCCCTCGCCACCCGCCCGGACCACGTGCTCGTGGACGCGCGCAAGCTCCCCGAGCTCCGGATGCCGCAGACCCCCATCATCCACGGCGACGCGCTCTCCCTCACCATCGCCGCGGCGAGCATCCTCGCCAAGACCGCGCGCGACGCGCTCATGGCCGACCTGGACGTCCGCCACCCCGGGTACGGCTTCGCGCGGCACAAGGGTTACCCCACCGCCGAGCACTTCGACGCGCTGAAGCGGCTCGGCGCCTGCCCGATCCACCGCCGCTCCTTCCAGCCGGTGCGCGTGGCGCTCGGCCTGGAGCCGGAGCAGGGGGACCTCTTCGCGGCCGGTCCCGCCGCCGGACCTCCCGTGCAGCCGGCGGATCCGGACGATCCGGGAGGGACCGATCGCGAGTCGGCCATTTGACCGGGGGCCCGGGCGCGGCTACAAGGGTGCGAGGACGAGCCCGACGGTGTCGGTGCGGACGGGAACCCGGGGACGTGCCCCGGGCCGGTCGCCCCCCGATCCGGCGAACGCATGCACGAAAAATCACCTCGCGCCCCTTCCCCTCTCCAAGACCTCCACGCAGACGACGCCCCCCGCGGCCGGCCGCCGCCCGGGCTGGCGCTCGATCCGCCCGCCCCCGAGCTGTCGCACGCACCGGAGATCGCCGTCGAGCGGCTCGATCCGGACGCGCTCAAGGTCATCTACCGGCTGCGCCACGTCGGGCACAGCGCCTACTTCGTGGGCGGCTGCGTGCGCGACCTGCTCCTCGACGCCAAACCCAAGGACTTCGACGTCGCCACCGACGCGCACCCCGGCGAGGTTCGCGCCGTCTTCCGGAATTGCCGCCTCATCGGCCGCCGGTTCCGGCTGGCGCACGTGTACTTCCGCGGCGGCAAGGTCGTCGAGGTGGCCACCTTCCGGAAGAACCCGACGGACGTCGCGGACGACCTCGCCTCCGACGCCGGCGACCTGCTCATCACCCGCGACAACGTCTTCGGCACCGCCGAGGAGGACGCCGTCCGCCGCGACTTCACGGTGAACGGCCTCTTCTACGACGTCGCCACCGGCGAGGTGATCGACTACGTCGGCGGCCGCGCCGACCTGGAAGCGCGGCGCATCGCGACCATCGGCGACCCGGAGATCCGCATGCGCGAGGACCCGGTCCGCGCGCTCCGGGCGGTGCGCTTCGCCTCGCGGCTCGGGTTCACGATCGCGCCGGATACGTTCGAGGCGATGCGCCGCCACGCCGGCGAGCTGGCGCGCTGCGCCCCGGCCCGCGTGCTCGAGGAGACGTTCAAGCTGCTGCGCTGCGGCGGCTCGGCCCGCGCCTTCGAGCTGCTCCGCGCCAGCGGCGCGCT
>DATIWK010000072.1:0-20425 GCA_035519395.1 Anaeromyxobacteraceae bacterium | reverse complement strand
CGACTTCAAGGCCGGGATCGGCACGTCCAGCCGGAAGCTCCCCGAGGCGGACGGCGGCTACACCGTGGGCGTCCTGGTGATGTCCAACTTCGGCGTGATGCGGCAGCTCCGCATCGGCGGCTTCCCGGTGGGCGAGGTGCTGGAGCGGCGCTACCAGCGGATCGAGCGCCGCAAGACCAACTACGGCTCGATCATCGCGGTGGTCGCGACCGACGCGCCGCTCGGGACGCACCAGCTCGCCCGGCTGGCCAAGCGCGCCGCGCTCGGGATCGGGCGCGTCGGCTCCACGGCGATGCACGGCTCGGGCGAGATCGTCCTCGCCTTCTCCACCGCCAACAAGGTGCCGCGCGAGAGCCGCAAGATGGTCTACCGCATGAAGATCCTGCTCGACCAGCGGCTCGACCCCCTCTACGAGGCGGTGATCGAGGCCACCGAGGAGGCCATCCTGAACGCGCTCTGCATGGCGCGCGACATGGACGGCGCCAACGGGAACTTCGTCCCCGCGCTGCCGCTCGCCGAGGTGAAGGACCTCGTCGAGAACTGGCACGCCGAGACCGGCCGGCGCCCGGCCGAGCCGCCGCGCCGCGCGCCCGCCGAGGGGCCTGCGCGACCGTCCCGCCCGCCGCCCGCCCCGGTGCCGAAGCCGAGCGCGGTGCGCGGCGCCGAGGGGATGCCGCCGCCGCGGGCGGTCAGGCCGGCGGGCGCCGCGCCGGCGCCGCGTGGCGAGCGCGACGGGCGGAGCGACGCGCAGGAGGCGAAGGACGCTTCGGGCGGAGGCGCGGTGCCGCCGCCGCGCGGCGAGGGGACGGGCGAGGGCGGCGGCCCGGCGCCCGCTTAGAGGTTTCGCGCGACGCGCGCGGCGTGGTAGAGATGCGCCCGCCCGAGGTCCCGGACCCTGGCGGCCCAGGTCGAGCGGAGGGGCCAGGCGGATGAGCCTGGCCCGGAGCGACCGGGGGTCTGGGGGGCGTTGCCCCCCGGCAAGGAGCGGAGCGATGGCCAACTCGAAGAGCAAGCACATGCGGATGAAGTCGCGGCGCCGCCAGCAGTGGAAGGCGCGCAAGAAGCGGCAGAAGGCCGCCGCCAAGAGCGCCGCGAAGAAGTAGCGGCGGGAACGACGAGGACGGCGGCCGGAGCGCCGAGGGCCGGGTGGCGATGGTCCTTGACGCCCGGGGCGCAGCCGCGCTAATCACTGCCCTCCCTGGGGTTTCAGGGCCCGTGGCGCAGCTGGGAGCGCGCCTGAATGGCATTCAGGAGGTCACCGGTTCGATCCCGGTCGGGTCCACCAAGAGAACGGGCGGTTGGGAGGTGCTCCCGGCCGCCCGTTTCGTTTGGTGTCCGCGGCGCCTCACCGCACCGCCGCGCGCGCCTCGAACCAGCGGCCGGCAGCCTCGCCGTCCGCCGCCCGCTCCGCCGCGCAGATCGCGATCCGCTCCAGGGTCTGGTCGAGGCCGGAGCGCAGCTGGGGATAGGCCGCGACGCTCGGCTCGAGCGCCGCGCGGACGCGGTCCGCGTCGCGCGCGCTGCAGAGCCCCTCCAGCAAGGAGGGCACGGCGGCGCGGTGGGTCTCCACCAGCGCGGCGAGGTAGGCGCCCGGGTCGTGCTCCAGCGCCCCGAGGGCGCGCGCGGGGCCGCCGGGCCCCTCCTGCATGAGCCGGAGCAGGTGGAGCCGCTCGACGCGCGTCAGGCGCGGATCGCGCCAGAGCCCGGCGGCGCGCTCGACCAGCGCGGCGTCCTCCGCCGCCGCCAGCGCGTTCAGGATCCGCAGGCGCAGCGGGCCGTCCTGCACGCTGCCGAGGCGGGCCAGCAGGCCGTAGAACACGGGCGCACCGCCGCGCGTCGCCGCCGCGGCCAGCGCGGCGTCCGCGAGGTCGGGGTCCACCGCCTCGGCGTGGAAGGCTCCGTCGGCGATCCCCGCGTACGCCGCGCCGAGGCGCGCCGCCTCGGCAGCGACGTCCGGGTCGCGCACGACCAGCGCGAGGAACTCGACGAGCCGCGCACGGAGACGTCCGTCGGCGGCCGGCTCGCCGGGGCGCCGCCACCAGCCGAGCCGCGCGAGCGCGGGGCGGTAGAGCGCGCTCGAGGCCGCGTCGGCGGCGGCGCGGGCCGCGGCGGGGACGAGCGCCTCGCGCGCGTGGCGGAAGAACTCGACGGTCGCGCCGGCCACGGCGGGATCGGGGTCGCGGCCCAGGGTGGCGATGGTGTCGGCCGCGTCGGCGTACGTCACGGTCCCGGCTCGCTGGGCGGCGGCGAGGCTCTGGACGACCGAGATCTTCTCCGGCGGGAGGAGCTTCTGGAGACCGGCGGAGCGGAGCCGCACGAGGTCGCGGGGCGGGAGCGTCCAGCGCGCGTACGCGACCCCGCCCGCGTCCGGCATGATCCAGTCCGGGCAGCCCTCGGGCAGCGCGATGGACCCCGCGGCGCCCTCGAGGAGCGTGCACCGCTCGCCGTCGAGGGGCCCCACGGCGAAGCGAACGCAGACCGGCGCGCCCCAGCGCCGGTTCGCGGCTGCCTTCGATCCGCGGGGGAGCGAACGCGACTGGGCCAGCTCCACGCGAGCGCCCCGGTCCGGATCGCAGGCGGTCCGGGCCGCGACGAGCGGGACGCCGGGCTGATCGAGGAAGGTGGCGAACGGGTCGTCGAGGTCGCGCCCCGCCGCGCGCGAGAACCCCGCGAGCAGCTCGGCCGTGGTCCCGGTGCCGTGCGAATGGGTCTCGAGGTAGCGGCGCAAGGCCGCCCGGTACGCCTCCGGCCCCACGAACCGCTCGAGGGCCGCCAGCACGGCGGCCCCCTTGGCGTAGGTGACGCGGCGGTCGAACTGGAGCCCGACGTCGGCCATGCGCGCGAGCGGCTTGCGGATGGCCCGCGAGGACGCCAGCGAGTCGAGCTGCATCGCCGCGTCGGCGCGCTCGCGCAGCTCGAGATCGAAGGCGTCCGCCGGGTGCAGGGCGTGGAGGCTGCGGAACGTCATCCACGTCGCGAACGACTCGTTGAGCCAGACGTCCGTCCACCAGGGGAGGGTCACGAGGTCACCGAACCACTGGTGGGCCAGCTCGTGCGCGACGACGCTCGCGACGCCGCGGCGGCGTTCGTCGCCGGCGCCGGCGGGGACGAGCAGCGCCCGGTCGGAGTAGGCGATCGCGCCGGCGTTCTCCATGCCGCTGCTCGAGAACTCCGGAAGCGCGACGTGATCGAGCTTCTCGTAGGGGAAGGCGATGCCGAAGTAGCGCTCGAGCCAGACGAGCGTCTCCGCGGCGCGGTCCAGCGCGTACGCCAGCTCCGGGCCCCGGCCGCGCGGGGCGAGGCCGCGGACGGACAGCGGCGCCGCGCGGACCTCGTTCGGCGGCAGCGGCGGCGGGGCGACCACGTCGAACGGCCCGACCGCGACGAAGACGAGGTAGGTCGGGATCGGCGGGGTGGCGGAGAACCGCACGCGCTTCGTCCCGGGCCCGGCCGGCGCCGGGGGACCCTCCGCGCCGTTGGAGACGGCGACGAGGCGCTCGGGAACGACCACGGTCACCTCGAACGGCGTCTTGAAGCGCGGGTCGTCGAACCCGGGGAAGACGCGCCTCGCGTCGATCGCCTCGAGCTGGGTCGAGGCGTACGCATCCCCGGCGGCCCGCGAGGTGTAGAGCCCACGGACCGCCCCCCACCGGGCGGACCAGGAGAGGCGCAGCGTCGCGGGGCCGGGGCCGATCTCGCGCGGCAGATCGAGGCGGGCGAGCCCGTCGCCGTTCACCTGCTGCCAGCGCGCCGCGGCGGGCGGCTCGCCGGCGGCCTCGACCATGGCGGTGGCGATCTCCAGATCGCGCCCGTGGAGCCAGATCGTCCGGAGCGGCCGGGCGAGCCGGACCGCGATCTCCCCGGTGCCGGAGAAGCCGTCCGCCGCCGCGGGATCGACGGTCAGCTCCAGCGCGTAGCGCAGCGGGCGGACGTCGTCCGGGAGCTGCAGCTCCGGAGGTTGCTCCCCGGAGTTCGCCGGCCGCTGAGGGCCGGCGCAGGCGAGGGCGGCCGCGAGCGCGGCGGCGGGCGCGAGCGAGGCGAGGCGCATGTCTCCTCCCTGAGTGATGGCGACCCTAGCACGCCGGTGCTGGCCGCGCCGCCCGTGTTGGTGCATCCTCCCGCCCCATGGACGCGAACGAGTTCCGACGCCTCGGCCACGCGCTCGTCGACTGGATCGCCGAGTACCGCGAGCGGAAGATGCCGGCGCTGCCGGTGATGAGCCAGGTGAAGCCCGGCGAGATCCGCGCGCGCTTTCCCGCGGAGCCGCCGGCCAGGGGCGGCGGGGCCGCCGCGGCGCTCGCCGCCGTGGACCGCGACGTGCTCCCGGGCGTCACGCACTGGAATCACCCCTCCTTCTTCGCCTACTTCCCGTCGAACACGAGCTACGCGTCCATCCTGGGCGACCTCCTGTCGTCGGGGCTGGGCGCGCAGGGCATGAGCTGGGCCACCTCGCCGGCCGCCACCGAGATCGAGGAGGTGGTGATGGGCTGGCTCCGCCAGATGATCGGTCTCTCGCCGGCGTGGAGCGGCGTCGTGCAGGACACCGCCTCGACCGCGACGCTCACCGCGCTGGTCTGCGCGCGCGAGCGGAAGAGCGGGTTCGCGCAGAGCCATGCCGGGCTGCAGTGCCGGGAGGCGCCGCTGGTGGTCTACGCCTCGGATCAGGCCCACTCGTCCATCGAGAAGGACGCCTGCCTGGCCGGGTTCGGCAAGGACCACCTGCGGCTCCTGGCGACCGACGACGCGCACGCGCTCCGCCTCGACCTGCTCGAGGAGGCGATCCGGCGCGACCTCGCGGCGGGGCTCCGTCCCTGCGCCCTGGTCGCGGCGACCGGCACCACCGCCACCACGGCCCTCGACCCGGTCGCGGGGATGGCCGACCTCGCCGGGCGGTACGGCCTCTGGCTGCACGTGGACGCGGCGCTGGCCGGGACCGCCATGGTGCTCCCGGAGTGCCGCTGGATGTGGGAGGGCGTGGAGCGCGCCGACTCGGTGGTGTTCAACCCGCACAAGTGGATGGGCATCGGCTTCGACTTCAGCGCCTACTTCGTCCGCGACCCCCAGCACCTGGTCCGGGTGATGAGCACCAACCCGTCCTATCTGCGCACCGCGCACGACGCGGAGGTGCGCAACCTCCGGGACTGGGGGATCCCGCTGGGCCGGCGCTTCCGCGCGCTCAAGGGATGGCTCCACCTCGTGGACGAGGGCGTCGAGGCCATGCAGGCCCGGATCCGGCGCGACCTCGACAACGCGCGCTGGCTCGCCGAGCAGGTGGACGCGGCGCCCGGCTGGGAGCGCGTCGCGCCGGTGCCGCTCCAGCTGGTCTGTCTCCGGCACGGGCAGGCCGGGGCGCGCGACGAGGCTGCAGTGAACGCGCACAACCTCGAGATCGCGAACCGCGTCAACCGCAGCGGCCGCGCCTACGTGACGCCGAGCCTCCTGAAGGGGAAGCAGATGATCCGGATCTCGATCGGCGCCGAGCCGACGGAGCGGCGCCACGTGGAGGCGCTGTGGGCCGCGCTGCGCGAGGCGGCCGGAGAGGATTAAGGATCGCCCATGGCGACCGCCCGCGGCGAGCTCCTGCTCCTCGTCCCGACCACCAGCTACCGCCTCGACGACTTCCGGGCCGCCGCGGCGAAGCTCGGGGTCCCGCTGGTGGTGGGGAGCGATCTGTGCCACCGCGTCGAGGACCTGTTCGGCGGCGTCGAGGGGCTGGTCTCGCTCGACTACCGCCGCCCGGAGCGCGCCGCCGAGCAGATCGCGGAGGCGGCGCGGGCGCGGCCGATCCGCGGGATCGTCCCCGCGAGCGATCCCACCGCCGTCATCGCGGCGCTGGCCGCCGAGCGGCTCGGGCTCCCGCACAACCCGCCCGCCGCCGCGCGCCGGACCGCCAACAAGGCGGTGATGCGCGAGGCGCTGGCGGCCGCCGTGGTGCCGGTGCCGCGCTTCCGCCTGCACGATCTGTCGGGGGCGCCGGAGGCGGCGGCGCGCGAGACGGAGTACCCCTGCGTGCTGAAGCCGCTGATCTTCTCCGCCAGCCGCGGCGTCATCCGCGCGGACGACCCGGCGTCCTTCGTCGCCGCGTGGCGGCGGATCGAGCGGCTGCTCCTGCGGACCCGGGCCGAGCGCCGCCCGCGCGAGGAGGGGGAGGATCGGAAGCTCCTGGTCGAGTCGTTCGTGCCTGGCGCCGAGGTGGCCGTGGAGGGGCTGCTCCGGGGTGGGCAGCTCGAGGTCCTCGCGCTCTTCGACAAGCCGGACCCGCTCGACGGCCCCTTCTTCGAGGAGACGATCTACGTGACGCCGTCGCGCCACCCCGCCCGCGTCCAGGATGCGGTGGCCCGGACGGCCGCGCGCGCCTGCCGGGCGCTGGGTCTGGAGGAGGGGCCGATCCACGCCGAGCTGCGGTTGGGCCCTTCGGGCCCGGTGGTCATCGAGGTCGCGGCGCGGTCCATCGGCGGCCTCTGCTCGCGCGCGCTCCGCTTCGGCGCGGGCGTGTCCCTGGAGGAGCTGCTGGTCGCGCACGCCATGGGGCTCTCGCTCGAGGCGCTCGGGCGGGAGCGGACCGCCGCCGGGGTGATGATGCTCCCCATCCCGCGCCGCGGCGTGCTCCACGGGGTGGGCGGCGTGGACGAGGCGAGGGCGGTCCCGCACGTCGAGGACGTGGTGATCACCGCGCCCGAGGGGCGGGAGATCGAGCCGCTGCCGGAAGGGGACGCCTACCTCGGGTTCCTCTTCGCCCGGGCGGAGACGCCGGCCGAGGTCGAGGCCGCGCTGCGGGCGTCGCACGCCAGGCTGCGGGTGGACATCCGCGAACCGCTTCCGACGGTATGACCCCCGCGCAGCTCGCCTGCACGGGCCGCGCGCTCCAGCCCGATCACTCGAGGGAGCCCGACTCGCTTCCGGTGGGCTCCCATCTGCCTTCCGATTCCAGTTTGGCCGGCGTGTTCGCCGCGGCCGGCATGACCCGCGACGGTTGAAGGGCCCCGCCGTTCTCGGCGGTCGGCAGATACCAACGTGGCGCGGCGCTCCGGTCGAGGCCAGGCGCAGCCGGAGGCCCGTGCGTCCCGTTCCGAGCGAAGGCTCTAGGGGGCCTCGGGACCTGACCTCCCGGCCGGCGGCCCTTCGTAGTCCGTTACCGCGTCGTCGAGGTCGGAGCCGCCCGGGCCACGCCTGGGCTTCACCTCCACCTCGAACTCCGGCCCCGTCGCCTCTCTCTCTGACTCGGCTTCCGGACCGGAAACCCACCTGGCCTGAGAGGCCAGAGGCTCCGCTCAACAGAACCACGACTCGGTGAGGCGCGGCACGCGCCGCTGGTCGGGCGCGAGCACGCGCACGTGCTCGTGGGGCAGGCCGGCCGCGGCGAGCGCCAGCACCCGGATGCGCGCGAGCGTGGCGAGCGGGTCCTCCGCGCGGCCGGCCGCCGCCTCCACCTCGGCGGCGACTCGTGCCTGCAGCGCGTCCATGCGCGGATCGGGGTGGCGCCAGCGCCAGCCGAGGGCGGCGCGGTCGAGGCCGTCGAAGCGGATCTCCGGGTCGGACTCCAGCAGGGAGCCGGGCGGGACGAGCAGCCGGATCGTGAGCTGCACCGGATCGAGGTGGGGCAGCCAGCCGCGGGCCTCGAAGACCTCGAGCATCTCGAGATAGCCGTCGAGCGTCTCCCACGGCGTGAAGGGGACGAGGGACGGCCGGAGCGGGAGGCGCGCCTCGCGGCAGCGGTCGAAGGCGGCGAGCGCCTCGGCGCGGCCGTGGCCCTTGGCGAGCTTCGCCAGCACCCGATCGGACAGCGACTCGACCGCCGAGGTGACGAAGACGGCGCCGAGGCGCGCCAGCTCCGCGACGGCGGCGCCCTCGCGCACCAGGTGCTCGATCTTGGCGGTGAAGTCGAAGGTCAGCGAGGGGAAGCGGCCGTGCACCGCGCGCGCCACGCGCAGCGCGTGGGTCGGGCCGTTCAGGAAGTCGGGATCCCCGAAGGTGAGGTGCTCCGCTCCCGCGGACACCTGGCGCGCCACGTCCTCCACGACCACGTCCGCGTCCACCGCGACGAATTTCCCGCCGTAGACCGGCGGGATGGGGCAGTGGCGGCAGAGGTGCTTGCACCCGCGCGACGCCTCCGTGTAGCCGGCCACGCGCCGGGTGCCGTCGCCAGCGTCGAACCGCGCGTAGCGCGAGAGCGCCGGGAGCCCGGAGCGGTCCGGGACCGGGTGGTCGAGACGTCTTACTGGGGGGTGCAGAATCGCACCCCCCAGCCCCCCCGAGGCTCGCTCCGGGGCAGGCTCATCCGCCTGCCCCTGCGCTCGCACTCCTGGTGCGCCGAGCACGAAGCGGCGCAGGTCCTCGCCGCGCTCCACCGCCCCCGCGAGCGCCACCAGGTCCTCCTCGCACTCGCCGCCCAGGACGGCGCAGGCGCCCTCCGAGACGAGGAGGTCGGCGTTGAGCGGGGCGTAGAGGCCGTGGAAGGCGAGCCGGGCACCGGGGTGCTCCCGCCGGACGCGGCGCGCCGCCTCGATCCCGAGCCGCAGCGCGGTGTGCATCGGCACCGAGAAGACCACCAGCCGCGCCCGGGCCACCCGGGCCGCGTCCCAGGGCTCGACCGAGAGGTCCAGCGCCGCGGGGTGGTAGCCGGCGCGGGCGAGGAACCCGGCGGGGACCGCCACGCCATGCGGCACATGGCCCAGCTCGTACGTCGAGACGAGGAGGATGTCGCCGGGGGCCCGCATCGCGTCGGGGCCGCCCCGCGGGCGCTAGCCCTTGGAGGGCGGCGGCCGGTAGTCGGGCGGGAGCTGCGCGCCCTCGCCGAAGAAGAACTGCTCGGCCTGCTCGTAGAGGACCCCGGGCATCCGCGGGTCCGCGGGAGAGAGCCGGTACTCGTTCATGATCATCTTGAAGTGCTCGAGCCACATCTTCCAAGCGTCCTGTGAGACGCTGTCGTAGATCCGCTGCCCCAGCTCGTTCGGGAAGGGCTTGTGGGCGAGGCCGGGCAGCTCGCGACCGAGCTTCTTGCACTGAACCATCCGGGCCATCGACGTCCTTTCCGGGTCAGGAGGGGGCGAAACCGGCCGGCAACATAAGCGATCCCGAGCCCGGATGCACGCCGCCGGAGAAGCGAGCGCCCTGCCGCCGGAGCGGCCGCCGGCCCCCCCGGACCGGCTGCGCTCCCGCGGCGGGGCGCGGGGAATGTGGCGCTGCAGGACTACGACAGCAGGGACGTCGGCGCCACGGCGAGCGCCTTGGCGAGCGACTCGAGCGTGTCGAGGGGCGGCGTGCGCTGGCCCCGCTCGAGCATGGAGATGTACGAGACGGACAGGCCCGCCTTGGCGGCGAGGGCCTCCTGGGAGAGCTTGCGGCGCAGCCGCTCGCTCTTGAGGTTGACGGCGAACTTGTCGGCGAGAGCGGGCATCGATCGACTCCTGGCGTTTCGCTTCGGGTGATTTTGCGGATTCCGCAAAACCAGTTTGCGATTTCCGCAACGGCAGGAATACCACTCTCAGCGTAGTCCCGCTAGCGAGAAGATGTCCCGTGTCCCCGCGACCTGGGGAAGGGGACCCCGTACTTCGCGAGAAGTCTACGGAGCGCGAAATACGACAGCCCCAGGCTGTCCGCCAGCGCCCTGGCGTCGCCCTCGTAGAGCCGCGCCGCGGCGGTCAGATAGCGTTTCGCGGCGTCACTGAACGGCACCACGTCCTGGCGGGTGTGGGGCGGCCTGAACCCGGGGAGGGAGCGGGCCAGATCGCCGGAGAGCTGCGCCAGCCGCCCGCGGGCGGCCTCCACCTCGGCCTCGTTCTTCTCGATGAGGCGGGCCAGCCGCCGGCGGTCGATGGCGAGCTCGAGCGCCCGCTCCAGCCCGTGGTACCCCTCCTCGCTGCGCCACTCGTAGAAGAAGTCCGCCCCGGCCATCACCGCCGCCACCGCCTCGGAGGCCGGCGCGGCGGCCGTGAAGGCGAGCAGCGCGAGGTCCTGGCGGCGCGCGCGCAGCTCCTGGATCACCTCCAGCCCGTTTCGCCGCGGCATCACCAGGTCGATGGCCGCGGCGGTGACCTGCGCGCTCGCGCGGCGCAGCGCCTCCGCGCCGTCGGCGGCGGTGACGATCTTGAAGCGGGGGTAGCGGCCGAGGACGTCGGCGCGCTGCCGCCCGGGGACCCGGGCCAGGTGCTCCCGGATCGCCTCGCGGTGCGCGTCGTCGTCGTCGGCGAGGAGGAGGACGTGGTCGAACTCGTCGGGGCGCTCCCAGCGCACCTTCGCCATCTGATCCGCTCCTCAGCCGGCCGGCGCGCGCAGCACGACGGCGTCCACCCGCGCGCCGCGCCGCAGGCGGGCGGGACCGGCCGGGAGGATCGCCAGGGCGTCGTGCCCGGCCGCCGAGGTGAGGTGGCCGCTCGCCTGGGTCCGGAGCGGCTCGGCGAGCCAGTCACCCCGGTCGCGGCGGAGCTTGACCCGCAGGTAGACCGCCAGCTCGGGCGGCTTCTCCTGCGCGCTCGCCAGCCGCACCGGCAGCACCAGGCGGCCGGAGCCGGGGAGGCCGGCCAGCGCGCGCAGGGCCGGACGGACGAACAGCTCGAACCCGACCAGGGCGCTGGCGGGGTTGCCGGGGAGCCCGAAGACCGCCACCGCGCCCCACCGCCCGAAGGTGAACGGCTTGCCGGGGCGCATCGCCACGCGCCAGAAGTCCACGCGGGCGCCCGCGGCCGAAAGCGCCTGGCGGACGAGGTCGCGCGAGCCGACCGAGACGCCGCCGTTGGTGACCAGGGCGTCCACCCCCCGGACCGCGGCCAGCGCGCGGGCCAGGTCCGCCGCGTCGTCGCGCGCCACCGGGAGCAGCAGCGGCTCGCCTCCCGCCTCGCGCACCGCGGCGCAGAGGGCGTGGCCGTTCGACTCGACGATCTGCCCGAGGGCCGGAACGCGGCCCACCGGCACGATCTCGTCGCCGGTGGGGAGGATGGCGACCCGCGGCCGGCGCCGCACCGCCAGCTCCCCGCGGCCCAGCGCCGCGGCGATGCCGATCGAGCCCGCGTCCACGACCTCGCCGGCCCGGAGCGCGACGTCGCCCGCGGCGAGGTCGCTGCCCGCCGGCTTCACGAACCGCCCCACCTCGGCGGCGCGCGCGAAGGTCGCGGCGCGGCCGGCGCGGCGCACCTGCTCCTGCTGCTCGACGCAGTCCGCGCCCGGGGGGAGGGGCGCGCCCGTGTAGATCCGGCAGCACCCGCGGGCGGGGAGCGGCGCAGCCGAGGCGCGGCCGGCGAAGACCTCGAACGCCACCGGCAGCCGCGTGCCGGCGCGCCGAGCGTCCGCGGCCCGCAGCGCGTAGCCGTCCATGGTCGAGGCGTCGAAGGCGGGGAGCGGCCCCTCGGCGGCGACGTCCTCCGCGAGCGCCCGGCCCAGCGCCGCGCCGATCGGGACGCGCTCGGGGGGGAGCGGCGCGACGTCCGCGAGCGCGTCGAGGACGCGGTCGAGGGCGGCCGCGGGCGAGAGCACGGTCGGTTCATAGCACGCACGGCGCACGCCGGCGCCGCTGGGATGGGGGGGTCGCAGGCCCGGGGTGGCGGGGTCCCGGGCGCCGGGCCCGGGGACGGTGGAGCGGGACCCGCGTCCCGCCGCGGGGCCCCCGGCGCGACCTACCTGCGCCGCCGGCCCGATCCCTTGTGCGGCCGCGGACCGCGGGTCGTGGTACCGCCGGGCTTGCCGCCCCGGCCGCCTGCGCCGCGCCCGGTCTCGCGACGCACGTCCCGCCGGGCGCCGGGCCGGTCGCGCCGCTCCGGACGCTCCGGCAGGAGGACGCCGCTGCCGCGCTCCGGCCGCTGCGCCCGCGGGACGTGCTCCTCGTGGGCCCCGCCCACCACCGCCAGCTCGATGCGCCGGCGCGCCGGGGAGGCCGAGACCACCTCCACCTCGACCTCGTCGCCGACCCGGTAGGTTCGTCCCGAAGCGCGGTCGACGAGGGCGTGCTGGACCGGGTCGAGCTCGAAGCGCGCGCCGAGGTCCTCGAGGCGCACCAGCCCCTCCACGAACCAGCGCTTCAGCTCCACGAAGAAGCCGAACTCCACCACCGCCGACACCACGCCCTGATAGCGCTCGCCGACCTTGTCCTTCATGAAGAGCGCGGCGTAGAAGGCGGC
Source organism: Anaeromyxobacteraceae bacterium (assembly GCA_035519395.1). Classification (GTDB taxonomy): domain Bacteria; phylum Myxococcota; class Myxococcia; order Myxococcales; family Anaeromyxobacteraceae; genus Anaeromyxobacter. The sequence goes on along the minus strand of DATIWK010000072.1, from coordinate 8,315 downwards.
GATCTCGCGCTCCGCCTCCATGGCGGCCCGCTCGCGCTCCGACGACATCACCGCCGACTCCTCGATGGCGCGCTCGGAGGTCCGGTGCGAGGTGCGGCGCTCGCGCCGCGCCCACTCCTCCTCGAGCAGCCGGTGCACCATGAGGTCCGGGTAGCGGCGGATGGGCGAGGTGAAGTGGAGGTAGTGCTCGGCCGCGAGGCCATAGTGGCCGATGTTCTCCGGCGAGTACACGGCCTGCATCATGGCGCGGAGCAACAGCTGGTTGAGGGCGCGCTGCTGGGCGTGGCCGTGGATCCGCTCGAGCAAGGCGTTCAGCGCCCGCGGGTCGGACTTCTCGGGCACGTCGAAGCCGTGGGCGCGGGCGAGGTCGAGGAACGCGGCCAGCTTCTCCTCGTCGGGCAGCCCGTGCACCCGGTAGATGGTCGGCAGCTCGCGCGCGCCGAACCAGCGGGCCACCGCCTCGTTGGCGGCGAGCATGAACTCCTCGACGATCCGGTGGGCGCGGTTGCGCGGCCGCCGCTCGATGCCCACCACCAGGCCGTCCGGGTCGAGGACGATCTTGGCCTCGGGGAGGTCGAAGTCGATGGAGCCGCGCCGCCGGCGCATGGCGGTCAGCTTCTCCTGCAGCTCGGCCATCGCCTCGAACCGGCCGCGGAGCGCCTCCCGGTGGGGCACGGGAACGCCCTCCAGCACCCGCGCGACCTCGGTGTACGTACAGCGGGCGTGGCTGCGCATCACCCCCCGGTACACCTCGGCGCGCCGCGTCTCGCCGCGGACGTCCACCACCATGTCCGCGACCATGCAGAGCCGGTCCACGTCGGGGTTGAGCGAGCAGATCCCGTTGGAGAGCCGCTCCGGCAGCATGGGGAGGACCTGCATCGGGAAGTAGACGCTGGTGCCGCGCCGCGCCGCCTCCGCGTCGAGCGCGGTGTCGCGCCGCACGTAGTGGGCCACGTCCGCGATCGCCACCACCAGCCGCCACTCCTGCCGGCCGCCCTTCCCGCCGAGGCGCTCCACGTACACCGCGTCGTCGAAGTCGCGCGCGTCCTCGCCGTCGATGGTGACGAGGGGGAGGGCGGTGAGGTCCCGGCGGTCCCGGCGGTCGTCGGCGCGGACGTGGTCGGGCACCGCCTCGGCCTCGGCTGCCACCTCGTCGGGGAAGACGTCCGCGAACCCCTTGGCGTAGGCGACGCGCAGCACCTCGACCCGCGGGTCCCCGGGGCGCCCCACGGACTCGAGGACGTGGCCGGAGAGCCGCCTCGCCTCGGGGTCCACGGCGACCTTCACCACCTCGCCGTCGCGGGCATCGGCGCTCTCGGGGACGGGGACGTGGCCCTCCAGCTCCGGGTCGAGCGGCACCACGAAGGACTGGCGGCCGCGCTCGTGGTAGGTGCCGATCAGGAGCCGGCGCCGGCGCTCGACCACGTCCACGATGCGCCCCATGGTGCGGCCGCCGCGCCCCGGGACGATGTCGATCCGCACCAGGTCGCCGTCGAGCGCCTTGGCGGCCTCGTCGGGCGGCACGAAGACGTCGTCGCCCTTGCGGTCGAGGCGCGCCACGAAGCCGAACCCGTCGCGGTGGCGCTTGAGCGTGCCGACCACGGCGCCGGCGCGGCCGCCGGTGCGGCCGGGGCGGGGCGGCGCGAGCCGGCCGTGCTCGCCCGGCGGGCGCGCCCCGGGGACGGAGAACCGCTTGCCGTCCTTCACCACCGCTCCCTCGCGCACCAGATCGCGCAGCGCGCGCTTCACGTCCGTGCGCTCGCCCGGGTGGAGCTTCGCCCGCTGCATGATCTCGCCGAGCCCGAGGGGCTTGCCGTCCGCCCGCCGCAGCTCGTCGAGGAGCGCCTCCCGGCGCCGTCCAGTGGGTCGCTCTCGTTCCATCCGTCCCGCTTCGTCCTCGAGCTGGCTCGGGGGACCGCCGACGCGGCGCCCCCCGGCGCGCGGCAGTCTACACGTCTGCCCCGACGGCGGGCGGAAGATCAGGCACGGCGCCACGCGCGCAGGAACTCGCCCGCCTGGGCGAGCGCGCGACCGAGCGACGCGCGGTGCGGCGGGTCGCGGCCCGCCTCGCCGCCCGGCACGATCCGCACCGAGGCCGCGTCGCCGCCCACGCTCCAGGCCACCGCGGCGCGCCGCGCCGAGAGCGCGCCGAAGAACTCCGCCCACCCGCAGCGCGCCGCCGTCTCCCCGGGCGCGACCAGCGCCGGGGCGCCGTCCCGCAGCGCCGGGGAGAGCCGGTGGAAGCCGGCCAGGTGGATGACGTCGCCGCGATCGGTCGAGGCGGGCATGCGGACGCCGGGATCCTGCCGGCGCGCCGCTCCGGCGGCAAGGCGATCGGGCAGGTGCTTTGCAGCCGGCAGCCTGCTAAAGAGGTACCCCCGTGACGATCACCCAGGCCGTCCTCCTCGCCGGCGCCGCCGTGCTGGCGGGCATCGTGAACGCGATCGCGGGCGGCGGCACGCTCCTCACCTTCCCGGCGCTGCTCGCCGCCGGGATCCCCGCCGTCACGGCGAACGCCACCAACACCGTGGCGCTGTTCCCCGGCCAGATGGCGAGCTCGTGGGCCTACCGGTCCCACCTCGCCGACGAGCGGCGCCGGGCCCTCGTGCTGGCGGTACCCTCCCTCGCCGGCGGCCTGCTGGGCTCGATCCTGCTCATGAAGCTGCCTCCCGCGGTGTTCGAGCGGGCGGTGCCGTGGCTCATCATCTTCGCCTGCGCGGTGCTGGCGCTGCAGGGGCAGCTGAAGCAGCTGCTGTCCGGCGTGCGCCACGGCGACCACCCGGCGGTGCTGTGGCTCATCCAGCTCCTGGTCGGCGTCTACGGCGGCTACTTCGGCGCGGGGATCGGCATCATCATGCTCGCGGCCATGGGCATCTTCCTTCCCTCGTCCATCCAGCACGCCAACGCCCTCAAGGTCCTGTTCTCGCTGCTCATCAACGGCATCGCCGCCTTCTACTTCATGTTCGCCGGCGCCGTGCTGCCGGTGGAGGCCACCCTCATGGCGATCGCCTCGATCGTCGGCGGCTTCATCGGCGCGGCGCTCGCGAAGCGGCTGCCACCCGCGGGGATGCGCGGGTTCTCGATCCTGGTGGGCCTCTACGCCGCGGTCCGCATCATGCTGCGGTGACGTCGCCGCGGCGACCGGGGACCTCGCGGGCGGCTCCCGCCAGCTCGCCTAGGGCGACTTCCCCGCCTCGTGCGCGAACCCGATGAGCGCCTCGAGCGCGTTGGTCGTGGTCATGATGCCGACCAGGTCGCCCGCGTCGTTCACCACCACCACGCCGTTCAGCTTGCGGTCGTGGAGCAGCCTCGCCGCCTCGGCGATGGGGGTGGACGGCTTCACGGTGTGCGGCTTGGGGTTCATCGCCTGGGTCACCGGGGTCTTGGACAGGAGGTAGTGCAGCTCCCACTGGTCGAGCGAGGTCGCCTTCCCCGGCGAGTAGCTGAGCAGCATCTTCTCCGTCACCACGCCCGCGAGCCTGCCGCCCTTCATCACGGGCAGGCGGCGGATGTTCCGCTCCTTGAGCAGGTGGAGCGCCTCGATCACCGACGCGGTCGCGTCGATGGTGATCGGGTTCGACGTCATCCAGTCACCGACGGTGAGCTTCGCGTTGGCCATGTCACATCCCCAGGAACGCCTTCTTGACGTGCGCGTTGTCGAGCAGCTCCGCCCCGGTCCCCGAGAGTACCACCCGGCCGGTCTCGAGGACGTAGGCCCGGTGGGAGATCCGGAGCGACTGGTAAACGTTCTGCTCCACCAGCAGGATGGTGGTGCCCTGCCGGTTGATCTCCTTGATGATCTCGAAGATGGCGCCGACCAGGAGGGGCGAGAGCCCCAGCGACGGCTCGTCGAGGAGGAGGAGCTTCGGGTTGGCCATCAGGCCGCGGGCGATGGCGAGCATCTGCTGCTCGCCGCCCGACATGGTGCCGCCGAGCTGCCCGGCGCGCTCCTTGAGCCTCGGGAAGAGCGTGAACACGCGCTCGATGTTCTGCGCGCGCCGGCTACGGTTCGCCTTGAGGAACGAGCCCATCCTCAGGTTCTCGAGGACCGTCATCTCCGGGAAGATGCGGCGGCCCTCGGGGACCTGGACGATGCCCAGCTCCACCACCTCGTGGCTGCGGAGCCGGCGCAGGTCGTGGCCCTCGAACTGGACGGTGCCGGAGCGCGGGCGGACGAGCCGGGAGACGTTGCGCAGGATGGTCGACTTGCCGGCGCCGTTCGCGCCGACCACCGTCGCGATCTCCCCGTCCTTCACCGACAGGTCCACGCCCCAGAGGACCTGCAGGTCGCCGTAGGCGAACTCGAGCTGGCGGATCTCCAGCATCCTCAGGCCTCCGCGTGCGTGCCCAGGTAGGCCGCGACCACCTCGGGGTTGTTGACGATCTCCTGCGGGCTCCCCTCGGCCAGCTTCTCGCCGGAGTTGAGCACCACGATGCGGTCGCTGATCCGCATGATCGCCTTCATGTCGTGCTCGATGACGATCTGGGTGAGGCCGCCCTTCTTCAGCTCCAGGATGAGCTGGATGATCTCCTCCGACTCGGCGGGGTTGAGGCCGCCCATCACCTCGTCGAGCAGCAGCAGCTCCGGCCGGGTGGCGAGGACGCGCGCCACCTCGAGCTTCTTCCGCTCGCCGATGGGCAGCCCGCCGGCCAGGGCGGCGGCCTTGGCATCCAGGCGCACGACGCGGAGCTGCTCGAGGGCGACCTCGCGCGCCACCCGCAGCGACGCGGTGCGCGCCAGCGCGCCCACCATCACGTTGTCGAGCACCGACATCCTCGCGAGCGGGCGGACCTTCTGCCAGGTGCGCACCATGCCCAGGTGGCAGACCCGGTCCGGCTGCAGCCCGTTGATCCGCGCGCCCTTGAAGAGCACGTCCCCCTTCGACGGCGGGTAGAACCCGGTGATGCAGTTGAAGAGGGTGGTCTTCCCTGCGCCGTTGGGGCCGATGAGGCCGAGGATGGCGCGCGGGGAAACCTCGAAGGAGACGTCGGCGTTGGCGGCGAGGCCGCCGAAGAACTTGGAGACGTGCCGGATGGCGAGGAGGGGGGCCATGGTCCGTTCCTAGGGAGCGGGCGCCTCGACGCCGGCCCGCCGCTCGGCCAGCCTGCGCCGCACGCGGCGCGTGCCGTTGCGCATCAGCCCGAGCACCCCGTCCGGCGCGAAGAGGATCACGAGGACGACCAGGATGCCGTAGACGAGGACGTGGGCGTTCGCGAAGTGTGCCTCGATGAACGCGACCGCGCGCGAGTCGGGCGAGAGGATCCCGACCTGCACCAGGCCCTTCGGGTTGCGCAGGATCTCGGAGAGGGGCACCAGCACCATGGCGCCGATCACCGGGCCGAGGATGGTGCCGATCCCGCCGATGATGCAGATGAGGACGATCTGGACGGACAGGTCCAGGCCGAACGCCGAGTTCGGGTCGATGAACTTCACGTACATGGCGTAGTACGCGCCGGCCAGGGCGGTGAACACCGCGGAGATGGCGAGCGCCACGTTCTTGTAGAAGGCGAGGTGGATGCCGAGCGAGTGGGCGGCGTCCTGGTCCTCGCGGATGGCCTGGAAGTAGTAGCCGAGCTTGGAGTGCTGCACGGCCCAGTTGGCGGCGATGACCAGCACCACCAGGCCCAGGCCCACGTAGTAGAAGGGCCGCTTGGTGACGAACTCGATCTCCGCGCCGAAGAGGTGCAGGGCGGGGATGTCGCTCACCAGGAAGCCCTCGGCGCCGCGGGTGAAGCCCTTGAAGTAGAGCGTGGCGAGCCGGATGATCTCGGCCACCGCGATCGACGCCAGCACGAAGTAGGGTCCGCGCAGCCGGAAGGTGATGCTCCCGATCGCCAGCGACACGACCAGGGCGCAGGCCACGGCGGCCCACGCGCCCCACCACGGCGGGATCCTGGCCATGTCCAGCAGCATCACCGTGGTGTACGCCCCCACGCCGAAGTAGGCGGCGTGGCCGACCGAGTACTGGCCGGTGTAGCCGCCGATCACGTTCCAGGCCTCGCCCTGGGCGATGGCGAGGAACAGGACGATCCACATGTGCAGCACGTAGGGCTTGCGCACCAGCTGGGGCACGAGGGCGAGCCCGGCGGCCACCGCCAGGAAGACGACCACCGCCACGATCGAGGCGCCGCGCGGGGAGCGGAGCAGCGGGGAGGGTGGGCGCATCGTCACATCCTCGACTTGCCGAGCAGGCCCGCCGGCCGGAAGAGCAGCACCAGCAGGAAGAGCACGTAGACGACCAGCTCCTTCAATCCCGAGGCGACGTACACGGCCGCCAGCGACTCGGTCATGCCGATGAGCACGCCGCCGAGGGTGGCGCCCACCACGCTCCCCATGCCGCCCAGCACCACGATGACGAACGCCTTGAGGGTGAAGGCGCTGCCCACCTGGGGGAAGATGTAGTAGGTGGGGGCGATGAGGGTGCCGGCCGCCCCCGCCAGCGCCGCGCCCAGCCCGAAGGCGAGCACGCTCATCCTCTCCACGTTGATGCCCATGAGCTGGGCCGCGTCGCGGTCCTGGGCGGTGGCGCGGATCGCCTGGCCGGTGTCGGTGCGGATGAGGAACCAGTAGAGCGCCGCGGTGATCGCCGCGGTGATGAGGAACGAGTAGAGGAGCGGCTGCGAGACGGAGAGGGTCCCCAGCGGGAAGCTCGACGACGAGTAGCTCGTGGTGACGAGCTGGTAGTCGGAGGTGAAGACCAGCATCACCGTGTTGCTCATCACCAGGCCGAGGCCGATGGTGAGCAGGATCTGGTTCTGCGGGAGCGCGTCGAGGACGCGGTTGATGAGCGCCTTCTGGAGGAGCGCGCCCCACAGGAAGAGCAGCGGCGCGGCGATGAGGATCGAGACGTACGGGTCCACGTGGTACCGCTTGAACGCGAGCCAGGCGAGGTACATCCCGAGCATGAGCAGGTCGCCCTGCGCGAAGTTGATGACGCGCATGACGCCGAAGATGATGGTGAGTCCGATCCCGATGAGCGCGTAGACGCCGCCCACCAGGACCCCGCTCAGCACCGACTGCAGGAAGACCGTCATCTCGAGGCTGCTCCTCGGGCCGTTGGGGGTCGGTTCATCCCGCGCGTCGCGCAGCGGAGACTGCGCGAGGTCGAGGGAGGCTACCCTTCGTCGGCGGTGAGGGCAACGGGCTCGTTGCCCCTCCGTCACGTCCGGCCGGGAGCCGGCGCGGCGGGTGGTGCGGGGGGGCCGGGCGGAGCGGGAACCGGGCCGGGCGGGGCGCGGCCGCCCCCCACCCGGCGCCAGGATCCGTCACTTCCAGCCGGGGAAGGGGTACACCGCCTTCGCCCTCGCGAACTTCGGCGGGTAGACGGTCTCGACCTTCCCCTTCTGGTACTGGATGACGGGCATGACGAGCAGGTTCTGGTTGGTGAAGCCCTCGACCGTCTGGAACTTCACCTCGCCCATGATCCCGTTCCAGGCGCCGCCCGCCAGCGCCTCGCGGATCTTGGTGCGGTCGCCGCCCGTCTTCTGGACGACGTCGCCCATGATCATCATCGCCTCGTATGCCGTGGCCGCGTGGTAGGTGGGCCGCTTGCCGAACCGGGCCTCGTAGCGCTTCGCGAAGTCCGCCGCGCCGGGCGCGCCGGTGTCGGGCGTCCACTGGGTCACCGAGAACACGCCGTTCGAGATCTCGTGCTCGCTCTGGAACTGCGCCGTGTCGAACCCGGCCCCGCCCCCCAGGAACGCCTGGGGCTTGAGGCCCACCTCGCGCGACTGCCGCATGAGGAGGATGGCGTCGGCGACGTACGAGACCATGAGGACGAGGTCGGGGTTCTTCGCCTTGATGGCGGTGAGGGTCGAGCGGTAGTCGGGCGCGCCCTTCTGGTAGGACTCGTCGGCGACGACCTGCAGCCCCTTCTGCTTCGCGTACTCCTTCCCCTGCGCGGCCACCGACGTCCCGAAGTCGGTCGCCTCGTAGATGAAGGCGATGGTCTTCGGCTTCCCGAGGATCATGGAGGCGTCGATGAGCTGCTTCGAGTACTCGTGGGCGGGGGCGTTGAGCCGGAAGACCCAGGTGTACCCCTGCCGCGTGATGTCCTCCTTCGACGCCACGGGGATGAGCAGCGGCACCTTGTACGACTGGGCCTGCTTCGCCATCGCGTTCGCGACCGCGGAGGAGTAGGGGCCCACGACCGCGGCCACCTCGTCCCCGGTCGCGAGCTGCTCGAGCGCGCTCATCCCGACCTGCGGCTTGCCGGTGTCGTCCTGCCGGATGAGCTGGATCTTGATCCCCTTGGCCTTGAGGTCGTCCATGGCGAGGTCGACGCCGTTGGTGAGCGCCTCGCCGATGGGGGCCT
>DATIWK010000071.1:0-27629 GCA_035519395.1 Anaeromyxobacteraceae bacterium | reverse complement strand
GCCGGCTGGGAGCACCGGACGGCTGTTCGCCGACTCGGTGGCGATGGCCGTGAGCGGGTCGTTCCCGCGCGTGTCGCTGCCGGTCGACGCGCACGCGCCGGACAGCGACAGGGCGCCTACGGTCGCCCAGGCGGACGCCGTGAGCCAGGCATCGCGGCGCGACGGCACGGCGCCCGGGTGGTCGAAGCATCGCGTTCGCTCGAGCCGGAACGCCGCGCTCGTCGGGATGCTCGTCGCGTTCTTCGGCGGAACGCTCGTCCTCGGCGGAGGGGCGTACCTTCTCCTCCGCGCGCGCGGCGCGTCACCGACTCCGGCCGCCGAGGCGAAGACGGAGACGCCCCCGGCCGATCCGACCGCGACCGCGACCGCGACCGCGACCGCGACCGCGACCGCGACCGCGACCCCGACCCCGACCCCGACCGCGACCGCGACCTCGAACTCGACTCGACCCCGAGCCCGAGCCCGAGCCCGAGCCCGACCCCGACCCCGACCATCGGCCGTCGGCCGACTTGATCGCGCCGTGCGCGGCCCTGATCCCTCGTCGCTCCGCGCAGTGCGTGGGGATCGTTTCCGACGCCCGAAACCGGGGTGAGCACCCGGAACCGCTGCAGGGGGCTCCGCCGGCACTCACCCGGTGCTCGCTGCCTGGCCGGACTCCTTACCGCATGGGCCGATCTGGAGGCGGCAAGCCCTCGCATGCGCTCCGCTCCTCGGGACAGGGCCGCGCACGGCGCTCTGCGCGCTCGACGCCGACCGCCATCCCGGCCCCGGCCCCGGCCCCGGCCTCGGCCCCGACCTCGACCCCGACCTCGACCCCGACCTCGACCTCGACCCCGACCTCGACCCCCGACCTCGACCCCCGACCTCGACCCCCGACCTCGACCCCGACTGCGCTCTCGACCCGGACCGCGCTCTCACCCGTTCACGGCCCGTCCAGCCCGAGCCTCGCGGCGTCCTCCGGGGTGTTGGCGTTCGCGAGGGCGCGGCCCTCCGGGTCGGCCTCGCGCCACTCCGCCTCGTCCACGAAGCGCGTGGCGACCTGACCGGCGAGGTCGCGGAACGACGGGTCGCCGGACCGCACCAGCCGGTCCAGCACGGGCAGGCACCGCACCGACCAGAACGCGTGGAGGGGCTCCAGCCCGCCGCGCGTGCGCAGCACGACCGCGTCGGCGCCCGTCCGCCGCGCCGCCAGGAACACGATCGCCTGGCGCGAGAGGAAGGGCATGTCGCACGCAGCGGCGAACACCCAGGCGGTGTGGGCGGCGGTCAGCGCTGCGTGCAGCCCGCCCGGCGCGCCCTTGTCCGCGACCGCGTCCGCGATCACCGGGGCGCCGAAGCGGGCGTAGGGCGCCCCGTCGTTGGAGACCACCAGCGTGGCGGCGAACAGCTCGCCGAACAGCCGGACCGAGCGGGCCAGGATCGGCTCGCCGTTCACGCGCAGCAGCCCCTTCGGGATTCCGCCCATGCGCGTGGAGCGGCCTCCCGCCACCAGGGCACCGGTGCAGTCGCCGAGCAGTGGGGTGCGCACCGCGCGAGCATAACGCGTGGCGCCGTCCGAGACCGTTCCGGTGCTTGGTATGCCGGCACGACTGGTGTAGTAAACACCCCCTCATGACCCCGGAGCAGCGCCTGGCGGCCTTCCGCCAGTTCGTCGAGAGGAGCCCCGACGACCCGTTCCCGCGCTACTCGCTCGCCATGGCCCTGCGCAGCGCGGGCCAGGCGGGTCAGGCGGTGGCGGAGTTCCGCGAGCTCGCCCACCGCAAGCCGGACTACGTGCCCACCTACCTCATGCTCGGACAGGTGCTCGAGGCCGAGGGGCGCGACGCGGAGGCCGCGAAAGCCTACGAGGACGGGATCGCCGCGGCGACCCGGACGAACGACGCGCACGCGAGGGGCGAGCTGACCGAGGCGCTCGACCGCCTCCGCGCCCGAGGATGACGAGAATGCCGATCGACCCGAAGGACGTGCAGGTCACCCAGGCCAGGATGGAGGCGGACGACGCCCGGCTGAACCTGGGAGGCCTCTTCAAGGGCAAGCGCGCCCTCATCGCCGGCGTGGCCAACGACCGCTCCATCGCCTGGGCCATCGCCCAGGCCTTCCACGCCGAGGGGGCGGAGCTGGCCTTCAGCTACCCGGGCGAGACCATGGAGAAGCGCGTGCGCCCGCTCGCCGAGTCGCTCGGCGCGAAGGCGATCCTCGACATGGACGTGGGGAGCGACGAGGCGATCGACGCGACCGCCGCCGCGCTGGGGAAGGTCTGGGACCGGCTCGACGTGCTGGTGCACTCGATCGGCTTCGCGCCGCGCGAGGCGCTCGACGGCCGGTTCACCGAGGTGACCACGCGGGAGGCGTGGCGCGTCGCGCTCGACGTGTCCGCCTACTCGCTCGTCGGGCTGGCCCGCGCCTTCAAGCCGCTCATGCGGCCGGGGTCGAGCGTGGTGTCCCTCAGCTACTACGGCTCGGAGAAGGTGGTCCGGAACTACAACGTGATGGGCGTCGCCAAGGCCGCGCTGGAGTGCGCGACGCGCTACATGGCCGACGACCTCGGGCTGGACGGCATCCGCGTGAACTGCATCAGCGCCGGGCCCCTCAAGACGCTCGCTGCGTCGGGGATCAAGGGGATGCGGACCATGCTCTCCGCCAACGCGGAGTTCACGCCGCTCAAGCGCAACATCGAGCAGGACGACGTCGCGCGCGCCTGTCTCTACCTCTGCTCCGACCTCGCCAGGAACGTCACCGGCGAGGTGCTCCACGTGGACGCCGGGCAGAACATCCTCGGCGTGGTGTCGATGGGCGGGTAGGCGGGACCGGCCTCTCCGCGAACCGAGCGGGTCGTGGGGGCCGCATCCCGGCCGGGTGGTCTCGGCACGAGCCTGCCGCGCAAGAAGCGGATGGGACGGCTGCTCGGGTCCGGGCTATCAGTGCCGCATGCGCACGGACCGACCGCCGTTCATCGTCTCGTCCGCCGACGTCCCCGAGAAGATCCACCGCTACCCGAACAGCGACGAGGGCATGGCTCCCGCGCGCCCGATCGGCCGCGCCGCCGGACTGCTCCGCATCGGGGTCCACCTGGTGCGGGTGCCGCCGGGCAGGCGAACGTCCTACCCGCACGCCGAGTCGGCGGAGGAGGAGTTCGTCTACGTGATCGAGGGGGAGATCGACGCGTGGATCGACGGCGAGCTCCACCGCATGAGGGCCGGGGACTTCGCCGCGTTCCCGGCGGGGACCGGCATCTGCCACACCTTCATCAACGACGGGGAGCGGGACGCGCTGCTCCTGTCGGGCGGCGAGGCGGACAAGTCTCACAACCGCATCTGCTACCCGCTCCACCCCGGGCGCCGGAGCGACATGCCCTGGAGCCGCTGGTGGGACGACGCCCCGGAACGCCCCCGGGGCGCGCACGACGGCAAGCCGCGCCCGAGGTGAGCGCCGGTCAGGGACGTCGGCGTCTCCGGAGCGCGCCCGCACGTTGCGCCCGCGCTCCTCGCCGCGGGCGGCCAGCCGCGGTGGGCGGCTTCGCCCGAGAGCCGCCCGCCGTCCGGGCGGCCTTCGTCCTCGTGCGCGCCGCCGCGGCGGCGGCCCTGGCGGCCTTCGCCTTCGCCGCCCGCAGCGCCGCCTCCACCGCGAGGCGCGCCCAGGGCAGCATCGCCTCGGCGTCCTCGTGCGCCCCGTCGGGCGGACGGAAGTAGCTCGTCGTCTGCTCCCGCTGGCGGGAGACGTACACCCAGGCCTGGCAGCCGGCCTCGACGAACCGGGCGACCGTCGCGGCGTCGGTCTTGAGGTACAGCTCGTCGTCGTCGATGAGCGCGAAGAAGGCGCCGCGGTGGTAGAGCCCGTGGCCGCCGAACATGCGGCGCGCGTCCACGGGGGCGACGAGCGCGAGGAGGTCGAGGGCGTGCTCGACGAAGCTCGGCGAGTTCGCCACTACAGGAACCGCCCGCGCCGCGGCGACTCGCCGACGAACGGATTCGTCCTCCGCTCGTCGCCGATGGTGCCGGGCGGCCCGTGACCGGGGTAGAAGCGGACGTCGTCGCCGAGCGTGAAGAGGCGCTCCTGGATCGACCGGGCCAGCGCGTCGAAGTCGCCGCCGGGGAGATCGGTGCGCCCCACCGAGCCCGCGAACAGCGTGTCGCCGGTGAGGAGCACCTTCGCGTCCGCGAACCAGAGGCAGGTCGACCCCGCGCTGTGGCCGGGCGTGTGGATCACCCTCGCCTCGTGCTCGCCCACCCGGATGGTCTCGCCGTCCTCCGCGCGCAGGTCGGCGGCCGGCGCCTCCACGCGCTCGAACCCGAACATCTCCGCCTGGCGCGGCAGCGCGTCGAGCCAGCCCAGGTCGGCCGCGTGGATCTCGAAGGGCGCGCCGGTCATGCGCTTCGCCTCCGACGCGCCGGAGACGTGGTCGATGTGGCCGTGCGTCGCGAAGATCCGCACCACCCGGAAGCCCTCGGGCGCGCGCATCCCGAGCGCCCGCCCCACCTCGCCGCCCGGATCGACGAGCAACGCCTCGCCGGTGCGGTCGCAGCCGGCGAGGTAGCAATTGGCGGAGAACGGGCCGACGACGGTGCTGCGGACGACGAGCATGCGGACATTCAGTCGGGGGGCTGCGCCCCCCGAAGCCCCCGGTCGCTCCGAGCCAGGCTCCTCCGCCTGGCCCTTCGCTCGAATGAGGAGTCGGGGGGGCGTCCCCCGAAGCCCCCGGTCGCTCCGAGCCAGGCTCCTCCGCCTGGCCCTCCGCTCGAAGGAGGTTCGCGCGGCTAGTACGAGAACGACGAGCCGCAGCCGCAGGTGGTCTTGGCGTTCGGGTTGTTGAACTTGAACCCCGCGCCCTGGAGCCCGACCACGTAGTCGACGGTGACGTCCTGCAGGTACATGGCGCTCATCGGGTCGACGATGAGCTTGATCCCGTCCTGCTCGTAGGCGAGGTCGCCGTCCTTCGGCGCGTTGTCGAAGTCCATCGAGTACTGGAACCCGGAGCAGCCGCCGCCCACGACGCCGACGCGGATCCCGAACCCGTGGAGGCCTTCGCGCTGCATCGCGTCCTTCACCATCTCGATGGCCTTGGCGGTGAGCGTGATCGGGTTCTGCATGCCCATGTCGGCGGGGCTGGCGATCTGTGCGGGCTTCTGGGTGGTCGTGGCTTCCATGTTCTGCAGGTCTCCAGGCGGGGGGCGTGGACCCCCCTTCGGCGAGAATTGATGCGGCTCAAGGAGTGTAACAGCCCGGGTTCGGCGCTTCAATCGGACGAGGGCGGCTGCGCCGGCCCGGCTGGACCCCTGCCACCGGTCGGCCGCCGCTAGCTCGCACGCCCCGAGAGGTGCCGCCCGCCGTCCACCGGCAGGATCGCCCCGGTGACGAACCGGGCGTTTGCGAGGAAACGGACCGCCTCGGCCACGTCGGCCGGCGACCCTTCGTGGCCCAGCGGGATGCGGGCCGCGAGCGCACGCCTGCGACTGGCGGGGTACCGATCGGGCCACAGCACCGTGCCCGGCGCGACGGCGTTCACCCGCACCTCGGGCGCGAGGTCGAGCGCGAGGCACTCCGTCAGCCTGGCGAGCGCGGCCTTCGAGGCGGCGTAGGCGGCGAAGCCCCGCCACGCGACGAGGGCTCCGCCCACGTCGGCGACGTTCACCACCGCGCCGCGCGAGGCGCGCAGCATCGGCGCGAGCGCACGGACGAGGAGGAGCGGAGCGCGGGCGTTCAGGTCCATCTGCGAGTCGAAGGCGGCGGCGTCGACCTGCGCGAGCGGGAGCTCGTCGAAGGCGGCGGCGCTGTTGACCAGGAGGTCGAGCCGGTCGAACCGCGCGCGGAACGCCGCCGCCAGCCCCGCCGGGCCGTCGGGCAGCGCCAGGTCCGCCTGGAGCGCGGCCGCGAGGCCCCGCGGGGCGTGCGAGCGGTAATGCCCCGCCACCCGGTAGCCATGGGCCGCCAGGTCGAGGGCGATCGCATTCCCGACGCGCACCCCCGCGCCGGTGACCAGCGCGACGGGGCGCCCCCGCCGCCTCCCGCCGATCCGTCCCGTGCCGCGCGCCATCCGCCGATCCTACCGGACCTTCCCCGGATCCCAGGGGGTCTCGGCGCGGCCGGCGCGGTGGTTGGCGAGGCGGGCGGCCGTGAAGAGGAAATCGGAGAGGCGGTTCAGGTAGGCGAGCGCGGCCGGATCCACCTCGGCCTGGGCAGCGAGCGCCACCACCTGCCGCTCGGCGCGCCGGCAGACGCAGCGCGCGAGGTGGAGCGACGCCGCGGCGGGCGTACCGCCGGGGAGGACGAACTGCGCGAGCTTGGGCAGCTCCGCGTCCCACCGGTCGACGGCCTCCTCCAGGCGCGTCGCCCACGCGGCGCCGACCGGCGGGATGGCCGAGCGCGCCTTCGTCCCCTGGGGCGTCGCCAGCTCGGCACCGACGCAGAACAGCTCGTCCTGGATGCGCGCGAGCTGCTCGGCGATCTCGGCGTCCGCGATCCCGGCGCGCGCCGCGCCGATCGCCGCGTTGAGCTCGTCGACCTCGCCGTACGCGGCGACCCGCGGATCGCTCTTCTTCACCCGCGGCCCGCCGAAGAGCCCCGTCTCGCCGCGGTCGCCGGTCCTCGTGTAGATCTTCATCGCGCGTAGGGCCTATCAAGCGCAGGGGATGCGCTCAAGGCCAACGCGCGTGCGGCGCGGGGGCGCCGTCAGGTCGAGGACGCGAGCCGCCGATCGTGGCGCGCGGCCGCCCGGAAGGCCCAGACCGCCAGGACCGGCGCGAGCACCGTCGCGGCGACCACGGCGAAGAGCGTGAGGATCGATCCGACGGTCACCACGACCGCCGTCGTCAGGAAGCGCACTGCGACCCGCACCAGGTCGCCCATGGACGGTATCGAGAGCGTCGGTGCGGCCTCTACCCGGATGGGGACGGTCGTGATCTCGAGCGACATGTGCAACCTCCTCGCGGTCGCCGCCGGTGTGGCGGTGAGGCGGTCTTCATTCGATACGGCTTCTGACGCGGATCAGCCATGCGGCAAAGCGCCGCGATACGTTGTCATTTCAAGTGGTTACGCATACTGTTTTTGACGAAGATCAAGTGCGTGCCGAAGGTCCGGCATGTGTTTTCGCAGCACGTCCGCAAAAATGGACGCATCCAGTCAACGTAGACTCGTCCGGTCCGCCGCATGCCAAAGGGGGGAAATCCGGAGCGGCCCGCGGAACGCGAAAAGAAGGGTGCAAATCAATTCACCATCCGTAGACTGCGCGGCCCGCCGACCCCGACGC
Organism: Anaeromyxobacteraceae bacterium; assembly: GCA_035519395.1. Taxonomy (GTDB): domain Bacteria; phylum Myxococcota; class Myxococcia; order Myxococcales; family Anaeromyxobacteraceae; genus Anaeromyxobacter. The sequence continues at coordinate 20,386 of DATIWK010000071.1, read as the reverse complement.
GACCGCGCGCCCGCGGCCGGGAGCTAGGAGAATGGAGGGCGCGATGGCAGCGGCACCGATCTTCGAGGGCGAGGCGCTCGCCGCCGTCGGCCGCGACGCCGCCGAGCGGGCGTGGGCCGGCGGCATGACCGTGCTGCGGCCGGACGGGAGCGTCGTCCCCATCCCGCTCGTCGCCGAGCCCGAGGTCCTGTCCCGCGAGGCGCTCGCCGAGGTGGCCACGGAGGCGCAGGCGATCCTCTCCGGGTCGGTGAAGCTCGCCCGCGCGCTGCTCGCGTCCGGCGACGAGCGCGATCGCGCCGCGCTGGTCGAGCCGTTCGACGGTCTCGAGGCGGAGGCGATGTCGAAGCTCTTCACCGAGGCGCCCATCCCTGCCCTGGTGGCGCGGGTCGACTTCCTCGTCCCGGCGGCCGGAGGGCCGCCGCGCGCGCTGGAGCTGAACGCGACCATCCCCGCCATGCCGGGGTACGCCGACCTGGCGGCGCACGCCTGGATCCGCGCTGCTGCCCGCGCGCGGGGAATGGCGCCGCGGCAGGAGAACGCGCTCCTGGCCCGCTGCGGCAGCCACATGGAGCGGCTGCGCGAGGCGCTCGTCGCCTTCTACCGGGAGGGCGGGGGCACCCGCGCGCGCCCCTCCGTCGCCCTGGTGGCGCGGCCGGGGGACGCGCAGATCGGGGAGCTGCGCAGGCTCGCCGGCCACCTCCGGCAGATGGGCCACGAGGTCGAGACCCTGGTGCCCGCGTCCTGCGAGCCGGAGGCCTGGGACGTCCTCTACCGGCACGTCTGGGCGCACCGCGTCCCGCGCGACGCGCCCTTCGCCCGCGCCCTGCTCGCCCCGGGGCGCTATCACCTGGCGAACCCGGTGAACGGGCTGCTGGAGGCGAAGGCGCTCTTCGCGCGCCTCTCCGAGTGCGCGGAGGACCCGATCCTCGCCGATCGCGCCGGGCTCCTCGAGCCGGAGCGCGCAGCCGCGGCGCGGCTTCCCTGGACCCGCCGGCTCGACCCGGCGATGGTGCCCCGGCTCCTCGCCGAGCGCGAGCGGTTCGTGGTGAAGCGGAGCTGGGACTACGGCGGCAAGAGCGTCCACCTCGGGGCGGAGCTGGAGCCTGCCGCCTGGGAGGCCGCGGTGCGCGCCGCGGCCGAGGACCGGCGTGGCGGCGGGTTCGTGGCGCAGGAGCGGATCTTCGCCGCGCGGCGCCCCGCGACGCGGGTCGCGCCGGAGGGGGTGACGCACGCGAGCCTCTACCGGGACATCTCGACCTACTGCGGGCTGGGGAGCGTGCGGCCGGACGGCTCGGTGGTCCGCGCGGCCTCCTCCCCCATCGTCAACATCCTCGGAGGCGGCGGGCTCGCGCCGGTGGTGCCGGAGGACGTCTACGAGGCACTGCGATGATCGTCAAGCAGACCCGGCAGACGCGCACGCTCCTGGGCCGACTCGTCGCGGGCGAGGAGGTGGTGGCCTCGCTCCGCGAGATCGTCCGGGCCGAGCGCGTGGACGCGGGGTGGCTGCGGGCGCACGGCGTGCTGGAGGACGCCGAGGTCGCGCTCTGGAACCCGCTCGACCGGCGCTTCGACACCGTCTGGCGCGAGGTCGGGCCGGCCGAGCTGGCCTCCCTGTCGGGGACGATCGCGCTGCGCGGAGGATTCCCCGACATCGCCCCGCGGGCGGTGCTCATGTGCCGGGGACCGAGGAACGCCGCCGTGGCCGGCCTGCTCCTCTCGGCCCGGGCGCTGGTGGTGGAGTTCGCCGTGGACGTCTACGACGACGCGGAGGTGCACCGGCTCGACGATCCGGACACCGGGCTCGCGCCGTGGGATCCGTAGAGCGCCCGCCGCGCGCCGCGGCGCTCCGCGAGCTGGCCGTCCTCTTCGGCAGGCTCGGCGCCACCGCCTTCGGCGGCCCGGCCGCCCACGTCGCCCTGATGGAGGACGAGGTGGTGCGCCGGCGGGGCTGGCTCACCCGCGCCGAGTTCCTCGATCTCCTCGGCGCGGCGAACCTCATCCCCGGACCGAACTCGACGGAGATGGCGATCCACGTCGGCTATCGCCGCGCGGGCCTCGCCGGGCTGGCCGTGGCAGGGACGGCCTTCATCCTCCCGGCAGCCGTGCTGGTGGCGGCCATCGCCTGGGCCTACGTCAGGTTCGGGACGCTGCCGGCCGCCGATGCGCTCCTGCGCGGCGTGAAGCCGGTGGTGGTGGCCGTCGTCGTCCAGGCGCTGATCCGCTTCGCGCGCACGGCCATCCGGACCCGGGTGCTGGCCGGCATCGCGTGCGCCGCGCTCGCCGCGACCCTGCTCGGCGTGGACGAGCTGGTGGTGCTCGGGGCGGGCGGCGCCGTGGCGATCCTCGCCCGGCCCGGAGCGCGCGCGAGCCCGGCCCTCGCCGCGCCGTTGCTCCACGCCGCCGCCCTCGGCGCGGCCCCCGCCGCCGCGCCGGCCCTGGCGCCGATCTTCCTGGTCTTCGCGAAGATCGGCTCGGTCCTCTTCGGGAGCGGCTACGTGCTCCTCGCGTTCCTGCGCACCGAGCTGGTGGAGCGGCGCGGCTGGCTCTCCGAGGGGCAGCTGCTCGACGCGGTGGCGGTGGGACAGGTGACGCCGGGGCCGCTCTTCACCACCGCGACCTTCGTCGGCTACCTGCTCCGCGGCTTCCCCGGGGCCGCAGCGGCGACGCTCGGCATCTTCCTGCCCGCCTTCGTGTTCGTCGCCGCGAGCGGACCGCTCGTGCCCCGCATCCGCCGGAGCGCGGCGGCCGGCGCGTTCCTCGACGGCGTGAACGTCGCCTCGCTGGCGCTCATGGCGGCGGTGACGCTCCAGCTCGCGCGCGCGGCGCTCACCGGCTGGACGGCGGCGGCGCTCGCCGTGGCGAGCGCGGTCCTCCTCGCCCGGTTCCGCGTCAACTCGACCTGGCTGGTGCTGGGCGGCGCCGCGGCGGGGCTCCTGCTGCTCCGCCGGTGAAGCCGAGCGCTTCCGACCTCGACCGCGACCCTCCGCCGCCCTACCTCCTGAAGTCCGCGATGGACGGGATCCGCTCGAGCACCTCGATGGGCCTGGCGCTGTGGTCCGTGTCCACGTGGACCGCGTACGCCCGAGGCCAGGCCTCGGCGTACGCGTTCACGTGCGCCGGCTCGTTGTCGAAGGCGGCCACCGGGGGGCCGATCGCCTCCACCTCGGCGCGCGCCGCCGCTTTCCAGGCGTCGTCGCTCACGTCCGCCGACGGCTTCATGAGCAGGAAGACGCGGCGCTCGTCGGGGAGGGGCAGCTCGGCGCGGCGGAACGCGTCGAGCGTCCCCTCGCGCATCTCCGCCGGGCGGCCCGTCACGTAGGCGACGCGGCCACCGGCGAGCACCACCTCCCGGACGTACGCCGGGGCGCCGGCGGCGGGCACGTCGAGCCGGCAGTACGCGCTCGTGAAGAACCGCTCCATCCAGAACGCGCGGAAGGGCGCGAGGTGGATCGCGATACCGCGCTCGTCCAGGCCCGCCGCGCGCATGGCATCCGCGAGGTCCCAGCCCCTCCAGTGCTCGGGCCGCGATCCCTCGAGCGCGGGCACGCCCGCCGCCCGGCCGTAGTCGGCGAGGATCCGTGCCTGGCGCGGCTTGTTGTCCATCACCGTCGAGTCGAGGTCGAAGACCGCCACGCCCTCTGGCGCGGCCGCCCGCATGCGCGCGAGCACCTCCCCCAGGATCCGCCCCTGCTCGGCCAGGCTCGCCCTTCCCATCAGGAGGCGAACGTACGGCCCGACCGGGCCGTCCGGAAGGCCCACGTTGTGTGTGGAAACAGGGGCGTGGGGCAATCGCGTCCCACGTTCGCGCGGATGGGCCCGACCGTTCCCGTCCGGTACTCTGGTGGGGCATGTCGAAGCGGGCGCGCATCCTGGTCGTGGACGACTCGAGGTCACAGCTCGAGTGGCTCGTCCAGGTGCTCGACCGCGACGGGTACGAGGTCCTCTCGGCGGCGAACGGCGGCGACGCCATCAAGAAGGTGAAGACCGGGGCGCCGGACCTCGTCCTGCTCGACAAGGTCCTCCCCGACATGGACGGCCTCGAGGTGCTGCGCATCATCAAGGCGCGCCCCGTGGAGCAGTTCGTCCCCGTCATCATCCTCTCCGCCAAGTCCGACCTCGACTCGAAGGTGGCCGGGCTCAAGATCGGCGCCGACGACTACCTCGCCAAGCCGTTCGCCGAGGCCGAGATCCTGGCGCGCGCGGCGGCGATGCTCCGCATCAAGCACCTCCAGGACGAGCTCCGCGACGCGCACCGCACGCTCCAGGCGCAGAAGAAGCAGCTCCAGGAGCAGTCGCTCACCGACGCCCTCACCGGCCTGCGCAACCGCCGGTTCTTCGACGAGCGGCTCCAGGAGGAGTTCCACCGCGCGCAGCGCTACTCCGACCCGGTCTCGCTCATGATGATCGACCTGGATCACTTCAAGCTGGTGAACGACCGCTGGGGGCACCCCACCGGCGACGCGGTCCTCCACGAGACCGCGGCCGAGATCCGTGCCTCGCTGCGCGACCCCGACATCTGCGCGCGGTACGGCGGCGAGGAGTTCGCGGTCATCCTGCCCAAGACCCACCTCGCCGGCGCGCTCGCGGTGGCGGAGCGCGTGTGGCGGGCCCTCGCCGCGAAGGCGAACCGCGCGCCGGACGGGGGCGAGGTTCGCGTCACGGCGTCCATCGGCATCGCGTTCTACCCGTCGAAGGACATCACCACGGCCGAGCTGCTGCTCCGCTTCGCCGACGAGGCGATGTACCGCGCCAAGTCGGCGGGCCGGAACACCATCTGCCTCTACCAGGCGCAGAGCTACCGGTACGAGGCGAAGCCGTAGCCCCGACCCAGAGTCATTCTCGGACCTCGGACCCGACCCAGAGTCCTCGGACCGCGACGAGCGGAGCACGGTCCCGACCCGGAGTAGTCCAGGGCAGGCTCGCCGGGTCGAAGCGGGGTTCCGGGCCATGCGCGATCGCGCCGGGACTTCGCCGCCCCACCGGGTGTAACATGACCCCGGGGACGGTTTGGACCCGGGTCCGCAGTTGCCCAAGGCCCCGGAAATACGGGGCCCGCGCGGACACAGCGCCGGACCGGCCGATGCATTTCACCGCGTAAACACGGCCATGGACACTCAGGTCGCCACCGAAGGCTCGCCCCGCCGGGACTCGCCCGCCGAATCGACGCTCCTCATCGTCGATGACGACGAGCACGTCCGGCGCGCGCTCCGGCGGGTCCTGCGCCGGGCGCGCTGCCGGATCGTGGACGCGCCGGATGCCGAGTCGGCGCTCGACGTGCTCACGCGGGAACCCGTGCAGGTGGTGGTCTCCGACTACCGGATGCCCGGGATGAGCGGCGTCGAGTTCCTGCGCATCGTGAAGGACCGCTGGCCGCAAATCCAGCGCGTGCTGCTCACCGGGCAGGCCGACTCGACCGCCATCGAGGAGGCGGTGAACCAGTCGGAGATCTTCCGGTTCATCTGGAAGCCGTGGGACGACGGCCACCTCCTCATCACCATCCAGAGCGCGATCGACCAGTACTGGATGGTGGAGGAGAACCACCGCCTCCAGGGGCTCCTCCAGGTCCGCAACGAGGAGCTGGAGCGGCTCAACCGCGACCTCGACGGCAAGCTGATCCAGCGCAGCGAGGCGCTCATCCGCGCCGCGCAGGAGTGGCGGGCCACCTTCGACGCCATCGGCGACCCGCTCGCCATCATGCGGCAGGGCGGCTGCGAGGTGGTGCGCGCCAACGCGGCCTTCGCGCGGGCCGCCGGCGTGCCCGTGAACATGCTCGCGTCGCTGCGCTGCACCGACCACGCCTACGGCGTCATCCCCTGCCCGTCTCGCTGCGTCATGCCGAGCGCCGGCGCCGAGCGCGAGGCGACCTTCGGCGACCGGACCTGGCTGGTGCGCTCCTTCCCCCTGGGCGAGGCGGAGGAGAGCGGGATGGTGGTGGTGTTCAAGGACGTGACCGACGAGCGCGAGGTGCAGCGGCGCCTCTTCCACGCGGAGAAGATGTCCGCGGTGGGCCAGCTCGCCGGCGGCGTCGCGCACGAGATCAACAACCCGCTGGGCGGGATCCTGGCCTTCGCCCAGCTCATGAGCCGCGACGAACGGTCCGCCGAGGACCAGGAGAGCCTCCGGCTCATCCAGGACGCCGCCAACCGCGCCAAGCGGATCGTGGAGTCGCTGCTGCGCTTCTCGCGCCGGCCCCGCCACGAGGAGAAGTGCCTGGTGGACCTCGGCGAGGCGGCGGACGACGCGCTCTTCCTGCTCTCCTCGCGGTTCAAGGACGGGCGGTTCGAGATCGTCCGCGACTACCGGCCCGCCGCCGCGCTGGCCAACGCCAACCAGCTCCAGCAGATCCTCGTGAACCTGGTCGTGAACGCCCTCCAGGCGATGGGCGAGCGGGGCAAGGTCACGGTCTCCACCGGATCCGCCGGGCCGGGCCGCGTGCGCCTCTCGGTCACCGACACCGGCCCGGGCATCCAGCCGGAGATCGCCAAGCACATCTTCGAGCCGTTCTTCACCACCAAGCCGGAGGGGCAGGGCACGGGCCTGGGCCTCTCCATCTGCTACCAGATCGCCGAGGAGCACGGCGGGATCATCCGCGTCGAGCCCACCACGGACCGGGGAGCCTGCTTCGTCGTGGAGCTCCCGGCCGCGCCGCAGAAGTGAAGAGGGGAGAGCACCGCCATGGTTGACACCGTCACGAAGCAAGCCCGGGTCCTCGTCGTCGACGACGAGCCCTCGGTCCTGAAGGCCATCGAGGCCCTGCTGGGCCGGAAGGGCCACCAGGTGGTGGCGCTCGACTCGCCCATCGCCGCGACGCAGCGGCTGGCGCAGGAGGACTTCGACGTCGCCCTCCTCGACATCAAGATGCCGCAGCTCTCCGGCCTGGAGCTGCTCTCCGCGGTCAAGCACCGGCGGCCGGAGGTGGAGGTCATCATGATGACCGGCCACGCCACGGTGGAGACCGCCCTCGCCGCCATCAAGGCGGGCGCCTACGACTACCTGACGAAGCCCTTCGAGGACGTGGAGATGGTGGCGCGGTCGGTCGCCAAGGCGGCCGAGCGCAAGATGCTCTTCGACCGCAACCGGCAGCTCGAGACGCAGCTGCGCGAGCGGGAGGGAGTGCCCGGCGACGGGCTGGTCGGGAACTCTCCGGCCATCCGCGAGGTCACGCGGATGATCGAGGCGGTCGCCTACAGCTCCACCACCGTGCTCGTGACCGGGGAGTCGGGCACCGGCAAGGAGCTGGTGGCCCGCGCCCTCCACGCCCGCAGCCCGCGCAGGAGCCATCCGTTCGTGGCGCTCAACTGCGGCGCCCTCACCGAGACCTTGCTCGAGTCCGAGCTGTTCGGCCACGTGAAGGGCGCCTTCACCGGGGCGCAGCGCGACCAGAAGGGCCTCTTCGACGCCGCGGACGGCGGCACGATCTTCCTCGACGAGATCGGCGACATCCCGCTCTCCACCCAGGTCCGCCTCCTCCGCGTCCTGCAGGAGGGCGAGATCAAGCGGGTCGGCTCGGCCGACTCGGTGCGGGTGGACGTGCGGGTCATCGCCGCGACGCACCGCGACCTGCCCAAGCTCGTGAAGGCGGGCAAGTTCCGCGAGGACCTCTTCTACCGCCTCAACGTCATCAACGTGCCGCTGCCGGCGCTGCGCGACCGCGTGGAGGACATCCCGCTCCTCGCCCATCACTTCCTGCGCCGGTACGCGGAGCGGCTGGCCAAGAAGGTCCGCACCCTCGCGCCGGAGGCGATCGAGCTCCTCTGCGGCTACCGCTGGCCCGGGAACGTGCGCGAGCTGGAGAACGCGGTGGAGCGCGCCGTGGTGCTGTGCCGCGGCGACTCCATCACCCCCGTCGATCTCCCTCCGGCCGTGACGGGCCGCACCGCGCCGCTCGTCCGCGACGCCCCCGCCGCGGGCGACGACGCCGCCTGGCTGTCGCTCTCGTACGCGGCGGCGAAGGAGCAGGCGCTGCGGCGGTTCGAGAAGAGCTACGTCGAGGCGCTGATGCGGGCCTGCGACAACAACATCTCGGCGGCGGCGCGCAAGGCCGGGATGGACCGCTCCAACTTCAAGCGGGTGCTCCGGAAGTACCGCACCGACGTGGAGCCGGACGAGGGACAGGAGCCGTCCGCGGTGGCGGGGTAGTCCGCCGTCCCACCTCGCATCGGGCGGCGCCCCCCGTGGTGCACGGGTGGCGGCGCCCGGGGCCCGCTAGACACGACGGGGCATGCGCAGGCGCAGCCCCGAGCTCCCAGGTCTCGCGCCGCTGGCCGCGGGTCTGCTGTGGCTCGCCGCCTGCTCCCCATCGGGCACAGCGGCCCCGCCTTGCCCGGCCAGCGCGGACGACGGCGACCCGTGCACCGTCGACGCCTGCGACCCGGCCACCGGGATCGTCACCCACGCGCCGGCGGCCGACGACGGGAACCCGTGCACCATCGACGCGTGCGACCCGCTCACCGGGGTCGTCACCCACGTCCCGGCGGAGGTGGACGATGGGATCGCCTGCACCGTGGACCGGTGCGACCCGGCCACCGGCGCGATCTCGCACGTCCCCTCGTTCGCGCTCTGCGCCGCGGGGGAGGTCTGCTCGCCCGCGGCCGGGTGCGAGGCCGCGCCGGCGTGCGCCGCCCTGGCCCGGGCCGCCGGGACCGCCGCGCACTTCCAGGCGGTGGTGAGCGCGGGGCTGTCGGCGCCGGTGCACGTGACGTCGCCGCCGGGCGAGACGGCCCGGCTCTTCGTGGTGGAGCAGGCGGGCCGGATCCGGCTGGTGAAGGACGGCGTGCTCCTCGCCGCTCCGTACCTCGATCTGCACGCCCTGGTGTCGTGCTGCGGCGAGCGAGGGCTCCTCTCGCTCGCGTTCCACCCGGCCTTCGCGGAGAACGGCAAGCTGTACGTGAACTACACCGATCTCGCGGGGGACGTCCGGATCTCGGAGTTCACCGCGCCCTCGCCCGCGGGCGACTCGGCGGATCCCGGGAGCGAGGTGATCCTGGCCACCATCCCGCACCACGCCTACGCGAACCACAACGGCGGGCTCCTGGCCTTCGGTCCGGACGGCTTCCTCTACGCCAGCGTCGGCGACGGCGGCGGTGGCGGCGATCCGCTCGGCTCGGGCCAGAGCACGACCGCCCTCCTCGGGAAGCTCCTGCGCCTCGACCCGGCGGACCCCGGCGCCCCCGCGCCCGGAAACCCGTTCGGCAACGCCGTCTACGACTACGGCCTCCGCAACGCCTGGCGCTACGCCTTCGATCGCCGGACCGGTGACCTGTACATCGGCGACGTCGGCCAGGGCGCCCGGGAGGAGATCGACTTCAAGGCGGCCCCCGCGGCGGGCGAGGCACCGCCGCCCGGGACCAACTGGGGCTGGAACGTGATGGAGGGGACGGCCTGCTACAGCCCGCCCTCGGGGTGCGACACCGCCGGGCTGGCGCTGCCCGTCCTCGACTACGACCACACCGTCGGCCAGGCCGTCACGGGCGGCAACGTCTACCGGGGCGTCGCCATGCCCGACCTGGCCGCGGAGGGGCGCTACTTCTACGGCGACTCCCAGAGCGGCATCATGCGGAGCTTCCGGGTGGTGGACGGCGCGGTGACGGACGCGCTCCTCCTGCCTCCGTTCACCGGGGTGGTCTCCTTCGGCGAGGACGGCTGCGGTGAGCTGTACGCGGTCGGCTACGGCGGGACCATCGCGCGCCTGCAGCACGACTAGGTGCCCGTCGCCGCACGAGCCGCAGCCGGAGCGGTCTCCCACCGGCCGCCAAGGTGCTCGGCGAGGTCGGACGCGGCACGCTGCATCAGGTCCTGTGCCGTGCGGTGGGTGGCCTCGTTCACCTCCTGGGCCGGCACGACGAACGGCAAGCGTCCCTTCACCCGGACCACGCCGGAGTCGTAGGTCTTCTCGAACGCCAGCGCGCCGCGCTCGTCAAGGACCACGACCTGGATCGAGAGCGCGAGCTCGGCGTCCGGGTGGAAGAAGAAGACGCCCGCACCGTATTCGTACCGGAACGCGTTCACCTTAGGTGTGACGATCGCGCGGTACCCTTCGCATGCCGCGGTGTCGCTCGTCACGACGGCACCGCCGGCGAAGCGCGCCCCGAATGCGCGCATCGCGGCCTCGCGCACCACTACGCCCAGTGGAAGCGCGAGCTCCGTGGCCCGGCCGACCATGCTCGCAGGGCGCCCGGAGTAGACGTACGCGACGTCCGCGTCCGCCATCCGCACCAGCGCCCGGCCCTCGAGCTTCTCCTCCGGACGGGCAGCAGCCGGGTTGAAGTAATCTGGGCGATACGCGCCAGGGTAGTACGTGCACCCTGCCAGCAGCGCGAGCCCCCACGCTGCCGTCGTCGCTCTCCTCATCGCGGCTCCCTCCGGCCGAGATACTACGACGCGCGATCGGCGGTGTCACCCCGCGTGTGGTCGAGGCGGGTCGGTATGCGGCCGCAGGAACGCGCGCGCCTCGTCGAAGATCAGGTCGAGCGATCCGGCCAGCTCGTGCCCGTCCTCGACGACGAGGAGCCGCGCCGACGGCGTCCGCTCCACGAACGCCTCCACGTCGGCGAGCGGCACCGTCTCGTCGCGCCGTCCGGCGATGCAGAGCGCCGGGGCGCGCACCTCGGGGAACGCCGGCCAGCGGCGCGCGTCCTCGAAGAACGGCCAGCCGATGCGCCGCATCCGGTTCGAGGCGTGGTGCATCGTCTCGAGCCCGTTGGCCCGCCAGTCGCGGAGCTCGGCAGGCGAGAGCCGCGCGCTCCAGCGCTCGAACAGCCGGAAGGCCGGGGCGAGCAGGACGAGCCGCTCGACGGACGGATCCGCCGACGCGATGACCGCCGCGAGGTAACCGCCCAGCGACGAGCCGATGATCGCGTGCGGCGGCTTCCCGCGGGCGAGCGCCGCCTCGGCGACCGCGCGCATCGACGAGGGCGTCGAGCGCTCGAAGCCGACGGCGCCGGGCGTGAGGTCCGGCACCTCGAGCGGCACGCCGATCCCGGCGAACTGCCGGGCGAGGTGGCGGGCCTTGTTGGAGCCCGGGCCGGAGGCGAAGCCGTGGAGGTAGAGGAGCATCGGGCGAGGGTAACCGAAGGTCGCGAGCCGCGCTGGCCGGACGGCATCTCGTCACGGTGGAGCGGGAGCCTGGGGCGGCCCCTCCGGCGGCCGCTCGCCGTCACGCCGCCGCTCCTTCCGCGCGAACCGGTCCATCCAGGATCGCCGAAGACGAGCCGAGCCTTCAACTGATTGTGAAACCTGCACAGCAGTCGCACGTTCTCGACCGTCGGCGGGCCGCCCCGTGCCTTCTCCTCCACGTGGTCGAGCTCGATCCGGCGGGTGGAGCCGCAGATCCCGCCACCGCGCAGCTTCCACTGGCAGCACCCGCCGTCGCGGAGCATCACGGCTCGCTTCACGTGCGCCGGGATGGCGTCGCCCTTCGAGGTCGGCGGCGTCTTCCGGGGCGTCTCGACGAGCCCTTTCCGCTTCGCGCTCCGCGCGAGGAGGAGGTCGAGCCCGGCCTCGAGGATGTCCTCCACGCTCGCGCCCGGCCGGGAGTGGGACAGAGCATCCCGCGCGGCGTCGAGCTTCCGGAGGAAGAGCCGGGAGACGGTCACGTGGAGGCGGCTCAGGTCGGCCGTGAGCGGCACGGCCTCGTCCCGCTGGTCAGGGGCGCGATGCTGCGCTGGCTCGCTCACCGGCGCCGAGGCGGCGAGCGTTTCTACTGGTAGAAGTGGGTCCATCGCGAGCGCCGGCTGCGCTCCCTCGCCTGGACGCACCCGGACGGGGCGGACTGGCGTGACCACATCCCGGTGCGGCGCTGCCTCGGCGGGCCGGATCTCCGCGGCCACCGCCATGGCCTCGCGGCGGGACCGGTGGAAGAACCTGGGCAGCACCTCGGCCCGGTTCTGGGGCGTCATCACCTTGGCCAACTCGAAGACGGTGGAGATGCAGAGCCTTCCGTCGCGGAGCGGCACCTCCACCTCGGGGTACTCCTGGAGGAGGACGGCGGCGGTCTTGCGGAACTGGGCGGCGCCCGCCGAGAGCCCCAGCTCCCGGACGAGAAAGGCGAAGAGTGAGGCATGTCCGAGCTCGGTCCAGAGCTGGCGGCGATCGAAGTCGGCGAGGGCGACGAGAAAGTCGGCCATGGCGCCATGCTCCCTGGCGAGCAGGTCGGCGAGGCGGGAGGAGAGCTCGCGTGCATTGGTCATACGCGGAGTGTCTCACGCGTTTTCGACCCCTCGCATGACGCACGCAGCAAGCCAATGACGCGATCTCGGGGAGGGGTCCTCTTCCCTCCCCGGGACGCCGCGCGGAGGCTCAGGACGGCGCGCGCACGCTGCGAGAGAGGCCTTCGCGAAGGGAGCGCGCGCGGCGGCGCGGCTTCTCGCCGGAACGCGTCAAGCGAGAACGGCACACACTCCAAGTGGTATTCTCCTAGAGTGAAACGCGCACGGAGTCGGCGGCGCGCGCCTCGCTGGCGCCCGACGCGCAGCGAAACATGGAAGCCGATCTCGTCGGGACGCTTCCCGCGAGCGGTGGCGCCGCGCAGCAGCCCCGCCTCAGGAGCTGCTGAGCGACGCTCGGGGACGCGGTCTCGATCGAGAGTGCGGTCGCGACCGCGGTCGCGGTCGAGGTCGGGTTCGCCGTCGAGGTCGGGGTCGCCGTCGCGCTCGCGGTCACGGTCCAACCGAGCGTGTGCGGGCACCGATCTTGCTCTCCGTGATCAGGAGCACGGGAGGTGCCCGCCATGCTCTTCAACCCCGCGATCGCGTGTCTCGCCGCCCTCGCGCTGGGCGTGTCCGCTCGGCCACCGCCTGCGGCCGGTTTCCGCAGCGGCGACCTCGTCTTCGGCGACACGCGCTCGACGCAATCGACGGCCATCCAGCTCGCGACCGGGAGCCCCTGGTCCCACGTCGGCCTCGTCGAGGTGGCGCCGGACGGCGCGTACGTCATCGAGGCCATCGGCAAGGTCTCGCGGACGCCCTGGGCCGCGTTCCGCCGCCGCGCCGGCGGCCGCGTCCTCGTGCTGCGGCCGCGCGGGATCCCCGACGCCGCCCGAACGCGCGCGGTGGCCGAGGCGAAGGCGCTCCTCGGCCGGCCGTACGACCCGTGCTTCGGCTGGGGCGACGACCGGATCTACTGCTCGGAGCTGGTGGTGAAGGCCTACGAGCGCGGTGCGGGGGTCTCGCTGGGCAAGCGCGAGCGGCTCGGCGACCTGCACCTCGCCGGCCTGGAGGCCGCCATCCGGGCGCGCTGGGGTCGGGTGCCGCGAGACCTCGTCCTCGTGACGCCGGCGAGCCTCGCCGCGGACGGGCGGCTCGACACCGTCGCGGAGCCCCCCTGACGCTCGCGCACCCGCGGTCGCGGTCGTGGTCGCGGTCAGGGTCGCGGTCAGGGTCGCGGTCAGGCCGCCGTCGAGCGGCCCGTGCAGATCACTTCCGCTCCATCTTCTCCCTCAGCGCCCGCCACCGCTCCCCCAGCGCCTTCTCCAGCCCGCTCTCCGACAGCGCCACGATGCGCTCGCCGCGGAGCGCGTCGGGCAGGTACTCCTCGGCGACGTAGTGTCCCTCGAAGTTGTGCGGGTAGCGGTAGCCGCCGCCGTAGCCCAGCCCCTGCATCAGCTTGGTGGGCGCGTTGCGGAGCTTCATCGGGACGGGCAGCGCGCCGCGCTCGGTGACGAGCCGCCGCGCGTTGCCGTAGGCGGCGATGGCGGTGTTCGACTTGGGCGCGAGCGCGAGGTAGATGGCGGCCTGGCTCATGGGGAGGACGCCCTCGGGCAGGCCCACCAGCTCGACCGCGTGCAGCGCCGCCACCGCCACTTGCAGGGCCTGGGGATCGGCGTTGCCCACGTCCTCGCTCGCGAAGATCACCATCCGGCGAACGACGAAGCGCGGGTCCTCGCCGCCCTCCAGCATCCGCACCAGGTAGTAGACGGCGGCGTCCGGGTCCGACCCGCGCATCGACTTGATGAAGGCGGAGACGACGTCGTAGTGCTGCTCGCCGTCCTTGTCGTAGAGGATGGTGCGCTGCTGCAGCGCCTCCTCCGCGTCCTGGCGCGTCACCTCGGTCCGGCCCCCGAGCCTCACCGCCCCGGCGGCCACCTCGAGCGCGTTGAGCGCGCGCCGCGCGTCGCCGAACGCATAGCGCCCGAGCGCCTCGCGCGCGTCCGCGGCCAGGGTGACGGCGCCCGCCAGCCCGTGCGGGGCCGCCACCGCGCGGTCGAGCAGCGCCTGGACCTCCTCCTCGGTGAGGGCGCGCAGGGTCACCACCCGGCAGCGGGAGAGGAGCGCGGCGATGACCTCGAAGGACGGGTTCTCGGTGGTCGCGCCCACCAGCGTCACCGTCCCGTCCTCCACGTGCGGGAGGAAGGCGTCCTGCTGCGCCTTGGTGAAGCGGTGGATCTCGTCCACGAAGAGGAGCGTGCGCTTGCGGGTCATCCTGCGGCGCTCGCGCGCCGCCTGGACGATCTCGCGGATCTCCTTCACGCCGCCGAGCACCGCGCTGAAGGCGACGTACTCGGCCCCGGTGGTGCCGGCGAGGATGCGCGCCAGCGTGGTCTTCCCGGTGCCGGGCGGGCCCCAGAAGATGAGCGACGGCACCTGGTCCGCCTCGATGGCGCGGCGCAGGGCGGTGCCCGGACCGAGCACGTGCTCCTGTCCCACGAAGTCCTCGAGGCGACGGGGGCGCATCCGCTCGGCGAGCGGCTTGCCCGAGTCGTCCTTCTCGGAGGCGTGATCGAAGAGGTCCATGGGATGGCCTTATATAATGCCCGGCATGGACGCCCATCCCTGCCCCGTGCCGAAACGCGTCGGGATCCTCCACAAGGTGTCGTCGGCAGAGGCGTCCGAGACGGCGCTGTACGTGAAGCAGTTCCTCGAGAACAAGAACATCGAGGTGGTCACCGAGGAGCGCGACGTCGGGAAGACGGCCGACGTGGTGGTGGTGCTCGGCGGCGACGGGACGCTCATCCACGCCGCCGGGGTGCTCGCCGGCCGCCCGGTGCCCATCCTCGGCGTGAACATGGGGAGCCTCGGCTTCATGACCGAGGTGCCGCAGAGCGAGCTCTACGGCATGCTCGAGCAGGTCCTGGAGGGCAAGGCGACGGTCTCGGAGCGGATGAAGCTGCGCGTGCACGTCCACCGCGGCGGCCAGTCCGGGCGCGCCATCGACGAGGAGGTGCTGAACGACGTCGTCATCGCCAAGAGCGCGCTCTCGCGGATGGCGGAGCTCGACACCCGCTGCTCGGGCGACTACGTGACCACCTACAAGGCCGACGGCGTCATCGTCGCGACGCCCACCGGCTCGACGGCGTACGCGCTCGCCGCCAACGGGCCCATCGTCTACCCCACCATGCGCGGCGTGATCATCGCGCCCATCTGCCCGCACACCCTCACGCAGCGGCCGCTGGTGGTGTCGGACGACGAACGCATCGACATCGTCCTCATGAACGACACCGAGGTGTACCTCACCCTCGACGGCCAGACCGGTCTGCCCCTCGAGCGCGGCGACCGTGTCCAGGTGATGCAGTCGCACAACCGCGTGCTGCTCGTCCGGAACCCGCACATCGACTTCTTCGGCATCCTCCGGGCCAAGCTGCGCTGGGGCGAGCGGTAGTCGCACCGCGAGGCGCCGCCGCACGGGAGCGGGCAGCGGTCCGGGCGCATCCAGGGCGAGCCCGAGTCCGACTACCTGCACGGGTGTACCACTGAAAATTTGCGCAGTGTCAGGGTGCCGGAGGATGATGGCGGCATGCTCACGACGCTGCGCATCTCCGGATTCGCCATCGTCGACCAGGTCGAGGTCCTCTTCGGCACCGGCCTGAACGTCCTCACCGGCGAGACGGGCGCCGGCAAGTCCATCCTGGTGAACGCGCTGCACCTCGTCCTCGGCGGACGGATGAGCGCCGACGTCCTGCGCGAGGGGGCCGAGGAGGCCGTGGTCGAGGCCATCTTCGAGCTGCCGGCCCGCCACCCCGTCTTCGCGCGGCTCGAGGCCGCGGGGGTCCCGAGGGTGGAGCCGTGCGCCGGCGAGGCCGCGGAGCTGCTCGTCCGCCGCGTGGCGCAGCGGGGCGGCCGGGGGCGCGCCTTCGTGAACGGCGCCCTGTGCCCCATCGGCGTCCTGGAGACGGCGATGAAGGGCGTCGTCGACGTGTCGGGCCAGCACGAGCACGTGTCGCTCCTCGATCCCGCGACGCACCTCGCCCTGCTGGACGCGTTCGGAGGCCTGGACTCGACTTCGGACGTGGGGGACGGGGGGGACGGGGGCGGCGACTCCCCCCTGGCGCGCTACGGCGGGGCCTGGTCCGCCCTCGCCGCCCTCGTCCGGGAGCGGGACGCGCTCGCGCAGGACGAGGGCGAGCGCGCCCGGCGCGCCGACTACCTCGCCTTCCAGCTGCGCGAGCTCTCCTCGGTCGATCCCAGGCCGGGCGAGGACGAGGCCCTCGAGGCGGAGCGCCGGGTGCTCGCCGGCGCCGAGAAGCTCCGCGAGGCCGCTCGCGTCGCCGAGGCGCTGGTCTACGCCGAGGACGGCAGCGCGACCGAGCGCGTCGGCCAGGCGGTCCGGACGCTCGGGGACGCAGCCGCCATCGACCGGCGCCTGGAGGTCCCGCTCGGCCTGCTGCGGTCCGCGGCGGTCGAGGTCGAGGAGGCAGGGCGGGAGCTGTCCCGCTACGCCGACGCGGTTGGCGGAGATCCCGAGCGGCTGCACGCCGTGGAAGAGCGGCTGGAGGCCCTGCGCGCCATCGCGCGCAAGCACGGCGGGGACCTCGCGGCGGCCATCGCCCGCCGCGCCGAGATGGAGGCCGAGCTGGCGCGGGTGTCCGGCGGAGGCGAGCGGCTCGCGGCGCTGGCGGCGGAGATCGAGGCGCGCTCCGCGGACGCGCGCGCGCTCGCCGCCGTGCTCACGCGGGCCCGCACCCGGGGGGCGCGGACGTTCTGCGAGGCCGTGCGCGGCGAGCTGGACGGTCTCGCCATGGGCCGCTGCCGCCTGGAGGTCGCGTTCCGTCCGCCGGGCGCGGGCATTTCCGCGGGCGACCGGACGCTCGGGCCGGCCGGGGCGGAGGGCGCCGAGATCCTCATCGCTCCCAATCCGGGTGAGCCGCCCCGCCCGCTGGCGCGGATCGCGTCCGGCGGCGAGCTGTCGCGCATCCTCCTGGCGGTGAAGCGCACACTGGCGCGCAGGGACCCGGTGGACACCTACGTCTTCGACGAGGTCGATGCCGGGATCGGCGGGGCGGTCGCGGAGGCAATGGGGCGCGTCCTCTCGGCCGTCGCGCGCGGGCGCCAGGTCCTCTGCGTGACGCACCTCCCCCAGGTGGCCGCCTTCGCCGATCACCACCACCGCGTCGAGAAGAGGCTCGCCGCCGGGAGAACCCAGACCGCGGTGACTCCCCTCGCGACCGTCGAGGAGCGGCGCCAGGAGGTGGCGCGCATGGTGGCGGGGCAGACCGTGACGGCCTCGGCCCTGGAGCACGCCGGGGCCCTCATCGCGGCCGCGGCCGAGCTGCGCGGGCCGGAGGCGAACTCCGCTGCCAGGCGGCAGCCGGGCCCCGCCGCGTCCGGCGGAGCGCCCGAGGAGGGGCGGCGGAAGGCGTCTCCACGTGCCGCTGCCCGGAAGCTGGCGGCGGGCGGGTGACCGCGGGGCGGACGGCGATCTTTCGACATCCGGTGCGCGCGAGCGCGTTGACCCCCCGGTGACCGGGAGGTTACGCTCCGCGGGTGGCGGCACCGCCTGGCCTGAGGGTCGCAGCGCGCGGCGTCACCGACGTCGGGCAGAAGCGCGACCACAACGAGGATGCGTTCCTCATCGACGAGGAGCTCGCGCTCTTCGTCGTCGCGGACGGCATGGGTGGGCATGCCGGCGGCGGCACCGCCTCGCGGCTGGCGGTCGAGACGATCCGGTCGCAGGTGCGCTCGGCGCGCGAGCGCGCTCCCGAGACGTTCGGGACCGGCGCCGGGATCGAGGACTCGAAGCTCCCCGACGTGCTGCGGGAGGCGGTGGAGAAGGCCTGCGCGGTCATCTTCGATACCGCGCAGACCGATCCCGACCTGGCGGGGATGGGGACCACCGTCACCGCGGCCCTCGTCGACGGCCCGACCGCGTTCGTGGCCCACGTGGGCGACAGCCGCTGCTACCTGCTCCGTGCGGGGCGCATCTACCAGGTCTCCGAGGACCACTCGCTCGTGAACGAGCAGCTCAAGGCCGGGGCCATCAGCATCGACGAGGCGCGTCACAGCCGGTTCCGGAACATCATCACGCGCTCGGTCGGGTTCGAGCACGAGGTGCAGGTGGACCTCATGGGCCTCGAGGTCGAGGCCGGCGACGCGCTGGTCGTCTGCTGCGACGGGCTCTCGAACCTCGTCGAGGACGACGAGATCCTCCGCATCGTCGAGGCCGCCCCCCTCTCCGAGGCGCCCGAGCGCCTGGTGGCGCTGGCCAACGACCGGGGCGGGGACGACAACATCACCGCCATCGTCGTCCGCGTCGCCGAGAAGACCTAAACGCCTTTCTTGACAGCACATCTGCGGACCTGATACCCGTCAGGACGCTCGCCTGTCCCGGGTCGAAGGGGTGGGCGCAGTGCTCGTCGGCCGCCCGCGTCGCTGCGTTTGGCGCTCAAGGCCGCTCCCGGGGACTCGAACGGAATGGCGGCGCCTCCCAAGGACCAGGTGTTCACGGTCATCGTGGTCTCGGACCACTCGACGGCCGTGCGCAAGTTCCGGGTCCCGCGCCGCTGGCTCAGGAACCTGGCGTACGGCGGCGGCGCGGTGGCGCTCCTCGGCCTGCTCACCATCGGTCACTACTTCGCCCTCATCGGCTCCTCCTCGGAGAACGCGGTCCTCAAGGAGGAGAACGCCCAGCTCCGGTCGCAGATCCTGCTCGTCCAGGAGAAGGTCGCGCACATCTCCGCCACCCTCGACCGCGTGGAGCGGTTCGACGCGAAGCTCCGGACGGCGGTGACGCAGCTCCAGGATCCGGAGCGGAACCTCGCCATCGGCCCGGTGGGCAACGGCGGCGACGAGTCGGCCATCCCGGGCCCCGCGCCGGCGGCCGAGTCGAACCCGGCCGCGCTGCCGGGCAAGCTCTCCTCGCTGGAGACCGAGGCTTCGCGCCAGGAGCAGAGCCTGCGCGAGCTGCAGGAGTACTTCGACGACCAGCGCTCGCTCCTCGCCTCGACGCCGTCCATCTGGCCGACGCGCGGGTGGGTGACCTCCGACTTCGGCACGCGCATCGACCCCTACACCGCCGAGCGGCGCATGCACCAGGGGCTCGACATCGCCACTCCGCACGGGCAGCCGGTCTACTCGCCGTCGGACGGCACGGTGGTCTTCGCGGGGACCGAGGGCGGCTACGGCAAGGTGCTCGTCCTCGACCACGGGTACGGCGTGAAGACGCGCTACGGCCACCTCTCCGAGGTGTTCGTCCACCTCGGCGACCGCATCCGCCGGGGCGACAAGGTGGCCGCGGTGGGCAACACCGGCCGCTCGACCGGCCCGCACCTGCACTACGAGGTGCGCGTGAACGGCATCCCCGAGAACCCGCGGAAGTTCATCCTGGAGTAGCGCGGGCCGGCGGAGCCGGGGCCGCCCCGGCGGGCGCCGCGCGCGCCGCTCACCTCGCGGCGGAGCGAGGCTCCCCGCGCCCGGCCCGCGGCCGCACCGCCCCGATGCGGGCGGGCTCGATCCGTCCGTAGCCTGCGAAGAGCGCGCCGGCGAGGTCCGGCGCCCCCGCCCAGGCGGCCCCCTTGACCCTGAGTGCAGAGTTGACCGGACGGCCGTCCACCTCGCGCGCCAGCTGTGGCCGGGCCAGGTCCATGACGCCGCGGACCACGCCGCCGCCGCCGCGGTGCAGGAAGGTCACCGCGTCGCCGTCCACCACCTCGACGATCCCCATGTGCGTGAGCCCGTCGTCGAGCCGCCCGTTGCCGTTCCGGTCGTAGGTGAACCGCCAGAAGACCGCGTCCCCGGGCCGGGGCCGGACGCCGGCGCCGAAGGTGCGCCCGTTGGCCTCGAAGGCCCGCCAGGCGGCGGCGACGCCGCTCCGCTCCGCGGGCGCGGCCCGCTGCATCAGGAGGCGGAGCGGGATCCCCTCCGCCTGGTACACCGCCTCGACGAACCCGGTGCAGTCGGGGTTGAACCGCTCCGCGCCGACGACGAACGGCGCCCTCCCTTCCCCGAGGAGGGAGGCGGCCCGCCGGGCGAGGCGCGATCCCAGCGCGCCGTCGTCGCCTCCCGGGGAGCGCGCCTGCAGCGGCGCCGCGCAGCCCGCGAGCGCGGCGGCGATCAGCAGGGCGGTCCGGCCGAGCATGGCGCCACTGTAGAGGAGGGCCGGCCCCGGTAGGAAGCCGAGCGCCTGGGCGGGTGTGAGCCCATTTGCTTTCGGCTGGCGCGGAGTTACCTAAGGGGAT
>DATIWK010000070.1:0-6379 GCA_035519395.1 Anaeromyxobacteraceae bacterium | reverse complement strand
AACGCGCGGTAGAGAACGAGGTGCGTGGGAGCGTCGGAGGAAGGCCGCAGCTCGCCCTCGATCACCCCGCCCTCGAGGTCCAGGACGACCATGTCCTCGGCCCGGAGCGCGTCGTAGGCGACGCCGCTCGGCTTGATGGCGAGGGCGCCGAGCCCCGCGTCGAAGGCCGAGGCGTTGCCGAAGGTGTAGATGGCGAGGCCTCGCCGCGGGATCTCCCGGTTCGCCTCGAGCGCTCGCTCCTGCAGGTCCCGATACCGCGATGGCATGCGTCCTCTCGAAGGTCGGGGCGGCGCGCCGCTCAGCGCGCCCGGTACGCCGCGTCGTTCCAGCGCAGCTCGTTTCGGAGCGCGCGCAGGTCCGTGCCGGCCCCGATGCGTACGCACTCCAGGCCGGCCATGGCGGCGAGGTCCTCCAGCTCTCCCGCCGCCACCGCGCGCCCGAAGCTCGTGTGGTGGGCCCCGCCGGCGAGGATCCAGGCCTCGCAGCCGCGGCGGAAGTCGGGCCGCGGCACCCACACGGCGCGCGCCACGGGCAGCCTCGGCATGGGCGCGGGCGCCTTCACCACGTCGAGCTCCGCCACGATGAGCCGCATGCGCCCACCCATGTCGACGAGCGTCGCGGCCGAGGCCGGGCCGGGCGCCGCCTCGAACACGAGCCGGCACGGGTCGGCCTTGCCGCCGATGCCCAGCGGGTGCACCTCGAGGGAGGGCCGGCCGGCGGCGATGGAGGGGCAGACCTCGAGCATGTGCGCGCCGAGGACGAGCTCCCGGCCGCGGGTGAGGTCGTAGGTGTAGTCCTCCATGAAGGAGACGCCTCCCGTCCTCCCGGCCGAGAGCGTCTTCATGAGCCGGACGAGGCCGGCGGTCTTCCAGTCGCCCTCCGCGCCGAAGCCGTAGCCCTCGGCCATGAGGCGCTGGCAGGCGAGCCCGGGCAGCTGCTTCAGGCCGTGCAGGTCCTCGAAGGTGGTGGTGAAGGCGCCGAAGCGCCCCTCGCGCAGGAAGGCGCGGATGGCGATCTCCTGGCGGGCGGCGTCGCGCAGGAGGGCGTGCCGATCGCCGGCGCGCCGGACGGCGGGGGCGAGGTCGTAGAGCGACTGGTACTCCTCGATCGTGCGGTCGATCTCGGCCTCGCCGACGTCGGCGATGCGGCCCACGAGGTCGCCCACCCCGTAGCCGTTCACCGACCAGCCGAGCCGGATCTGGGCCTCGACCCGGTCGCCGCCGGTGACCGCCACGTCGCGCATGTTCATGCCGCCGAAGCGGGCGATCCGGAGCGCGCGCGACTCGGCCAGGGCGAGCGCGGACCGCGCCCAGCCGTCGAGCGCGGCGAGCACGTCCTCGTCCTGCCAGTGCCCCACCACGATCTTCCGCTCGCGCCGGAGCCGGGCCGCGATGAACCCGAACTCCCGGTCGCCGTGGGCGGACTGGTTCAGGTTCATGAAGTCCATGTCGATGGTGGCCCAGGGCAGCTCGCGGTTGAACTGCGTGTGGAGGTGGGCGAGCGGCTTCTCGAGGCGCGTCAGGCCGGCGATCCACATGCGCGCCGGGGAGAACGTGTGCATCCAGGCGACGACGCCCACGCACGCGTCGGAGGCGTTCGCCTCGCGGCACGCGGCCAGGATCTCGTCGGAGCCGGTGAGCGTCGGCCGCCAGACCACGCGCACCGGAAGCCGGCCGCAGCCGTCGAGGTGCGCGGCGACCGCGCGCCCGTCCTCGGCCACGCGGCGCAGCGTGGCCTCCCCGTAGAGGTGCTGGCTACCGGTGAGGAACCAGACCTCGGGCCGCGTCTTGGGATCGGTCACGGCCGCCTCCTCGGTCGCAGCGGCACCCGCGATGGATCACGCCGGGACTGCGACGCGTCCCGGATTGTGAACGTTCACATTCGCCGGGTCAAGGACTGCCGGGAGGACCCGGCCGGGGGGTCGGGCCGGCGGCGAGCGCGGGCGGAGGGACGGCCGGGGAGGGCGAATCACCGCAGGGCCTTCACGGCCTCCGCCTCGACGGCGAGCCCGCGGAGATACCGCGCGAAGAAGACGCGGAACCCCTCGGCGTCGCGAGGATCGGGGCGGATGGGCGTCCCGATGCTGGCGGAGATGCGGGCGTCGAGGAAGTCGGGC
The DNA here is from genome assembly GCA_035519395.1 of Anaeromyxobacteraceae bacterium. Taxonomy (GTDB): domain Bacteria; phylum Myxococcota; class Myxococcia; order Myxococcales; family Anaeromyxobacteraceae; genus Anaeromyxobacter. The sequence continues at coordinate 4,263 of DATIWK010000070.1, read as the reverse complement.
AGGGACAGGGCGCGGTCCTCCCGGACCCGGTAGGCGGCGAGGAGCGCCATCCCCCAGGCTCCGCCCTCGCCGGCGGTGGCGGGCAGGCTCACCGGTACGCCCAGGGCCGCCGCCATCATGCGCTGGCCGGTGTCGCCTTCCTTGAAGAACCCGCCGTGGCCCCGGATCTCGTCGACGACCACGCCCTCCTGCTCGGTGAGCACGTCCATCCCCTTGCGCAGGGCGCACAGCGAGGCGAAGAGCATGGCCCGCACCAGGTTCTCGAGCGTGAAGGGGTGCTCCGGCGACCGCGCCAGGAGCGGCCGACCCTCCGTGAAGCCGGTCTGGTGCTCCCCGGAGACGTAGTTGACGGAGAGGAGGCCGCCCGCGTCGGGCTCGCCGCGCAGGGCGAGCGGCAGGATGCGCGCGAAGACGTCCTCGGGGCGGGTCTCGACGCCGAGCGCCCGGCCCACCTGGCCGAAGAGGCTCATCCAGGCTTCGAGGTCGGCCGACCCGTTGTTGCAGTGCACCATCGCCACGGGGCGACCGTCCGGCGTCGCCACGATGTCGATCTCCTCGTGGACGCTGGCGAGGCTCCGCTCGAGCACGATCATGGCGAAGACCGAGGTCCCGGCGGACACGTTCCCGGTGCGCGGCCGGACGCAGTTCGTGGCCACCATGCCGGTGCCGGCGTCGCCCTCCGCCGGGCAGAGCGGGATACCCGGCTCGAGCCGCCCCGACGGATCGAGCAATCGCGCGCCCTCCGGCGTGAGCTCGCCGGCGGGGGAGCCCGCGAGCAGCACGCCCGGGAGGACGTCGCGCAGCCGCCAGGGGAGGCGGCGCGGCGCGAGGAGGGCGTCGACCTTCTCCGCCCGCGCGGCGTCCCAGCCGCCGGTGGCGGGATCGACGGGGAACATCCCGGACGCCTCGCCCACGCCGATCCGGCGCTCGCCCGTGAGCTTCCAGTGGACGTAGCCGGCGAGCGTGAAGAGGTGGGCGACCCGCGCCACGTGCTCCTGCTCCTCCAGGATCGACTGGTAGAGGTGCGCCACGCTCCACCGCTGGGGGATGTTGAAGTCGAGCAGGCGGCTCAGCTCGCGGCAGGCCTCGCCGGTGATGTTGTTGCGCCAGGTGCGGAAGGGGGCGAGCTGCCGCGCCTGGGCGTCGAGCGCGACGTAGCCGTGCATCATGCCGCTCACGCCCATGGCCGCGAAGCGCGCCGGCGCCACCTGGTAGCGGGCGCGGACGTCCTCCACGAGCGACCTGTAGCAGGCGGCGATCCCGCGCCACACCTCGTCGAGCCCGTAGGTCCAGACGCCGCCCTGCAGGTGGCTCTCCCAGCCGTGGGAGCCCGATGCCAAGGGCGACCCGTCGGGCGCGACGAGCGCGGCCTTGATGCGGGTGGAGCCGAGCTCGATGCCCAGGGCCGCCCGGCCGGTCCGGATCAGCTCGGCGCGGCTGCGGAGCCGCTCACCGTCGCTCGCCACGGCGTCCTCCTCCCCCGCTGGCGGGGAAAGCCATCACCCGGCGGCTGCGGCCCCCTGCGTCGAGGCCCGCCGGCGCCTCGCGCGGAGCCACGCCTCCCGATCTGCGCTAGAATCGGTCCCGACTGTGAGCGTTCACAGAAGCGATGTCAAGCGGCGGCGAGGTGCCGCCCGCGGATCGGGTCGGGAGGTCCCTTGGGCCGCGTGAGCCGAGCGCCGCGCACGGGCCGGGGCCTGCTGGGGCAGCGCCGGGCCGTGATGGCCGACGTGGCCCGGCTGGCCGGGGTCTCCTACCAGACCGTCTCGCGGGTCCTGCACGACAGCCCCGACGTGAAGCGCTCCACGCGCGACCGCGTGCTGGCCGCCATCCAGCAGCTCGACTACCGGCCCAACCCGGTCGCGCAGGCGCTCGTCACGGGCCGGTCGCGGACGCTCGGGGTGGTGAGCTTCGACACGACGCTCTACGGGCCCGCCTCCACCCTGCTCGGCATCGAGCAGGCGGCCCACGACGCCGAGCACGCGGTGGCGATCGCCAGCCTTCGCGCGCTCAACCGCTCCACCGTCGTCGAGGCGGTGGAGCGCCTCGTCCGCCAGGGCGTCGACGGGGTGGTCGTCGTCGCTCCCCAGCGCGCCGCGGTCGACGCGCTCCGCCACGTGCCGCGGGTGGTCCCGGTGGTGGCGGTCGAGGCCGGGCCCGACGACTCGGTGCCGGTGGCGGCGGTGGACCAGCACGCCGGCGCCGCGAGCGCCACCCGGCACCTCCTCGAGCTCGGGCACCGCACGGTCTGGCACGTGGCCGGCCCGGAGGACTGGCTCGAGGCCGAGCAGCGCGTGGCCGGCTGGCGCGCCGAGCTCTCGCGGGCCAGGGCCCCGGTGCCGCCGCTCCTGCGGGGCGACTGGAGCGCCCGCTCCGGCTACGAGGCGGCGCAGCGGCTCGTGGAGACCGACGCCACCGCCGTCTTCGTGGCCAACGACCAGATGGCGCTCGGCCTCCTGCGGTACCTGCACGAGGTGGGGCGCGAGACGCCGCGAACCCTCAGCGTGGTGGGCTTCGACGACATCCCCGAGGCGGCGTACTTCACGCCGCCCCTCACCACGGTGCGCCAGGACTTCGCCGAGGTCGGGCGCCGCTGCCTGCGCCTCCTCCTGGCGCAGCTCGAGCGGCGGAGCCCCGCGTACGAGCGCGCGCTGGTGGCGCCGGAGCTCGTGGTCAGGCGGAGCACGGCGGCCGCGCCGCGGTAGGCCGGGAGGATCGGCGTTCACTCCGGGTGCCTGCGCGCGCGCGCGCAGGGCGGGACGCGGCCGGCGCGCGCCGCACGGCGACGCTGTGGTCCACGGACGTACTCCGGGAACGTGAAACCCCGGCCGCGGTGTGGCACCATTTGCGCAGTGCGGCAGCTCTCGCACGTCGCTCGCGTGGCAGGGGCTCACGGTGAAACTCTTCCTCGTCGGCAGCGCGCTCGCAGCTCTCCTCGTCGGCGTCGACTACGGCCCCGACTTCAAGCCCGACCCGCGCGACAACGGGCCCGGCTCCATCGACGTCTCGCGGTACCCGCCGGAGATGCAGAAGGCCTACGAGACGTTCTCGGTGAAGTGCGCGAAGTGCCACCCGCTCGCGCGCTCCGTGAACGCGCGGTTCTCGGCGCAGGACTGGAAGCGCTACATGAAGAAGATGATCCGGCGCCCGAACTCCGGCGTGAACGAGGAGCAGGCCGCGTACATCTACGAGTTCCTCAAGTACCACTCGTCGCAGGTCGGGCTCTGACGTTCCTGGCGCTCGCCCCCCGAGGAGCCGCGGGCGCGCTCAGGCCCGCCGGCCCGACGCCGCGATGACCGTCGCCGGCAGCGAGAACCCCGCCCGCGGCCGGCCGAGCAGGTCGTGCAGGGCGTCGCGGATCGCCGCGCGCCGCTCCTCGGGCTGCTTCTGGAAGTACGCGCCGGTCGGGCCGACCCCCGCCGCGAACATCGCGCAGAGGTCGTCGAGCCCGTCGTAGTCGACCTCGAGCCCGAAGCGCCCCGTCCGCACGTCGCGGAGCCCCGCGCCGGCGAGGAGCGCGACGAGCTCCTCCTCGCGGCGATAGGGGAGCCGCGCGTCGTCCGGCGCGGCGGGATCGAAGCGGCGCGCGGCCTCCCAGAACAGGCGGGCCGGGCCGAAGCCGTCCGCCTCGAAGCTGCACGCCGCGACGACGCCGCCGGGGCGGACGACGCGCGCCATCTCGGCGGCGGCGCGCGGGCCGTCGGCGACGAAGGTGAGGACCAGCTGCGCGAGGGCGGCCTGGAAGGTCGCCTCGCGGAACGGGAGCGCCTCGGCGGTCGCGACGCGGACGTCGGCCCCGGGGACGCGCGCGCGGCAGGCGTCGGCGAAGTGCTCGGTGGGATCCACGGCGCACACCGCCGTCGCCCCGACCCGCTGGGCGAGCCAGGCGGTGAGCGCCCCGGGCCCGCACCCCACGTCCAGCACGGGCCCGTGCGGGAGGGCGTTCACGCCCGCGAACGCCGTGAACCGCGGCGCGACCTCCCGCGAGTACCGCCCCACCGAGCGATCGTAGGCCTCCACGCCGGCGACGAAGCGCATGGCGCTCGTACATAAGGCGAGGCGCGCCGCCGGCCAGCCGGCGACCCACCGGGGCCCGAGGCTCAGCGCCCCCGGAGCGCCCCGGCGTTGACGCAGTTGTCGTACGGGCCGCCGGCGGGCGCCCGCCGCGCGTTCGCCGCGAGGCGGTGGGCGATGCCGCGGTAGGAGGCGTCCGTGACGCCCGCGACGTGGGGCGTCGCGAGCACGCCCGGGTGGGCGAGGAGC
>DATIWK010000069.1:0-15401 GCA_035519395.1 Anaeromyxobacteraceae bacterium | reverse complement strand
GGCTGGTCCGCCGGAACGGTGCGGAGGGCGGCGGCCAGGGCCGGCTCCTGCTTGGCGTAGTCGTCGAGCCTGTCGAAGGAGATCTCGCCGATGCGGCCGTCCCGGCCCTGGCGCGAGAGCGAATCGAGGGGCGTGCCCGCCGCGAGCTTCTTGCGGAGCGCCTCCGCGTCGTCCCGGGAGGCCGCCAGGAGGTGCCAGCACTCGCGCCGGGCCGCGCGCAGGTGGTCGGCGGGGTGCGCGCGGTACTCCTGCTCGATCTCGGCCTCGGTCGGCTCGCCGGCCCGGGCGCGCGCGTCGAGCGCCCCGGCCACGGCGAGGAGCTGCCGGCGCTCGGTGGCGAAGCGCGCGAGCACCACCGGGTCCTTGTCGAACCCCGCCGCGACCGCCTCGCGCTCGAAGAGCAGGTCGTCGATCCGGCGCTGGACGAGCTCCTTCTTCACCGAGGGCCCGCTCATGTGCGTGCTCCGGGAGCCGCCGGAGAGGGCAGCGAGGTCGGGGACGATCTCCCCGTAGCGGATCTCCGCGTCGCCGGTGCGGGCCACCACGTGGGCCATGTCGCCGGGCGGCAGGACGGTTGCCGTGCCGGTGCGGTCGAGGAAGGCATCGTCCACGGTCGCGGGCCAGCGCTTCCGGAGCTGCTGCGCGTAGTGGGCCTTCGCCTCGGCGGCGAGCTGCGGCACCGCGAACTTCCGCAGCTCCTCCTTCGCGGCCGGGAAGTCCTTCTCGTCGGCGACGTAGCGGGAGCGGACCTCGATGACCGCGAAGCCGGGGTCCATCTGGAAGGGGCCCACCGGCGTCCGGAGCGGCGCGCGGAACGCCTGCTCCGCGATCTCCGGCTTCATGGCGACCCGGGTGAGCGCGCCCATGTCCCCGCCCTTGGCGGAGGAACGGGGGTCGAGCGAGCGCCGCGCCTCCTCGGCGAAGTCGGCGCCGCCGGCGAGCCGTTCCTTCACGGTCTGGGCCTCCTCGCGCGTGCCGGCCACGAAGAGGAACACGCGCGCCTCGTCGCGGGTCGCGTGGAACATCTCGAGGAGCGCCTCGTCGGTGGCGAGCGCCGCGCCGTCCGTGCGCTTCTCGATGAGCCGCTCGCGCGCGAGCCGCCGGAGCGTGCGCCGGAGCTGGTCCGCCACCTCCGGGGTGGCCGCCAGGCCGCGCCGCTCGGCGTCCTCCGCGAGCAGGGCGTCGTCGATCAGCGTCTTCAGGACGTCCTGCGGCGCGGCGGACTGGCCCGCGCTCCGGAGCCCCGCGGCGCGCGCGGCGACCTCCGCGGCCGTGATGGCGGTGCCGTCCACGCGGGCGACGACTTCTTCGGGAGGGCTGGGGGCGAGGGTGACGAGGAGCAGGACCGCGGTGCAGACCATTCAATGACCTCGACCTTCGAGAGCCCCTCCCTCGATGATCCCGTCGCCGCTCCCGGGCGCCGGCGCACCGTCGCCAGCCCCGGGGGCCGGACCACCGCTGCCGGGCGCGCCTTCGCCGCCGCCCGGAGCCGGGCCGCCCGAACCCGCGCCGCCTCCGCCCGCGCCGCCTCCGCCCGTGCCGCCCGCGCCCGCGCCGCCGGCCGCGCCCGAGGTGGGCAGCGACCTGGGGCGCGACTCGCTGATGATGTTCTTCAACTCGGGGTGCTGGCCGGACTTGTCGCCGTGGCACGCGTCGCACGACTCCATCGGCGTCGTGCCGTAGTAGAAGAGCATCGGGAAGTCCGAGCCGTGCGGGTTGTGGCAGCTCGCGCACGAGAACTCGTGCCCCTTGCGCCGCGGATCGCGCAGCCCCGCGCCACCGATCGTGTGGCCGGTGCGGACCACGGGCGAGACGTGCAGCCCGTCCTTCTGGCCGGGGTGGCACTCCGCGCAGAGGGCGTTCACCTTCTTCGGGAGGAGGAAGGCGTAGCCGGTGCCGTGCGAGTCGTGGCAGGCGCTGCAGCCGTAGCGCTCCAGCGCCGGGTGCTTCACCTTGCCGGCGTCCATCACCTGCTCGTGGCACGAGTAGCACTGCTGCTTCCCCGGCCCCTTCTTCAAGTTCTTGCGGAAGGGCGCGCCGTGCGCGTCGTGGCAGGCGTCGCAGGACTTGGCCACGGGCTTGTGGATCACCTTGCGCCCCGTCACGTCGTCCTGGTGGCAGATGAAGCAGGTCTCGTTGAGCGTCGGCCTGGTGAGCAGCTTGGGCTGGTTGGAGCTGTGGGCCGCGTGGCACACCGAGCAGTCGCCCACCACCACCGCGCTGTGCATGAACTTGGCGGTGTCCACGCGCTTGTGGCAGCCGTAGCAGAGGTCGGGCGGCGCCTTCTTCAGCATCTTCACGTTGTCCGACCCGTGGCCGCCGTCGTGGCAGCCGGTGCAGTCCGTCTTCTTCATCGCCGGGTGGACGAGCTTCAGGGAGAGATCGATCCGATAGGCGGAGCCGGGCGTGCTCCGGCCGGTGGGGGCCTTCGCATCGTGGCAGCGCAGGCAGAACTGGCTGCCGGACAGGCCGCGCAGCGAGGCGGTCAGGTCCGAGCCGTGCGGGTTGTGGCAGTCGAGGCAGAGCCCCTCCGCGACGGGCGCGTGCTTCACCACCTTGGTGAGCAGCGGCTCGACGTCGTGGCAGCCGAGGCAGACCTTCTCGCGCGGCTCGTTCATGAGGCCGGGGTAGTTGGAGCTGTGCTCGACGTGGCAGGAGAGGCAGCTCCCCTGGCGGACGGCGGTGTGGACCGACTTCTTCTGGTCCAGGCGGGCGTGGCAGCCGTAGCAGAGGTCCGGCTCGTTCTGGGAGAGGCTCCACTTCGACGACGTCTTCGCCTGGCACTTGCCCTTCACGCCCGGGACGGGCCGGTGGCAGAACATGCAGTCCTGCTTCTCGAGCGCCGCGTGGAGCACGCGCCGCTGCGTCAGCGCGGCGTGGCAGTTGAGGCAGCGCTCTGCGGAGGGGATCTTCACCCCCATGCCGCGGGGGCCGGCCTGTGCCGATCCCGGCGCGCTCAGCGTGGCGGTGGCCGGCTGTGCCGGCGCCGCCGCAGCGGGCGTCACGGCGGGCTTGGTCTCGACGCGCTTGGTGCCAGGGGGCGGCGGCGGAAGCGGGACCTCTATCTTCTTCGTCCCCGGCGGGGGCGGCGGGAGCGGGACGTCGGTGAGCTTGGTGGCCTGTGCACCCGCGGCGAGCGGAGCGGTCAGGAGCGCGGCGATGACGGTCGCGCGGAACGAAGAGAACGGCGAGACGAGGCGGCTCTCGGGGCGGCGTTCGGGCACGGCTTCGTTCTCTCCGTCCATGGAAGGGCGTCAGGGGGACCCGGCGCGGGTCCCACGTCTGCAAGCCCGGTGCCGCTAAGTGCCCGTCCTGACTCGAAACCAGCCCGTCAGCTCGGCGAGCCCCCAGGCGTTGATGGGTCAGCCTACCCGGAAGTCCCCGCCGGGGGAAGCCCACGCCAGACGACCGTGCAGCCGTTTCGCCTGGAAACGGGCATCGGGTCAAATCGCGCAACGATTGCGTCATATCACCCGCTATTCCGGGGAAATCTGGCGCCACCCGACGGAGGCACGCGGTTTGCTGTGGCACATCGAACCACCCGGAAGGAGCGCCATTGCTCGTCGCAGTCGGACTCGATCGGGAAAGGGCGACGGCGGCGGACGCCGAGGCGCATTCGCCGGCGTGGTCCACCGACGAGCTCGCGGCCGCGCTCTCGGCGCACGCCCGCTTCGACGGCGTGGACGAGGTGCTGGTCGTCGCGCCCGGCCAGCGGCTCGAGATCTACGCCGCGTCGCGGTGCCCCTCCGCGGCGGTGGTCGCCATCCGCCAGGCGCTCTCGCAGCGGACCGGGCGCGAGCTGCGCCTGTCCGAGCGCGTCGGCGAGGACGCGTTCCGGCAGCTGGCGCGCGTCACGTCGGGCCTCGACCCGGCGGGGCCGGCGGGGATGCTCGCGCAGGTGGACGACGCGCTCTCCCGCGCCACCGAGGCCGGCGCCGCGGGGAGGGAGCTGACGGCGGCCGCACGCCGCGCCTTCCAGGTGGCGCTGCGGGTCCAGCGCGAAACGGGGCTCGGCGAGGCGGGGACGTCGTCCGGCGGCGCGGTGGTCGCCGTGGCCGAGAAGGTCCTCGGTCCGCTCGGGGGGCGCCGCGTCGCCGTGGTCGGCGGTGGCGAGCAGGCCCGGGCCGCGGCGCAGCAGGCCCGGGATCGCCTCGCGACGGTGGCCGTGTTCGAGGAGCCCGCTCCGGCGCTCCCGGCCACGAGCGGCGGCCGGGGGGCGGCCCTCGACGCGCTCGCCGACGAGCTGGTCCGCGCGGACGTGGTGGTGGTCGGCGCGGGCGTCGCGCCCGAGGCCCTCGCGCCCGCACGCGTGGCGCGCCTCATGCGCTTCCGCCGCCGCCGGCTGGTGCTGGTGGACCTCGCGGTTCCGCGCGCCATCTCGCCGGGCGCCGGCGCCGTCGAGGACGTCTTCCTGTTCGACGCGGACGACCTCCGGAAGGTCGTCCGGGCGGCGTTCGCCGATCGCGCGGTCGCGGTCGCCCACGCCGAGCGGATCGTGGAGGAGGAGGTCGCCCGGTTCGCGCGGGCCGAGCCGGCGCGGGCGGCCGTCGAGCAGCTCGAGGCCCGGGGCGAGCGGCGCGACGGCGAGCGGGCGGCAGGCTGACCCTGGCTCCCGGCGGCGAGCGAGCGGGCGCGCGAGGCGCCCTCCGGCCGCCGCGGCGCGCGCGGGCGTGGGGCCGGGCCTTCCCCGGCGAATCGGTCCTTGCAATGATGGCTGGGCGCGGCTCCGGGCCACCTCGATGAACCACCTGCAACGCATCTACGCGAAGCTCGACTCCAGCCTCAGGGCGCGGATCGTGCTCCCCACCGCCATCCTCTTCGCCCTGATCCTGGCGGCGATGGTGCTCGGGGCGACGCGCTTCTACGGCGCCGACATGGAGCAGGGACGGCAGGAGCGCGCGCAGCTGTTCGCGACCATGGTCGCGAGCGGCGTGTCGAACGTGATGCTCTCCGGGCAGCCGCAGGCGGTCCCGGGCCTGCTGGAGACGCTGGTGGCGCACCGGAGCGACCTCGCCGCCGTGAGCCTCATCGCGCCGAGCGGCCGCGTCTCGGTGTCGTCCAGCCCGGAGCTGCTCGGGACGGTGCCCTGGCCCGAGGTGCAGCGCTACATGCGCACCACCGTGGTCACCGAGCCGGGCGGGAACCCGCTCGAGTTCGCGGTCCTGGAGCCCATCCACAACGCCGAGGCCTGCGCGCGCTGCCACGGCGTGCAGTCGCACGTGAACGGCTGGCTCGACATCCGGTTCACCCGCGCCCCGGTGCTGGAGGCGCAGGTGAAGCTCGCGAAGACGCTGGCGGCGTCGGCCGCCGTCGCCCTGGTGTTCCTGCTCGCCATCGCCTACTGGCTGCTCGGCCGCGAGGCGGTGGTGCCGCTCCGCCGGCTGGTGGCGGCCATGCGCCGCGCCGAGTCGGGCGAGCTGACCGTGCGCGCGGACGAGGGCCGGACCGACGAGCTGGGCGTCGCGGCGCGCGGGTTCGACGCGACGCTCACCGCGCTGCGGCGCAGCCAGGCGGAGCTGGAGTCGTTCTACCGGGAGCGGATGGTGCGCGCCGACCGGTTCGCGGCGGTGGGCGAGGTGGCCACCGGGCTCGCCCACGAGATCAAGAACCCGCTCGCCGGCCTCTCCGGCGCGCTCGAGCTGCTCGCCGAGGACCTGGCGCACAACCCCGACCAGTCCGAGGTGATCGGCGAGATGCGCCACCAGGTGCAGCGGCTCACCCACACCATGGAGAGCCTGCTCAGCTTCGCCCGGCCGCCCAAGGCGAGGCTGCGCTCCACCGACGTGAACGCCACGCTGGAGAAGGTGCTCTTCCTCATCCGGCAGCAGTCCCACGACGGCGCCATCGCGCTGCAGCTCGACGTGCCGCCGGGCCTCCCCTCGGTGCTCGCCGATCCCCACCAGCTGGAGCAGGTCTTCCTCAACATCTGCCTGAACGCCTGCCAGGCGATGGGCGGGGAGGGGGGCACGCTCACCGTCAGGGCGCGCGCCGCCGAGGGGACGCTGCTGGTCGAGATGGAGGACACCGGCCCCGGCATCCCGCCCGACGTGCGCCCCCAGGTCTTCAAGCCCTTCTTCACCACCAAGCGCCAGGGGAACGGCCTGGGGCTCGCCATCTCGGCGCGCATCGTGGCGGAGCACGGGGGGCACATCGGGTACCGTTGCCCTCCCGGGGGCGGCACGGTATTCACGGTGACCCTGCAGCAGGTCGGGACCGGAGCCGGTCAGACCGCGGAGCACGCCGCATGACCCAAGCCCCCGCCCGCATCCTCGTCGTCGACGACGAGAAGCTCATCCGCTGGTCCGTGTCCGAGCGGCTCCAGCGCGATGGCTACGAGGTGCTGACGGCCGAGTCGGGCGAGCAGGCGCTGGACATCGTCTCCGCCACCCCGCCGGACATCATGCTGCTCGACGTGAAGCTCCCCGGCATCGACGGGGTGCAGACGCTCCAGCGCTCGCTGGGGCTCCACCCGGAGCTGACCGTCCTCATGATGTCGGCCCACTCCACCGTGGACGTGGCGGTCGAGGCGATGAAGCACGGGGCCATCGACTTCCTGGTGAAGCCGTTCCCGTTCCAGGCGCTCGACGCGGCGGTGGAGCGCGCCATCGCCACGGCCCGCACCCGCCGGCAGATCGCGGAGCTGGGCGCCGAGCGCCGGAACGCGACCGCGCTGGAGGCCATCGTGGGCGGCTCGGCCATGGTCGAGCAGGTCCGCAGCATGATCGGCCGGCTGGCCCAGAGCGACACCACCACCGTGCTCATCGAGGGCGAGAGCGGCTCGGGCAAGGAGGTGGTGGCGCGGGCCATCCACTTCCAGAGCGGGCGCGCCGAGCGCCCCTTCCTCCAGGTGAACTGCGCGGCGCTCCCCGAGCACCTGCTGGAGAGCGAGCTGTTCGGACACGAGCGCGGCGCGTTCACCGACGCGCACACCCAGAAGCGCGGCCTGTTCGAGAGCGCCGAGGGCGGCTCGGTGATGCTCGACGAGATCGGCGACCTGCCGCCCGGGGGCCAGGCCAAGCTCCTGCGCCTCCTCGAGAACAAGACCTTCCGCCGGGTGGGCGGCGTCCAGGAGCTGCGGGCCGACGTCCGCGTCATCGCCGCCACCAACTCGAACCTGGAGGAGCGCGTCTCCGAGGGCCGGTTCCGCGCCGACCTGTTCTTCCGGCTCAACGTGGTGCGGGTGCTGGTGCCCGCCCTGCGCGAGCACCTGGAGGACGTGCCCATCCTCACCGCGCACTTCATCGCCCGCTTCAACCAGGAGATGCGCCGCACCGTGAAGGGCGTGGCCCCCTCGGCGATGGAGCTGCTCAAGGCGTACCACTGGCCGGGCAACGTCCGCGAGCTGCGCAACGTCATCGAGCGCGCCTTCATCCTCCACGCCGGCGCGGAGGAGATCCGGCCCGAGCACCTCACCCCGGAGCTGCGCAAGGCGGCCCCGCCCAAGAAGCAGGACAAGCTGGTGCCGGCGATGTCGGAGGAGGGGCTGGTCCTCGACGACGTCGAGCGCAAGCTCATCGCCGAGGCGATGGAGCGGGCGAGCGGCAACCAGTCGAAGGCCGCCCGCCTGCTGGGCGTCTCGCGCGACACCCTCCGCTACCGGCTGAAGAAGCACGGGATGGCGTGAGGGACGGGCGCCCGCGGGCGGGCGCCGGCCTGGGGCGCGTCGGACCGACTCCATGAACGCGCTCGCGCTCGGAGCCTTCCTCCTCGTCGTGGGCGGCCCCGGGCTCCTCGCGGTCTCGGCGGCCCCGCGCCTGCCCTGGCTGGACCGGCTCCTGCTGGCGCTGCCGGTCGGCCTGGCCGCGTTTCCGGCCGTGGTCCTGGCGCTGCGCGCGCTGCACCTGCCCCTCGACGTCCGGCTGCTCGCCGCGATCGGCGCGGCGGCTGCGATCCTGGCGGCAGGATTCTTCCGGGGGGCGCGCGCCGAGCCGTCGCCGCCGCCGCGCCGCCGCGGGTTCGCCCTCGGGGCGGCGCTCGTGGCCGCCGCGCTCGCCGGGACCATGTATCACGGGGCGACTCGGTACCCGTGGCTCGAGGACGACGATCCCTGGCAGCACGCCGCCGCCGCGCGGTACGTCGCCCTGCACGGGAGGACCGCCCAGCCCCCGGGCGAGGCGCGCGCCTCGATCGTGCTCGAGCCGTACCCTCCGTACTATGCGGCGCTGATGGGCGTCCTCCACCAGGCGAACCCCGACCTCGAGGACGTCCTCAAGTTCTTCAACGCGCTGGTCGTCGGGATCTCCGTCCTGGCGGCGTTCTTCGCCTTCGAGGCGATGTCCGGGAGCGCGGCGGCGGCGCTCGCCGCGGCGGCGCTGCTCGCCGTCTGCCCGGCGTACATGAGCCACTTCATCTGGGCGCAGACGCTCGCCGTCCCCTGCTTCCTGGCGGCCGCGTGGGCGCTCGCCGGAGGGAGCGCCGCGGGCGGGGCGCGGAGCGCCGGCTTCTGGCTGACGGCCGCGCTGGTCTGGGCCTCGACGGTCGTCCAGCCGTCGAGCGCCGCCGCGTCGGGCCTCCTGCTGGCGCTCGCCGCCGCGGTGGTGGGCCTCGTGTCCCGTGCGCGGCGCGAGCCGGCGCCGTGGCGGCCGCTCGCTGCGGTCGCCGCCGCCGGCGCGGCGAGCCTCGCCACCTGGGGATTGCTGTCCCGCGCGCAGCTCCAGGCTTATGCGACGACGCCGGGCGTGTTCCGGGGCGGCGCCGGCGCGGACACCTCCGGTGGCCTCGTCTACGGGTTCCTGGACGTCGTGCTCGCGAACCGGTTCGACAAGATCGACCAGGGCACGGGGCTGGGCTGGGCGACCGCGGCGCTCGCCGCCGCCGGCGTCGCCGCGACGATCCTGGCGGCGCGCCCGTCCGCGCGCGCGACGCTGCGCCCCTGGGCGCTCGTGCTGGTGGCGTGGACGGCCGTCGCCCTCGTCGGGATCGAGGGGAACGCCCTGCCGCTGAAGCTCTTCCCCCACCGCTTCTGGGTGTACCTGGCGATCCCCGCCGCCGCCCTCGCCGCGGAGGGCGCCCGGGCGTGCACGGCCTGGCTCCGCGAGGGCCGCGCGCGCTTCGCCGCGGCAGCGGCGCTCGTCGTCGCCGCCTTCGCGACCAACGTCGGCCCGCGGCTCTGGCTCCAGGACACGGCCTGGCCACCGGGGTCGGCGTGGTCCGACATGCAGCACGCGGCGGGCTACGCGCACGTCGCGGCCGTCCTGCCGCGCTGGACGCGCGTCCTCACGCTCTGCTTCCGGGACGAGTTCCTGGTGGGGCTCGATCTCGCGGCGGAGCCCTGGGATCCCGCCCTCGCCCCGCTGCGCGCGCGGCTCGCCACGGCGTCCGGCGAGGAGGTGATCGGGTTCGCGCGTGCGCGCCGCTACCAGTACCTGCTCGTGGACGCGGCCTGCGTCGACCGGCTCGGTCGCGACGGGGCGCGCGCGCTGGTGGATCGGCTGCGCGGCACCGGGCAGGTCGAGCTGGCGCTCGACGACCCCGGCGCGCTCCTCGTGCGCGTGGCCGGCGTGGGCCAGGCCGCCCCCCTGCCGGTCGCCGCGCCCTGACGTCCGGTCAGGCGGCCGCGGCGTCGTCGATCTCGACCGGCGTGCCGTCGGTGGGCCAGTCGATCTCGGTCGCGAGCGCGTGCAGCTCCTGCTTGAGCTTGTCCTTGGCCCGGATCTCGAGCTGCCGGGCGCGCTCGCGGGAGAAGCCGAAGTGCTCGCCCAGCTCCTTGAGGGTCATGGGCCGGTCGCTCATCACCCGCTGCTCGACGATGAACCGCTCGCGCGGATCGAGCCGCGCCAGCGCGGCGACGACGCGGCTGGACACGATCTGCTGCTCCTGCGCGGAGGAGATCTCGGCGTCCTGCGCCGCGTCCGGCGCGACCACGAAGTCCACGTGGGAGGTGCTGCCGTCCTCGCCCATGGGCGCGTCGAGCGACAGGTCGCGCCCCTCCATCCGCTGCTCCATCTCGCGGACCTCGCCCGGCTTCACGCGGAGCTTGCGGGCGATCTTGGAGGCGTCCGCCGCGTCGGAGTCGGCGCCGTGCTCGGGCGACACCTTGTCGAGCTCGCGCTTCGTCCGCGCCAGAGAGAAGAAGAGCTTGCGCTGCGCCTGCGTGGTCCCGAGCTTCACCAGGGACCAAGAGCGCAGGATGTAGTTCTGGATGTACGCGCGGATCCACCAGACCGCGTAGGAGATGAGGCGGATGCCCTTCTCCGGGTCGAACTTCTGCACCGCCTTCATGAGCCCGATGTTCCCCTCCTGGATGAGGTCGGCCATCCTGAAGCCGTAGGAGCGGTACTCGTAGGCGACCTTCACGACGAAGCGCAGGTTCGCCGTCACGAGCCGGTGCGCGGCGCGCGTGTCCTCCTCGCTGCGGAAGCGGCGGGCGAGCTGCTGCTCCTCCTCGACGCTCAGCAGCGGGAAGCGGTTGATCTCGGCCAGGAAGATCTCGAGAGAGCTGGTCGTGGTGGGGGAAGAGCGGATCATCGAGCCTCCTGGCGGCGCAAGGGAGTCGCCATGTGGTCTAGCAACGCATGTGCCGACAGGGTACTTCCTGCTTACCTTGAGGGATTCCCGATGGTTCGAGCCGGGGACCCGGAGACCTGATGAGCCGCAGCCTGTAATCATGACAGGCACGGAGTGGAAGTGCCTCCAGACAGGGCGTTCTGGGCTGTAATTGTTTCCATTGGCCTTACGCGAACGGGGCGCTATCACCCAGTTGTCAGCGGCCCCGAGCCTGTCCACCCTCGGGAGAGCATTCGAAGGAGAAGCCGCGGCTCGAGACGGCGAGTTCATGGAAACGCCATCGGATTTGGCGCGACACGCGGCGACGGAGAGCGAGATCAGCCCGACCGAGAGCGAGGCGGAGCAGCACGCCGCCTTCCTGGGCTACATCGCCCATGAGGTTCGCAATCCGCTCTCGACCGCCCTCTGGACCGCCGAGATGCTGGCCCGGATGCCCGCCGAGGAGAGGGGCGGCGCCCGCGGGGCGAAGCTCACCGCGATGGCCCTGCGGGCGCTCATCCGCGTTCGACAGCTCGTCGAGGACCACTTCCTCGTCGAGCGGCTCGACGCCGGCGGGCTCCCGATGCGGCTCGAGTCGCTCCCGCTCCCGGAGCTGCTGTCGGAGGTGCTGGGGCGAGGGGTCGCCCCCGGCGCCGCCGTGGACGTCCCGGGCAGCCTCACCGCCGTCGCCGACCGGATGCTGCTCGAGCGGACGCTGGAATCGGTCCTCGCCGCCGCCGCCGCCGACTCGGCGGTGGTCAAGGTGGACGGGCGCGAGGAGGGAGACCACGTTCGCCTCCGCGTGACCGGTGCACCGCCGGGGCCCGGCGCGCTGGAGGATCCGCGCAAGGGGTCGGCCTCGGATCCGCGGGGACGCTCGCTCGCCCTCTCCGTGGCCCGCCGCGCCGTCGCGGCGCTCGGAGGCACGATCGCCGTCGAGGACGGGAGCTACGTGATCGCCCTGCCGCGGGCGTATACTGCCGCCGGCCGATGAGCTCTCCACTCGTCCTGGTCGTCGACGACGACCCCGACATCCTGGACGCGGTTTGCGACATCCTCGAGGGCGAGGGTTATCGCATCGCGCGCGCTCGCCACGGCGTCGAGGCGCTCGACCGCATCACCGAGCAGCAGCCCAGCATCATCCTGCTCGACCTGATGATGCCGGTGATGGACGGCCTGACGTTCGCGCGCGCGCTGCGCGAGCGCCCGGCGGACGCGCGGATCCCCATCGTCGTCATCTCGGCCGACGGGAACCCGCAGAAGGCCGCCGCCATCGGGGCGCACGGCTACCTCGCCAAGCCGTTCGACATCGAGGCGCTCCTCTCGGAGGTCGCGGCGACGGCGGGGCGGCCGAGCGCCGCAGGCGCGATGCAGCACTGACGGGCCCCGTCGGCCCGCCCGGCCGCCTTGACAAGGGGGCCGGGGTCGCGTAAACGACGCCACTTCTCGGGCACGTCCTCCGCGGCCTCCACGACGCGCGGCGGACCAATGCGAGGTCACACATGGCGACGGGGCTGCTGGCGAAGAAGGTCGGGATGACGCAGATCTTCACCGAGGACGGTGACTGCGTCCCGGTCACGGTCCTGGAGGCGGGGCCGTGCACGGTCGTCCGGCGCAAGACGGCCGACAAGGACGGCTACGACGCCCTCCTGATCGGCTTCGGGCCGGTGGACGAGAAGCACGCCGGCCGGCTGTCGAAGGCGGAGGTCGGCGTCTTCAAGAAGGCCGGCACCCCCATCTTCCGCCACCTCCAGGAGATCCGGGTGAAGGACGCCAAGGCGCTCGGCGAGCTGAAGGCGGGCGACGTCCTCACCGTGGACAAGGTCTTCAAGAAGGACCAGCGCATCGACGTCTCCGGCGTCACCAAGGGCCGCGGGTTCACGGGCGTGGTCAAGCGCTGGAAGATGAAGGGCGCGGCGCGCGACAGCTCGACGTCGCACGAGCACCACCGGCACCCCGGCGCCATCGGACAGCGCAAGACGCCGGGCAAGGTGTGGAAGGGCAAGCACCTCCCCGGCCACTACGGCGTGGACAACGTGACCGTGCAGAACCTCACGGTCGTCGGGGTCGAGCCCGAGAGCAACGCGCTCCTGGTGAAGGGCGCCGTCCCCGGCCACGCCGACGGGCTCCTCTTCGTGAACACGGCGGCGAAGGGCCAGCCGCGCCCGAAGCAGAAGCAGGAAGTCCGCGAGCGCGCCAAGCCGAAGGTCTAGGTGCGCTGCGGCCGGTGGTAGCATCGCGCCGTGCCGAGGCTCCCCTCCATGCCCCGCCTCACCGCGCCGCGCATCGCGGTGCTCCTCGCGGTCCTCGCGACGGTCGCCGCCTACGCGCGCGTCCTCGACGGCAGCTTCCAGTTCGACGACGGTCTCTCCATCACGCAGAACCCGATGGTGAAGAACCTCGACGACTTCCTCTGGGGAGGGTTCGACGCGGAGCTGCTCACGGCCGGGCGTCCGGTGACGACGCTCACCTTCGCGCTCAACTACCACTTCGCGCGCCTGACGCCGTGGCCGTACCACGCGACCAACCTGGCGATCCACGTCGCGGCCGTGCTGCTGGCGTTCGCCCTCGGGCGGCGCGTGCTCCGCCTGGCGGGCGCGGCTCGGCCCGACGCGATCGCGGCCGCGGTCGCGGCCCTGTTCGCGCTCCACCCGCTCCAGTCCGAGGCGGTCGCCTACATCGTCCAGCGCTCGGAGTCGATGGCGAGCGCGCTCTACCTCGCCACGCTCGTCCTCCTGCTCGTCGCCGAGGAGCAGGGGTTCCGCGGCGGGCGCGCGGCGGCGGCGTGGGGCGGCGCCGTCGTCGCCTTCGCGGTGGCGCTCCTCACCAAGGCCATCGTGGTCACGGCGCCGGTGGCGTACCTGCTCCTCGTCGCCATCGTCCCGTCCCCGGAGAGCCGGCGCCGGATGGCGCCCTGGGGGCGGCGCGCGGCGGCCCTCGCGCCGCTCGTGGCCATGGCGCTCGGGTTCGCGACGCTGACGCTCCGGGGGCTCCGCGGTGTCAGGACGGCGGGGTTCTCGACCGGGATCTCGTGGAGCTACCCGCTCACCGAGATCCGCGCGGTCACCACCTACCTGCGCCTCCTGGTCTGGCCGTCCGGGCAGAGCGCGGACTGGGACTTCCCGCCGACATACACGCCGGCGGACCCGGCGCTGCCCGGGGCTGTCGCGGTCCTGGTCCTGGTGGCGGCGGCTGCGGTGGCGCTGTCCTGGCGCGGGCGGCGCAAGGAAGGAGAGGGGCCGGCCGCCGCGCGGGTCGCCGGGTTCGGGCTGGCGTGGTTCTTCCTCGTGCTCTCGCCGACGTCGAGCGTCGTCCCGCTGCTCGACCCGATCGCGGAGCACCGCGTCTACCTCGCGTCCTGGGGCGTCTTCCTGGCGGCGGCGGCCGGCGGCGAGCGGCTCGGCGCCCGGCTCCGGTCCCGGTGGGCGGGGTGGGCGACGGCCGGGGTGGCCGCCGCGCTCTGCGCCGCCTTCGGCGTCGCGAGCTGGGTGCGCGCCGGGGTGTGGGAGTCGCCACTCTCGCTCTGGTCCGACGTCGCCGCCAAGGCGCCGCTGCACGCGCGGGCGCACCACGGCGTCGGCTACGCGCTCGGCACCAGCGGCGACATCGAGGGGGCGATCCGCGAGTACAAGCTCGCGCTGGAGCTGGCCAGGGACCGCTACGCGTTCTACCGGATGCCGCTGCTCACCGAGCTGGGGGCGGCGTACATCCTCGCCCACCGATACCAGGAGGCGGCCTCCGTGCTCGAGGTGGGCGTCCGGGAGAACCCGCAGAACGCGTCGATGGCGAACAACCTGGCGCTGGCGCGCCTGCGCCTCGGCGACCTCGACGCCGCGTACCAGCACGCCCTGCGGGCCACCCAGCTCGACCCGTCGCGCGCCGATCCCTACAACACGCTCGCCGAGATCATGATCCGCAAGGGGCAGCCGGCGCTCGGGCTCCAGTACATCGACACCGCGATCCGGCTGGACCCGGACCGGCCCGTCCGCTTCCTGGCGCGCGGGGTGGCGCTGGCGGATCTCGGGCGCGTGGACGAGGCATGCCGGACGTTCGCGCAGCTGTTCAACCGCAACGACCAGGTGGGCCGCGACGCGCGGGGGATGGCGACGCGGTACGGGTGCGGGCCGAGGTGAGGGATGCGCGCGCTGATCATCGGGGTCTCCGGCCAGGACGGCGCCTACCTCGCCGAGCTCCTGCTCGGCAAGGGCTACGAGGTCCACGGAACCTCGCGTGACGCCAACCTGGCGAACTTCTCGAACCTGGCGCGGCTCGGCATCCGGGAGCGCGTCAGGACGCTCTCGGTCGCGCCGAACGACTTCCGGAGCACGCTGACCGCCCTCGCGCAGGTGGAACCAGACGAGCTCTACAACCTCTCGGGCCAGAGCTCCGTCGGGCTGTCGTTCGACCAGCCGGTCGAGACGATGGAGAGCATCAGCATCGCCACGCTCAACCTGCTCGAGGCGATCCGGTTCACGAAACGGAAGATCCGGCTCTACAACGCCAGCTCCGGCGAGTGCTTCGGCGACACCGGCGGCCATGCCGCGGACGAGCAGACGCCGTTCCGGCCGCGCAGCCCGTACGCCGTGGCCAAGGCCGCTGCGCATTTCGAGGTCGCCAACTACCGCGAGGCATACGGGCTCTTCGCGTGCAGCGGGATCCTCTTCAACCACGAGTCGCCGCTCCGGCCCGAGCGGTTCGTGACGAGGAAGATCGTGGCCGCGGCGTGCCGGATCGCGGCCGGGAGCGAGGAGCGGCTGCGGCTCGGCAACGTGCGCGTGAAGCGCGACTGGGGCTGGGCGCCGGAGTACGTCGAGGCCATGTGGCGCATGCTCCAGCAGGACCGGCCGGACGACTACGTGATCGCCACCGGGGAGACGCGCTCCCTGGAGGAGTTCGCCGCCGCCGCGTTCGCGGCA
>DATIWK010000068.1:0-9345 GCA_035519395.1 Anaeromyxobacteraceae bacterium | reverse complement strand
CCCTCTCCCCCCGCGAAGCGGGGGGAGAGGGCCGGGGTGAGGGGGCGCTACAGCGCCGGCCCCGCCACCTCCGCCAGCAGGTCGAGCCGGACCAGCTCGCGCGCCGGCGCCGCCGCCGGGATCGCGCCGACCCCGAACTCGCGCATCCAGCGCGCGGTGTCGTCCACGTAGGCGCTGCTCAGCGACTCCACCAGGAGCGGCTCCGACGGCGGCGGCGTCGCCCAGAGCAGCCGCTCGAAGGCGCTGCTGTGCTCGACCAGCCGGGCGCCGTCCACCAGGCAGCGGACGATCCGGCCCAGCAGGCGCCGCTCGCCGTACACCTGCTCCGAGGTCACCAGCGCCTCGAGCCGCGGCGGGGTGGTGCGGGGCAGCTCCACCGCGCCGTCGCGCAGCGCCCGCGTCGCGAGCGGCTCGCGCTGCACGATCGCGTCCACGTACCTGGAGCGGAGCGCCGTGTTGAGATCGGCGGTGGGCAGGTAGACGAGCTGCACGTCGGCCGACCGCTCGGTGGACCAGGAGAGCGAGGCCGCGCGCAGCTCGGAGAGGAGGAGCATCTCCTCCGCGCCGCCACGCTGGACGCCGACGCGCCGGTGCTCGAGGCCGGCGACGCGGTCGATCTCCAGCTCCTTGCGCGCCAGGAGGCGGGCGCGCGACGCGGAGACGCCGGCCACCAGCACCACCGGCATGCCGCGGGCGCGGGCGTCGATGGCCAGCTCCGCGGGCGCGATGGCCACGTCCACCTCGCGCCGGGCGACCGCCGCGATCACCTCGGCGTCGCTCAGCAGCCGCCGCTCCTGCAGCTCCAGCCCCGACCGCGCCGCCACGGCGCGCAGATACGGGATCATCGGCGCGTCGCCGCCCTGCGCGTAACCGATCACCGCCGCGTCCGGCCGCGCCGCGCCGGCCGTGAGGAGGACCACCACCGCCAGGATCCGCTTCATATCGCCCTCGTCCGGGAGCGCCTCTCCCGCGCTCTCCGCATTCACGATGGGCGCGACGCCTCGCTCCCGTAAGCCCACGATCCCCGGGCACGGACGGGGCTCCGCCCGGCCCCGACTCCGGTGGGGCCCCCCCGCGACCGCCGCGGCGAGCGGCCACCCGGCGCGCCGCCTCGACCTCCCGCTCCGGT
Source organism: Anaeromyxobacteraceae bacterium (assembly GCA_035519395.1). GTDB lineage: Bacteria > Myxococcota > Myxococcia > Myxococcales > Anaeromyxobacteraceae > Anaeromyxobacter. The sequence continues at coordinate 8,216 of DATIWK010000068.1, read as the reverse complement.
TCGACTACTCCTGGGCCCGATGCCCGCCCGGCCCCAGCGCCCCCGCGCGACCCTGATCGTCCGGAACGGGCTCGTCGCCACCTGCGACCGCGGTCCGTCGGACGCCGGGCTCCTGCCCGGCGGCGCGGTGGCGATCGACGATCGGCGGGTCTCCTGGGTGGGACGCGACGTGGATCTCGCCCGTTCGGTGGAGCTGGACGGCGCGCGGTCCCTCGACGCCCGCGGCGGCCTGGTGACGCCCGGCCTGGTGGACTCGCACACCCACCTCGTGTTCGCGGGGGAGCGCGCCGGCGAGTTCGCGCTCCGCTGCGCGGGGAAGAGCTACCTCGACGTCGCGCTCTCCGGCGGCGGGATCGCGGCGACGACGCGGGCCACCGGGGCCGCCTCGGACGTGTCGCTCTTCGACGCCGCGGTGGTCCGCGCCCGGCGCCTCCTCGCCCAGGGCGTCACCACCATCGAGGTGAAGAGCGGCTACGGCCTCGCCGCCGACCAGGAGCTGCGGCTCCTCCGGCTCGTGCACGAGCTCGCGCACGCCCTCTGGACCGAGGTGACCATCGTCCCCACCCTCCTCCTCCACGGCGTGCCGCCCGAGCGCGCCGAGGACCGCGAGGGGTTCCTCCGCGAGGTCCGCGAGCAGCTCGTCCCGCGCGTGGCGCGCGAGCGGCTGGCGCTCTTCTGCGACGCCTTCGCCGAGGAGGGCGCGCTCACCCTGCCGGAGTGCCGCGCCCTGCTCGCGGCGGCGCGGGCGAGCGGGCTCCATCCCCGCCTCCACGCCGACCAGCTCACCGCCGGCGGCGGCGCACGGCTGGCCGCCGAGGCCGGGTGCAGCAGCGCCGATCACCTGGAGGAGGTGGACGACACCGGGATCGCCGCCCTGGCCGCGGGAGGCGTGGTGGCGGGGCTCCTCCCGGTCTCGACCCTGTTCCTGGGCTCGGACCGCTACGCGCCGGCCCGGCGCCTGCTCCAGGCGGGCGTGCCCCTGGCGCTCTCCACCAACCTCAACCCCGGGAGCGCCATGACCGAGAACGTGGGGCTCACGCTCTCGCTCGCCTGCCTGAAGCTCCACCTCAGCCCCGCGGAGGCGCTGGTGGCCTTCACGGCCGGCGGTGCCCGGGCGCTGCGGCGCGACGACGTGGGGCGCCTCGCGCCGGGGACCGAGGCAGACCTCGTCCTGTGGGGCTGCGGCTCGGTCGAGCACCTCGCCTGGCACATGGCGACGAACCACGCCCTCGCCGTGGTGAAGCGCGGGCGGGTGGTGCACGAGGCGGCGCCCGGCGGGGCCGCGGACTGCAGGTGACGCCGCCGTGCTCGTCGGCCTCGTCTCGGACAGCCACGGCCTCGCCGACCCCAAGCTGCGCGAGCTGTTCCGCGGCGTCGCGCTCGTCCTCCACGCCGGCGACGTGGTGAAGCCCGCCGTCCTGGACGCCCTGGCGGACGTCGCGCCGGTGCGCGCGGTGCGCGGCAACAACGACCTCGGGCCGTCCTTCGACGCGCTGCCCGAGTTCGCCGTCGTCGAGCTGGAAGCGCTCGCGGCGCTGGTCGTCCACGACGTCGGGCCGCGGGAGCGTCCCCGCGGCGCCGTCGCGGCGCTCCTCCGGCGGCACCGGCCGCAGCTGGTGGTGCACGGCCACTCGCACCGCCCCGGCCATGCGCTGCTGGACGGCGTCCTGTTCGTGAACCCCGGCAGCGCCGGTCCGCGCCGCTTCTCGCTCCCGCGCACCGCGGCGAGGCTCGAGGTGCGCGGCCGGCTGGTGCGGGTCGAGTGGTTCGACCTCGCCCACGACCGGCCGATGCCGTTCGGCGAGCCCGTCTCGTGTACGCTCTGACGCGTGCCCTTCCCCCCGCCCGGCCGGACGCTGCGTGCCATCGGCTTCGACGACGCGCCGTTCCGGCGCGGCCGCCGCGGGCGCGTGCGGGTCGCGGGGGTGGTGTGCGCCGGGACGAGGTTCGAGGGGCTGGTGGTGGGTGCCGTCCGCCAGGACGGCTGGGACGCGACGGGCGTCCTGGTGGACCTCCTGCGGGGCGGCAAGTTCCTCCCCCAGCTCCACCTGGTGCTCCTCGACGGCATCGCCCTCGGCGGCTTCAACGTGGTGGACCTGGAGGCGCTCGCCTCCGCGCTCGGGCGGCCCTGCGTGGCGGTGATGCGCCGGCCGCCCGACCTGGCGGCGGTCGAGCGCGCCGTGCGGCGGCTGCCGCGGCCGGAGCGCCGCCTCGCGCTGCTCCGGCGCGCGGGCCCCGTGCACCGGGCGGGGCCGTTCTTCTTCCAGGTGCGCGGCGCCGAACCCGCCCTGACCGGCGAGGCGCTGGCGCGGCTCACCGATCGGGGCGCCGTCCCCGAGCCGCTCCGGCTCGCGCACCTCGTCGGCGGCGCGATCGTCCGCGGGGAGAGCGGCCACCGCGCGTAGCCGCTGCCCGGCCGGGTGCGGCGTGGTGCGGCGCCGCGGCGCCTGCTACATTCTTAGGGTCGCCCGATGTGCCGCCTCTTCGGCCAGCACGCCCACCCCGGATTCGACCGCTGCGAGCCCCTCTGCAGCGCCGAGAACGCGCTCCGGTTCCAGTCCCACCGCCATCCGCACGGCTGGGGCATCGGCTGGTACGCCCGCGGCCGGGTCCACCTCCGGCGGGGCACGCTGGCGGCGCACTCGGACGAGGCGTTCGTCGCGGCGGCGCACGCGGCCCGCTCGCGGATCGTCGTCGCGCACGTCCGGGACGCGAGCGTGGGCCCGGTCGCCGAGGTCAACACCCATCCCTTCTCCTGGCGGCGCTGGCTCTTCGCGCACAACGGGACCGTGGCCCGCTGGCGGACGGTGCGGCGGGTCCGCGAGGCCATCGAGGCCGAGATCGATCCAGGCCTCCGCCCGCTCGTGCGCGGCGACACCGACAGCGAGCGCTGCTTCTACCTGTTCCTCTCGCTGCTCCCGGAGCGGGCGCGCGACGGCGGGGGGACCGTGAGCGAGGTCCGCCGCGCGCTGGCCGGGACCACCCGCATCGTGCAGCGCATCGCGGACCGGCGCGGCGGGAAGCCGTCCTCGCTCAACTTCCTGGTCTCGGACGGGCGCATCCTCGCCGCCTGCCGCCGGGGCCGCACCCTGCACGTCGCCGCGGACGCCGGGCCGCGCCACGCCCTGGTCGTCGCCTCCGAGCCCATCGGCGCGGCCGACTGGCAGGAGGTCCCCGAGGGCGGCTTCATCGCGACCGAGGACGGCGTCGCCGTCCTGCGGCACGCGCTCCTGGGAGGGGCTACTCGAGCCCCTGGATGGGGAAGCCCCGCGGGAAACGGACCTCGTAGCGCAGCTCGACGACCTTCTCGGCGCGCGGCTCGAGCGCCAGCTCCCACGTCTTGACGCCCGGACGCTCGGGGTCCTCCCGGGTGGCCGCGGTCGAGCCGGCGAGGACCTCGACCTTGATCGCCTCGTCGCGGCTCACCGGCACGAGGTCGAGGAGCTTCACCGCCGCGGGCGTGGCGTAGCGGTTCTTCACGGCGATCCGGACGCGGTAGCGCCACACGTCGTCCTTGGAGACGAGCCCGGCGGTCTCGTGGCGGCGCTCCAGCACGCGCCGCTCCACCTCGATCCGGTCGTCGGCGCCGAACGCCAGCTCCAGCTCCCCGCCGACCGGCGTCGCGGCCAGGGGCGCGCGGCCCACGAACTCGTCGCCGACGTAGACGCCGGCCGTGCCGGGGAGGAGCGGCACGCCGGTGTCGTTCACCACCTTGGCCGTGAGGAACGCGGCGGCGTCAACGCGCGGGGCGGCGGTGCGCGAGAGCTGCGCCGCGAGCGGGTAGCGCGCGAGGTCCACCCGACGCGACTGGCCCGAGCCGTCCACCGAGGCGCGTCTCGGCGCGGTGTAGGTGGCGGCGAGGAGCCCGTGCTCCACTTCCGCCTCGGGGGCCTCCATCGCCGCCACCGGGGCCTCTTCCTCCTGGGCGACCTTGGCTCGCTTCGCCTCCGCGGCGGCGGGGGCGGCCATTGGCGCCGCGCCTCCCCGCCGGAGGTCGAGCGGGCGAGGCGCCGGCGGCGGCACGAGCTTCTGGAGGTAGACGGGCTCGAGCTTCGGAACGACCAGGGCCCGCGACGGCGCCGCGGTCGAGAGCGAGAGCCGCACGTCCTTCCAGTCCTCCCCGGACGACTGGGAGACGGCCCCCTTCAGCGCCAGCTCCACCTTGCCCTGATCGGGCAGGAGCCGCGCGTCCCAGATCGGCTGCCAGCTCGCGGCGGGCACCGCGTAGGACACCGCCAGCTCGATCCCGCCGGCCTGCTCGACCGAGACCTCGACGGCGATGGTCTTGGTGGTCTCGCCGCGCTTGGCGCGGAGCCGCTCCAGCTCGGCGCGCGCCGCCTCGATGCGGCGCCCCAGCTCGCGGCGCGCCACCTCGGTCTTCCGCTGCGCGGCGGACGCGGCCGCGAGCTCGCCCTGGACGTAGCCGGCGAGATCCGCCCATTCCCTCGCCGCCACGCCGCGGACCGCCAGGTTCTTCGCGCGCTCCTCCGAGTAGGTGGAGCGGAGCGACTCGACGAACTTGGCGCGCGCCTGCGCGATGCGGATCTGGTCCTCGAGCCCGCGATCCTCGGCCTGAAGCGCCTCGATCTTCTGCTCGGCGGCGCGCGCGGAGGCGTCGGCCGCCTCGGCCCGCGTCACCGCCTCGACCGTGACGCCGAAGATCCTGGCGCGCGCCGTCCCCTTCCCCGTGACGCGGATGGAGTCGTCGTCGAGCTGGACCGGGAGCCCGGAGAGGAGGACGCGCCCGTCCCCGGGCTCGAGCTGGACGGCGGCGAGCCGCGTCACGCGCGCCGAGGAGCGGTACACGGTGACGGCGTCGATGCGGGACGCCGAGGGGACGTCGGCCGCGGACGCAGGGGCGACGGAGGCGAGCAACACCAGGACGGCGGGCGTGGGGCGCATGGAGGTCTCCTTGGCCATGGTAAACGCGCCGGCCGCGGAAAGGATCTGCGTCGCGCGGGCCCCCGCGTCAGCGCCTCCGGCGCGCGCTCCGCCTCACCGCGTCCCTCCAAGCCCGCGCCAGCGCCGCGTGGCGCTCGCCGGAGCCCTCGATCTCCACGCGGCGGTCCGATGGCCGCACGCCGTGCGCGAGCCGGATGTCGAGCCGCTCCGCCGGCATGGCGCCGGGGATCCGGTCCGCCCACTCGACGAGCATCGCGCCGTCCCCGAGGTCGAAGAAGCCGGTGGCGTACAGCTCGTCGTGGTCGGCGATCCGGTACAGGTCGGCGTGGTGAACCGGGAGCCGCCCGTGGTAGGTGGCGACGATCGCGAAGGACGGCGACGACACCTCCCCCGGCGGGACCTTCGCCCCCTGGCAGGCACCGCGGACGAGCTGCGTCTTCCCGGCGCCCAGCTCGCCCGAGAGCGCCACGACGTCGCCGGGCGCGAGGAGGCGCCCCAACCGCGCGCCCGCCCGGAAGGTCTCCTTCGCCGAGCGGCTCGTCCACGCCGCCGCGAACCGTCCCGTCACCGCTTCCACGCCGCCCACACCGCGCCGACCGCCTCTCCCAGGTCGCTCGCGACCAGCCCGCGCTGGCCCGTGCGCTCCGCGGCGAGATCGCCGGCGCGCCCGTGCACCCACGCGCCCGCCCTCGCCGCGGCGGGGGCCGGGAGCCGGCTCGCCAGGAGCGCCCCCACCAGGCCGGCGAGGACGTCGCCGGTCCCGCCCGTCGCCAGGCCGGCGTTGCCGGTGGGGATGATCGACGGCGGGCCCGAGGGATCCGCCACGACGGTGCGGGCGCCCTTCAGCACCACGGTGACGCCCCAGTCCTTCGCCTTGGCGGCCGCGAACGCGATCCGGTCCTGCTGGACGTCGGAGATGGACCGGCCGGTGAGCCGCGCCATCTCGCCGGGGTGCGGCGTGAGCACCGCCGGCGCCTCCAGGCCGGCCAGGAGCCGCGGCTGCTCGGCGAACGCGTTGAGCGCGTCGGCGTCGATCACCGCCGGCAGCCGCGCCCGGTCGAGGAAGGCGCGGAGCAGCTCGGCCGTCTCCGGGCCTCGCGGGATCCCGGGCCCGACGACGACCGCGTCCACCCCCTCCGCAGCGGCGAGGAGGGGCTGCAGGTCGCCCCGGCCGAGCGCGCCGCCCCCCGGGAGCGCGACGCTCATCGCCTCCGGCCGCCCCGCCAGCGCGTAGGGGAGCACCTCCGGACGGGCCGCCAGCGTCACCAGCCCGGCTCCGCCCCGGAGCGCGCCGAGGAGCGCGAGGTGCGCCGCGCCGGTCCTGCCCGGCGAGCCGGCCACCACCAGCACCCGCCCCGCGTCGCCCTTGTGGGCGTCGGGCGCGCGGGGCGGCACCAGCATGCGCGCCTCCAGCTCGCCCAGGATCTCGCAGCCGACCGGCACCCGCGCCGCCGCCGCGGGCGGGATGCCGATGTCGGCGACCGCGACCTCGCCCGCCCAGGAGGGCCCGGGATGGAGGACCAGGCCGCGCTTCTGGAACGCGAAGGTGACGGTCCGGTCCGCGTGCACGCACGGACCGAGCGGCCGCCCGCTGTCGGCGGAGAGGCCGGACGGGACGTCCACCGCCAGCACCCGCGCCCCCGCCACCCGGGCCGCCTCGATCCGGTCGATGGCCGCGGCGAAGGGCCCGTCCGGCGCTCGCGACAGCCCGGTGCCGAAGATCGCGTCCACCACCACGTCGCCGACCCCCGCGTCGAGCTCGACCAGCTCGCCCTGGTCGTCGATGGGGACGCCGGCGCGCTGCGCCTGCTCGCGGACCGCCCGCGCGTCGGCGGTGAGGCCGTCGGCGGGAACCAGGGCGATGACCCGCGCGTCGCGCCCGGCGCCGCGCAGGAGCCGCGCCGCCACGTAGCCGTCGCCGCCGTTGTTGCCGCCGCCGCACACCACCAGGAACCGGCCGGCCGGCCCGGCCAGCCCGGCCGCCGCCTCCGCGACCGCGGTGCCGGCGCGGTCCATGAGGGTGAGCGACGGGATCCCGAAGGCGTCGATGGCGATCCGGTCGATCTCGCGCATCTCCGCCGCGCCGACGAGCCTCATGGCCTGCTCCCCTCCAGGATGACCGCCGCCGCGGCGATGCCCGCGTCGTGGCTGATGGTGAGGTGCACCCGCCGGACGCCGAGCCGGGCGGCCGCGTCGGCGGCTGGACCGCGCAGGGCGACGGTGGGCGCCCCCTCGGCGCGCGACACCTCGAGGTCCGTCCAGCGCACGCCCGCGGGCGCGCCCAGCGCCTTCACCGCGGCCTCCTTGGCCGCGAACCGGGCGGCGTAGCGGCCGGCGCGGTCGACGCGCGCCTCGCAGTAGCCGCGCTCGGCGGCGGTGAAGCAGCGCTCCAGGAACCGGTCCGCGCGCCCGGACGGCCCTGCCAGGATCCGCTCGATCCGCGCGATCTCGACCACGTCCATGCCGAAGCCGAGGATCACGGTCGCTCCGCTCGCGGGCGGCTCACGGCCGCGCCAGCCGGATCGTCTCCCTCATCTCCCGCACCGCCCGCTCCATCCCCACCAGCACCGCCCGCCCGACGATCGCGTGGCCGATGTTCAGCTCCTCGATCTCCGCGATGGCGGCGATGGGCCCCACGTTGTGGTAGTTGAGCCCGTGGCCCGCCGCCACGCCGAGGCCCAGCTTCGCGGCGGCCTTGCAGGCGTCCACCACCCGCGCCAGCTCGCGGCGCCGGTCGGCGGCGAGGCGCGCGTCGCAGTAGCGGCCGGTGTGGAACTCCACGGTCTGCGCCTCGGCGCGGTGCGCCGCCTTCACCTGGTCGAGGTCGGGGTCGATGAAGAGCGACACCTCGATCTCGGCGTCGCGCAGCGTCTTCACCACGCGCCGGACCGCCTCGCGCCCCCCCACCACGTCCAGGCCGCCCTCGGTGGTCAGCTCCTCGCGGCGCTCCGGCACGAGCGTGCACAGGTCCGGCTTCACGTCGTAGGCGATCTTCACCATCTCCTGGGTGGCGGCCATCTCGAGGTTGAGCCGCGTCGAGACGGTCCGGCGCATGATGTGGAGATCGCGCTCCTGGATGTGGCGGCGGTCCTCGCGCAGGTGGATGGTGATCTGGTCCGCGCCCGCCAGCTCCGCCAGCGTCGCCGCGGCGACCGGGTCCGGGTACTGCGTCCGGCGGGACTGCCGGAGGGTGGCGACGTGGTCGACGTTGACTCCCAGGCGCGCGGGCATGCCCGGAATCTAACCGATCCCGGGGCGGGCGCCGAGAAACCGCGCGGCCGCGACGCCTCGAGCCGTGCCCTACCCGAGCGCGC
>DATIWK010000067.1:0-11151 GCA_035519395.1 Anaeromyxobacteraceae bacterium | reverse complement strand
GACTACCTGCAGCTCATGCACGCGCCCAGCGAGCGGGCGGCGCAGTCGCGCGAGCAGGAGATCGCCACCATCAGCCGCTCCCTCAAGGCCCTCGCCAAGGAGCTGGAGGTGCCGGTGGTGGCCCTCTCCCAGCTCAACCGTGGCGTCGAGAAGCGCAAGGGAGAGCCCCCCATGCTCTCCGACCTGCGCGAGTCGGGCGCCATCGAGCAGGACGCCGACGTGGTGCTCTTCCTCCACCGCAACGAGGAGGAGAGCAAGGACTCGCAGGCAGGCACCGCCGTCGGCGACACGCAGCAGGTGGAGCTCATCATCGCGAAGCAACGCCAGGGGCCGACCGGCGTCGTGCCGCTCGTCTTCTTCCGCAGCACGACGTTCTTCGCCGAGATGAAGCGCGAGGCAGGCGGGTAGCGAACCGCCGGGAGGGCCGACATGCCGGGCACCGATCACCCCCGCCTCCGCGGGCGCGACGCGGAGCTGGACGCCTACTGCGCTCGGCAGGGCGACGCCGAGATCGCGCGGCTCCTGGCGCTGGTGCTCCTGCCGGCCGTGGAGCAGACCGGCGGCGCGCGGGCGCTGGTCCATTCCGCCATCGCCCGGCTGGTGCGCGCCGACGAGGGGGAGCTGTCCGTTCCCGCCGCCGGGGCGGTGTGCACGGCGGTGAAGGCGGTCTCGGCGCGGGGGGCGGCCGTGGCCCTCCGCGCGCGCCCTCAGCCGTCGAGGTAGCGCTCCACCAGCCGCTTGGCGCGGCGCGCCGCCTCCTCGAGCGCCATCCCCCGGGCCAGGAAGGCCGCCAGCGCGGAGGCGAGCCGGCAGCCGGTGCCGCGGGCCGAGCCGGGCCGGCGGCGGCCCGCGAGGCGCGTCACCCGCCGGCCCTCGACGAGCAGGTCCTCCGGCGCGCCCCGCCGGTGCCCGCCCTTCACCAGGACGGCGCGCGCCGGGAGCGCGCGGGCGGCGCGGACGGCCCCCTCGTCCGTCGAGACGTCGAGGCCGGTGAGGGCCGCGAGCTCGGGGAGGTTGGGCGTCGCCACCCGGCAGCGGGAGAGCAGCGGCGCGAAGGCGTCGCCGACCGCCGCGCCCTCGGGGTCGAAGAGCGAGGCGCCCGACGACGCGGCCAGCACCGGGTCCACCACCAGCGGCGTCCGCGCCAGCGGCGGCTCCGCCAGCCGGGCGGCGACGGCGGCCGCGTTGAGCGCGCTGCCCATCATCCCGGTCTTCACCGCGCCGGCACGCTCGCGCCCCTCGACGAGCGCGTCGATCTGGTCGAGCACGAAGCCCTCGGTGGCGGCCTCGAACCCGCGCGCGCCGCCCGGCCCCTGCGCGGTGAGGGCGGCGGCCACGAGCCAGGCGTCCGCGCCCGCCGCGCGGACCGCGTCGAGGTCGGCCACGAGCCCGGCGCCACCCGACGGATCCAGGCCGGCGACGACGAGGACGCGGGCCGCCGGCCGCGGCCCTCTCCGCCGCGCGCTCATCCCCTGAAGTCCCGCGCCGCGTCGACCAGCCCCCGGTAGAGCGCGGCGTGGCGCGGCACGTGGACGAGCACGGCCTCGGGGTGCCACTGCACGCCGAGGGCGAAGCGCAGATCGGGCAGCTCCAGGGCCTCCACCGCGCCGTCGGGTGCTCGCGCGGTGACGAGGACGCCCGGCCCCGCCTCGCGCACCGCCTGGTGGTGCGTCGAGTTCACCGGAAGCGTCCCCGGCCCCACCAGGGCCGCGAGCACCGTGCCGGTCGCGACCTCGACCGCGTGGTGCGGGACGTCCTTGGGCGGGGGCTGCTCGTGCCCGCGGATGCCGGCGTCCGCGGCGAGGTCCTGGTAGAGCGTCCCGCCGCGCACCACGTTCAGCAGCTGCATCCCGCCGCAGACCCCGAGCACCGGCATCTCCGCGGCCAGCGCCGCCTCGAGGAGGTCCTTCTCGAAGGCCGTCCGCTCGGGCTTGACGGGCCCGCAGACCGGCCGCCGCGCCTCGCCGTACAGCTCTGGCGGAACGTCGAACGCGCCGCCGGTGACGACCAGGCCGTCGAGGAGGGCGAGGTAGGCACCCGCGGCGCCTGGATCGTGGGGCAGGAGGATGGGCAGCCCGCCCGCGGCCAGGACGGCGTCGACGTAGCCGCGCTTCAGCTCGTAGCGCCGGCGCTCGTCGTCGTGGTCGAGGGTGAGGCCGATGCGCGGGCGCCGGTTCACGGAGCGTTCCTCCCCGCCGCGAAGGCCTCGGCGAGGGCGCGGGCGTTCGCCTCGGCGTCCCCGGCGCCGAAGAGCGCGTCCACCACCGCGGCGCAGGCCGCGCCCGCGGCCGCCACCGCGCCGATGCCGGCCAGATCGATGCCCCCGATGGCGACCACCGGCGCGCCCAGTGCGCCGCAGACCTCCCGCAACGGCCCGAGGCCGCGGGGCGGGACCGCGAGCGCCTTGGTGCGGGTGGCGTGGACTGGCCCGAACCCGACGTGGTCGGCCCCCCCGGCGACGGCGGCCCTCGCCTCCTCGAGCGTGCGGGCGGTCCGCCCCACCAGGCGGTCCGGCCCGACCACGCGGCGGGCGTCGGCGGGTGGGAGGTCCTCGTCCCCCACGTGCACGCCGTCCGCGCCGGCGAGCGCGGCGAGGTCGGCCCGGTCGTTCACGAGGACCAGGGCGCGGCCGCGGGCGACCTCGATCACGCGCCGGGCGATCTCCAGGATCTCCCCGGAGGGGCGGTCCTTGAGCCGCACCTGCACGACCGCCGCCCCCCCTGCGATCGCCGCCCGCGACTGGGCGACCGGATCCGCCCCTCCGACGATGGCGTAGAGGCCGCGCAGACGCTCGAGCCGGCCGGCGCGCGTCTCGGCGGCGGAAGCGGGCATGGCGTCAGCGGTAACACGCGCTTGACGGCCCCGCAAGGCGAGCCTATTTTCCCGCCTCCGCGGTACCCCCAGGACCAAGAGAGCCATGGCAGACTTCGAGAACAAGCTCGTCGACAAGCGCGTCGCGCTCCGCTACGTGCGCAAGGGGCTGGTGGATGAGCGGGAGTACGAGAAGCACGTGAAGGGGCTCCCCGATCTCGCCGACCAGGCGGCGCCGGTCGAGGCCTCGATCGGCCACACCGAGCCCGACGCCGGTGAGGACGGCGAGGACGACGCCGAGCCGTAGGGAGCCGTGGGCAGGGTCCCCGCGCTCGCCGCCCTCCTGGCGCTCGGCTCGGCCGCGTCCGCCGCGGCGCGCTCGGCGCTGCCGCGCGCCGACGAGCGCTCCACCGGGAACCGCCGCACCCCGGTGGTGGTCGCGGTCGAGAAGGTGCGCGGGGCGGTGGTGAACGTCTCCGCCGAGGAGCTGGTCCGCATCCGCGTCCCGTCGCGCGGGGGCTCGATCGCCGACTACCTCTTCGGCGAGTTCCTCGAGCAGCCGCGCTTCCGCCGGGGTTACGCCGTCACCTCGCTCGGCTCGGGCGTGATCGTCTCGCCGGACGGCTACGTCCTCACCAACAACCACGTGGTGGAGCGCGGCGCCCGCTTCCGCGTCGGGCTCCTCGACGGCCGCGAGCTCATCGCCAAGGTGGTCGGCACCGACCCCTCGTCGGACCTGGCGGTCCTGAAGCTCGACGCCAAGGAGAAGCTGCCCTTCGTCCCGGTGGGGCGCTCCGACGACCTCCTCATCGGCGAGACCGTCATCGCCATCGGGAACCCGTTCGGCCTCTCCCACACGGTCACGACCGGCGTCGTCTCCGCGGTCCACCGGAACTTCAAGGCCGGCGACCGCACCCTCTTCGACTTCGTCCAGACCGACGCCTCCATCAACCCCGGGAACTCCGGCGGGCCGCTCCTCGACATCGACGGCCGCCTGGTCGGCATCAACACCGCCATCATCGGCGAGCGGAGCGCCGGCATCGGCTTCGCCATCCCGATCGACCGGGCCCGCCGCGTCGCCGAGGACCTCATCGAGCACGGCGAGGTGCGCGAGGGCTACCTCGGCCTCTCGGTGGAGGACCTCCCGCCGCGCGAAGGCGCGCGCGAGGGGACCTCGGGCGGGGTGGCGGTCACCGCGGTCGACCCCGGCTCGCCCGCCGAGCGCGCCGGCGTCCGCAAGGGCGACGTCCTCGAGGCGGTAGACGGGTTCCCGCTCGGGTCCGCCGAGGAGTTCCGCTTCCGCGTCCGCGACCTCGGCATCGGCGCCACCGCCAAGCTCGACGGCGTCCGGGGCAAGCAGCGCGTCGCCGCCGAGGTGATCGCGGTGGAGATGGGGCCGCAGCGCGTCGAGACGCTGGTGCAGCGGCGGACCGGCATCACCCTCGGCGAGGAGCGGCTCCAGGGGCAGGGCGTGCTGGTGGTGCGCAAGGTCGCGGCGCGCACGCCCGCCGCGCAGGCGGGCATCCAGCCCGGGGACCTGGTCCGCGAGGTGAACTCCGCCGAGGTGGCGACGCTCGAGGAGTTCCGGCGCGCGGCCGCCCGGGCCCGGCGCTCCGGGCAGCTCGTGCTCCTGGTCCAGCGGGGCTTCGCCTCCGAGCGGATCGGGTTCGACTTCGACTAGATCCGGTCTCCGGATCGGGAGGGCCGCCATGGCCGGCGAGAACGACAGGAAGGCGAGCGGGATCGACTTCTACACCTTCGTCCTCTCCCTCGGCTCCTCCGCCTTCATCCACCTCGGGGACGCGCCGCACCCGGAGAGCGGCGCCGCGGTGGCGCCGAACCTGCTCCTCGCCCACCAGACCATCGACATCCTCGCCATGCTCCGCGAGAAGACCAAGGGGAACCTGACGCCGGAGGAGGAGAGGTTCCTCGACAACCTCCTCACCGACCTCCGGCTCCGCTACGTGACCAGGAGCGCGGGGAAGGGCGACTGATCCGCCGCCCTACCGCGCCGTCCGGCCCCGTGCTATCGGAGGGGGCCATGCACCGGTCCACCCTGCGCGTCCTCGTCTCTGCGCTCCCGCTCTGGGCCGGCCTGGCCTGCAGCCACTCGAAGAGCTCCCCCACCCCCGAGCAGCTGGTGGGGAGCTGCGACGTCGCCGCGGACGGACCGGCGCAGGCGCACTGCCAGGATGCGTACGTCCAGCCGGCGGTGAGCCTCACCCCGGACGAGCTGGCGAACCTCGCCACGCAGGTCGGCGCCCTGTGCGCCGGCGGGACGTGGACGGAAGCGCAGCCGTGCGCGACGGCGAACCGCGCCGGCACCTGCGCCTACGACCTCTCGCCCGCGGACACCGGCCTCGCCATCCCGCTCTCGATGCTGGAGCGGTACTACGACGCCAGCCTGACAGCTAGCGACGCCGGCTTTTGCGCGAGCATCGGCGGCGTCTGGACGGCGCCGTAGCGGCGTCAGGCGGCGCGGACGCGCTCCAGCTCGACGGGTCGGTCGAGCCGCTCGACCCAGCACTCGCGGCGGGTCCCGTCGTAGCCGACCAGGCGGTCGCCCCACGCGTCGGCGTGGTACGCGTAGAAGCCGCGCCGGCGCCGGTCCGTGCGCTCGCCCACCTCGGCCGGCGGCTCCACGACGGGGGACGGCTCCGGCGGCTCCGGCCGGCCGGGGCCGCCGATCCCCATGGCCGCGGCGAGGAGGGCGATCATCGCTAGAGCCCCGCCTGCAGCATCGCGTCGGCGAGCCGCCGGATCAGCTCCCGGCGCAGCACCCGGCGGGTGCGGTAGAGCGCGTTGGGATCGCGCCGCGCGCGGGCCGGCACGTGGCGGCGCGCCGCCTCGACCACCCAGGCGATGCGGCGCGGATCGAGGCGCGGCGCGCGGGAAGAGCCCTGCAGGAAGAACCCCAGCCCGCGGCCGTCGAGGATGGTGAGGAGGGAACGCCTCGCGTGCGAGACGAGGGTGAGATCGACCACGTTCGGCACGAGGCGATCTCTAGGATCGATCCGGCCAACGATCCATTTTTCGCTCCCGGCGCGGAAAAGTGGACAGCGCCGCCGATCCCGGGATCAGCGGCGGCCGATATCGTGCCGGGGCGCCGGCCGGTTCACGCCCTCCGGCGGCGGCGCCGCGGACGGCCACCCGGCCCGAGCCACTCGCCGGGGGCGAGCCGGCCGGTGCGCCGCAGCGCCCGCTCGACGAGCGGCCTGCTGGCCGGGTCGCCCCAGCGCAGCAGCGCCTTCTGCATCCGCTTCTCGTCGAGGTCGCGCGCCACGGGCACCGGCTCGCCCGTCATCGGGTGGTAGCCGGACCAGTACATGTCGGACGCGAGCGTCATGGGCGTCGGCATGAAGTCCTGCACCTGCTGCGGCCGCCAGCGGTTCCGCTGGAGGTACTCCATCAGCTCCACGGCGTGCTCCAGCGTCGCGCCGGGGTGCGAGGAGATGAAGTAGGGGACGAGGTACTGCTCCTTCCCGGCCTCCCTCGAGTAGCGGGCGAAGTCGCGGCGCAGGCGCTCGAAGCTCCCCACGCCCGGCTTCTTCATCACCTTCAGCACCGGTTCGCAGACGTGCTCGGGCGCGACCTTGAGCTGCCCGGACACGTGGTTCTGGACGAGCGACTTCAGATACCGGTCGCCGTTCCTTGCGTCCGCCTGGGCGAGGTCGTAGCGGACGCCGGACCCGACGAAGAGGTGCTTCACGCCCTTCACCCGCCTCGCCTTCTCGTAGAGGTCCACCAGCGGTCCGTGGTCCACCTCGAAGAACCTGCACACGCTCGGGTAGACGCAGCTCGCGCGGCGGCAGACCGCGTGCGCCTCCTCGCTGGTGCACGCCATCCGCCACATGTTGGCGGTCGCGCCGCCGAGATCGGTGATCGTCCCCCTGAAGCTCTCCTGCCGCGCCAGGGCGGCGACCTCGCGGAGCACGCTCGCCTCCGAGCGGCTCGCCACGTCGCGCCCCTGGTGCTCGGTGATGCAGCAGAAGGCGCAACCGGCGGCGCAGCCGCGCAGGATCTGGATGGACCAGCGGATCTGCTCGAGGGCGGCGATGTGCGCGCCGCGGTAGGAGGGGTGGGCCTCGCGCAGGTAGGGCAGCTCGGCGATCCGGTCCAGCTCCTCGGTGGTGGGCGAGGCCATCGGCTCGTTCACGACCACCCAGCGGGCCCGCTCGCCGCGGCCGTGGCGCTGGACGAGGACCCGCGCGTTCGCGCCGCTGTGCTCGAGGTGGTAGAGCCGGCTGAACTCGGCGAAGCGCCTGCGGTCGAGGGCGATCTCCTCGTAGGCGGGAAGCTCCAGCGTCCCGCGCGCCCGCCCTTCCAGCCCCGCGAAGGCGAGGTCCCGGACCGCGAGCGCGGTGCCGGGGACGTCCACGAGGCCGCACACGTCCTCGCCCGAGGCGAGCCGCCGCGCGATCTCCAGCACCGGCTTCTCGCCCTGCCCGTAGACGAGCAGGTCGGCCCCCGCGGGCAGGAGCACCGACGGCAGGACGCGATCGTCCCAGTAGTCGTAGTGGGCGAGCCGCCTGAGCGACGCCTCCACGCCCCCGATGACGACGGGCAGGGTCGGCCCGAACGCCTCCCGCACCAGCCGCGCGTACACCGTGGTGGCGCGGTCCGGCCGCCGTCCGGCGGCGCCCCCCGGCGTGTAGGCGTCGTCGGAGCGCCGCCGCTTGTGCGCGGTGTAGTGGTTCACCATCGAGTCCATCGCGCCCGAGGTGATGCCCGCGAAGAGCCGCGGCCTCCCCAGGCGGGCCACGTCGCGCGCCGAGTGCCAGTCCGGCTGGGCCACGATGCCGACGCGGTAACCCTGCGCCTCGAGGACCCGGCCGATCACGGCGGCGCCGAAGGACGGGTGATCCACGTAGGCGTCGCCGGCGACGAGGAGGACGTCGAGGTCCTTCCAGCCCCGCTCGGCCAGCTCCTCCGGGAACATCGGCAGGAAGCGCCCGCGCGCTGCCTCGACCGGCCCTGGCGGCCCGCTGGGGGGGACGAACGGCCGCGCCATGGGGCTCCTTCATGGCCGCCGCCGCATGGGAATGCAAGCGGGCGTCGCCTTGGTGCGCCCCGCGGCCCTTGGTATCATCGAGCGGCCTCGTTTCCGCGCGCCCCCGTCGCGCGGCCCGCCCGGACGACCGATGCCCGACCAGCGCAGCGTCATGAAGGAGTTCCGGTCCCTCGACCAGAAGCGCCAGGGCGCGGGGCTGTCGCCACAGGAGGAGGCGCGCTACGCCCAGCTGCGCGAGCTCGTCGGTTCGGAGGAGGCGGGCGCGGGCGGACCGCGGCCCGGCTTCGACGTGAACGCGGCGGCGGCGCGGCTGCGCGATTCGCTCCTCCCCGCCGGCCTGCGCAACCGGCCACCTCCGGAACCCGAGCGCGCCGCTCCCCCCGAGCCCCCCGAGGCGACCGCGGCGCAGGCGCTCCAGGCGGCGTTCGACGAGCAGCCGTTCGCCTCGCTGGGGCCGGACGCCGCCCCGGCACGCGATCCGTACTTCGATCCGGCGTCGCTCGACGCGGAGGCGGCCCCGCAGGACCCGTCGAGCGCCACGGGAAACGACCCGGGCGCCACGTGGGATCCGAACGCGCCCGGGTACGATCCGGACGCTCCGCTCGACCCGAACGCCGCCGCGTACGACCCCGCCAGCGCCGCCTACGATCCGAATGCGCCGGCGTACGACGCCGAGGGCCGACCGCTCGACGCCTACGGGCAGCCGTACGATCCGAATGCCCAGCCCTGGGATCCCGCCGCGCAGGGCTACGACCCTGGCGCCGCCCCCTACGATCCCAACGCCGCCGCGTACGACCCGAACGCCGCGCCCGCCTACGGCGCCGCCGTCGACCCCAACGCCCAGCCCTGGGATCCCGCCGCGCAGGGCTACGATCCCGCCGTCGCCGCCAACGATCCGAACGCCCCGGAGGCGTTCGACGCCGGCGCGCAGCAGGCGGGCGTCGGTGTGCCGGGCTGGGAAGACGGCATCGCCGCCGCAGGGGCCGAGCCGCCGCAGGGAGGGGCACCGGAGCTCGACGGCTTCGCCGAGAATCAGGACGCCCCCGCCGCCTTCGATCGGAGCGCCCTCGACTTCGGCGCCACGGCGCTCGCCGGACCGGACGACGCCGCACAGGCGGACGAGCCGGGCACCGGCTACGCCGCAGCCTCCTCGCCGGCCGGGGGCGCCTGGGCGACGCCCGGCGCCGAGGACGCGGCGCTCGACGCGAGCGCCCGGTGGAACGCAGCACCGGGCTTCGGGCCCGAGCAGGAGCCCGGCGGCGCTGGCGCGCTCCCGGCGGCACCCGGCGAGCCTGCCTGGGGCGATCCCTCGGCCGAGGCGTGGCCGCCGCCGGCCGCCGCGGAGGCGCGCCCCGATGCGGCGCCATCCGGCAGGTCGGCTCCCGCGGCGTCGCTCGGCGAGTACGACGCCGACGGTGGAGCGGGAGGGCCGTCGCCCGATCCGCTGGAGGCGATGCTGCCGTTCGATCCCGCCCGCGCGGCCGCCATCGAGCCTGGGCAGGTGCCCGAGGGGTTCGAGACCGGCGCGCCGCTCTTCGAGCCGGAGACGGGGATCCCAGCGCCGTCTGGCCTCGGTGACTACGACGACACCGCGGCGTTCGACTTTCCGGCCGCAGGCGGACCCGGGCAGGAACGAAGCGAGTTCACCGCCGCCCATGCGCTCGTGCCCGGGGCGAGCGCGGGCTGGCAGCCCGAGGCGGCGCTCGACGACGGGGGATTCGCGCTCGCCTCGGAGGGATCGTTCTCCGGGGCTGCGCCGCCCGCGGACGTGCCTGTCCCCGCCGCGCCGCCGCTCGACCTCGACTTCGACGTGAGCGCCGCAGCGCCCGAGGCGGCGCCCGATCTCCCCGTGCCGCCGCCCCCGTCGGCCGCCGTCGACGACGTCATCATCGAGGAGATCCCCACCATCGACGGCGAGGAGATCCTGGAGGAGGTGCCGCACCCGGCTGCCGTGGCCGCCCCCGTCCTCGACGCGCTCGACACCGCAGCACCGCCGGCCGGCGACGCCGGGCTCGCTCCGGCCGCCTCCGCGATTCCCGCCGCGAAACCGCCGCCCGAGCCCTCCCCGCCGCTCGCGGAGGAGGTCGCCCCGCGCACCCAGGCCCCGGCGATCCCCGAGACTCCCGAGCCCGCCTTCGACGTCGCCACCGAGCCGGAGGTGCCGTCCCCTTCGCCGTCACCCCTGAGCGCGGCGCACGTCGCCGGCTCGCACCGCGTGGTGGTGCACACGGTCGAGGGCCAGGTGAAGCGCGGAGTCCTGGAGGACTCGGACCTCGACGCGGTCGTGCTGGGGCTCGCCTCGCAGACCGGCGGCGAGCCGGAGATGATCCAGACCGACAAGGTGAAGGCCATCTTCTTCATGCTCGCCCCGGGCGAGAAGCCGCCCCTGGCGGAGGGCAAGAAGGTGCGCGTCACGTTCCGGGACGGCCGCCAGGTGGCGGGCTTCTCGCCCGACTACCGGGAGGACGCGGTGGGGTTCTTCATGATCCCCGCCGACTCACGCACCAACACCGGCCGGATCTGGGTCTACCAGTCGGCGGTGCGGCAGGTGGCAGTGAGCTGAATCGATATCTCAGTGGGGGGGGCCCGCACCCCCTCGGATCAATTCAGCCAGCGGCCGCGCTCGTCGGAGCCGTTCTTGCGCACGACGCGCAGGTGGCGCGCGCGCCGCCGGGCCTGCCACTCGTACCAGCGCTGGCGGGCCCGGAGCCACGGCCGGCGCACGCTGGTGCGGCGCTGGAGGAGGGCCCAGGAGATGCCGAGCGCCGACAGGTGCGGCACCATGGCGCCGATGCCGCGCAGGCCGCCCAGGTAGACGCCGTAGAGCACCGTGCCGACGGCCAGGACCAGCGCGACCACCTTGCCCGAGGTGGAGATCGCGAAGAACCAGCGCATCTCCGCGTCGGGGTGGAGCATGGCCCAGGTGAAGAGGAGGGCGTTCGCGAGCGGCCAGGCGCCGGCGTACGGCACGTCGGCCGGCGCCCAGACGAGCCCGGCGGCGGTGGTCACGAGCCCGGCGCCGAGCACGATCCAGAGCATCCGGGCGAGGAGCGCCCGCTCGCTCCACTCGTAGGAGAGCTGCGCGCCGATCCAGACGAGCATGAGCCCGACGAAGAGCAGCGAGATGGGGTCGCCCTGGACGAGCGGCCAGGTCACCAGGCGCCACAGCTCGAGCCGCCCGGCGATGGAGGCGGGGTGGAGGGCGAGGAGCCCGGCGAAGCCATGCACCATTCAGCCGGTTACGGTGGCGAGCACGATGGCGGTCGCGACCGCGCCGATGGTGGTGGGCACCCGCTCTCCGAAGGTGAATGCGCTCGAGACGCTGCGCC
>DATIWK010000066.1:0-15647 GCA_035519395.1 Anaeromyxobacteraceae bacterium | reverse complement strand
CGAGGAGGTCAACACCGGCACCAACCTGCCGGCGCAGATCGACCTCTACGCGACCGAGGGCGCCGAGTACAAGTTCCTGTTCGTCGCCAAGGGCGGCGGCTCCGCCAACAAGACCATGCTCTGGCAGGAGACCAAGGCGCTCCTCACCCCGGAGAAGCTGGAGAAGTTCCTGGTGGACAAGATGAAGCACCTCGGCACCGCGGCCTGTCCGCCGTACCACGTCGCCGCGGTGGTGGGCGGCACCAGCGCCGAGGCGAACCTCAAGACGGTGAAGCTGGCCTCGACGAAGTACTACGACGCGCTCCCCACCGAGGGGAACGCCCGGGGCCAGGCCTTCCGCGACGTGAAGCTGGAGCAGCGGCTCCTCGAGGCCGCGAACAAGCTCGGCATCGGCGCCCAGTTCGGCGGCAAGTACTTCGCGCACGACATCCGGGTCGTCCGCCTGCCGCGCCACGGCGCCTCCTGCCCGGTGGGCATGGGCGTCTCCTGCTCCGCCGACCGGAACGTGAAGGCGAAGATCAACCGCGACGGCGTCTGGATCGAGGAGCTGGACCACGACCCGGCGCGCCTCGTCCCGCTGGAGCTGAAGAAGGCCGGCAAGCACGGCCACGGCGTGAAGGTCGACCTCAACAGGCCGATGAAGGAGATCCTGGCCGAGCTGTCGAAGCACCCGGTCTCCACCCCGCTCCTCCTCACCGGCACGCTCGTCGTGGCGCGCGACATCGCGCACGCGAAGTTCAAGGATCTCGTGGACTCGGGCAAGGGGGTGCCGCAGTACCTGAAGGACCACCCGGTCTACTACGCGGGCCCCGCGAAGACGCCGGCCGGGAAGCCCTCGGGCTCGTTCGGCCCGACCACCGCCGGCCGCATGGACTCCTACGTGGACCTGCTCCAGTCGCACGGCGCGTCGATGGTGATGATCGCCAAGGGCAACCGCAGCCAGCAGGTCACCGACGCGTGCAAGAAGTACGGCGGGTTCTACCTCGGCTCCATCGGCGGTCCGGCCGCGATCCTCGCCGAGGAGAACATCAAGAAGGTCGAGTGCATCGACTTCGCCGAGCTGGGGATGGAGGCGGTCTGGAAGATCCAGGTGGAGGACTTCCCGGCGTTCATCCTGGTGGACGACAAGGGGAACGACTTCTTCAAGAAGCTCGGGGTGTAGCCGATCGCGGGGCTCGCCGGACGAGCGTGTCGAGCCTTGCGCTGGTTCCAGGCGAGCATCGGCGCAGTCTACTGCGCCGTCGCCCCCCGCGGCCCCGCCCACGGCTCACCATTCAGGAACCACCTGAGCTGGTCCGGCGCCTTGCCGACGACGCGCAGCCACCCGCCGTGGATGCAGCGGAGGTGGTGGAACGCGCACAGGCCGATCTTGTTCTCGGGGTCGTCGCCGCCGCCGTGCGAGCGGTAGAGGACGTGGTGCGTCTGCGTGGCGCGGTGGCTGCAGCCGGGGACCTGGCACCACCCGAGATCCCGCTCCCGGATCTTCTGCGCACGACTCTTTCGACGCTTCGCGAGCCCTCCCCAGACGTCGATGAAGTGCTGCGCCACGATGGCGAGGCACTTTCCCGCCGGAACGCATCTGCCCAGGCGCTCCCGGACCGCCTGGACTGCAGCGGCGAGGACGGCGGCGACCCTGAGGGGGAGGGCGACCGAGAGCTTCCGCCGTGCACGCATCTGCCGCTCGGTCTCCACCTCCAGCTCGCGCCGGAGCGCGCTGCAGGTCAGCTCCTCCGCCCGAGGGGCCCAGGCCTCGATCTCCTCCTCCCGGAGCCGGGAGAGGAGCCGGAGCTTCTCGAACCCGAGCCCCTGGCGCTTCGCCTCCCGGAGCGCCGGCGATCTCCAGCGCCGCTCCTCCGCCTTCGCCCGCTCCTCGACCGTTCGCGCGCCGAGGCCGAGCCGCTCCTCGGAGTACTGCCGGAAGCTCGCGAACCCCAGGAGCTTCCACATCCGGCTCTTCTTCACCACGGCCGCGCAGTAGCCGAGCACGTCGTCCACCTGCGCCCGGAGCCGGGCCAGCTCCCGGAGCTTCGCGTCGACGTCGTGCGCGGTCGCGGTCTCGTAGAAGCGCACGTCGGGCACGGCCGCGTCGGCGACGGCGCGGAGCACCGCCCAGCGCTCCGTCTCCGCCTCCAGCGTCGCGCGCCGGTCCTCGCGCTCGCCGATCGGCTGAAGCGCGTCACGGACAGGCGCCACCGGATCCGCCTCGGGGTCGAGCGGATGCTCGCCAGCGAACTCCTGGGCGATCGCCTCGAGCCGCTCGATCCGGCTCGAACCGGGGAGGACCTCGCCCGCCAGCGCGAGCGCCTCGTCGACGACGGTCCGCTCCGCCGGCGCGAGCCCGGCGCGGAGCCGCAGCCAGGGCTCGTCGTCGTCGCCCGCGTCGGGCCTCGCCTGGCGGACCGCCGCCTCGAGCTCGCGCACCGTCATCCGCTCCGCCCGCTCGACCCAGGTCGCCTCGGCCTCGCCGATCGCCACCCTCGCCACCGTCTGGGCGGCCCGCAGCCGGACGCGCCCGGAGCAGAGCGCCTCGCGCAGGATCGGACGGGTGCGCAGGTCGCGCCCGAGCCGGGCGAGCTCCTGCACGGCGCGGCGGCGGAGGTCGAGCACCTCGCGGGCGTAGTCGTCGAGGTGGCTGGCCAGCTCCGCGAGCCGGTCATTCCGGCGCAGGGCGTCGAGACCCTCGGCGGTCGCAACGTCGATCGCGCCTCGGATGCGAGCCATCCGGGCAAGGATCGCCTCGCACTCGTCCGCGTCCGGCTCCCCGCCGCGGAACAGCTCGTAGAGCTCGGCCGGCGTGTACGGCTCGAGGTCGAGGCGCGAGGCGGCGGCGGTGGCGGGCGCGGAGGCCATCACCTAGATCCTCGCACCCTGGTCTGACACCGACGGTGACGATCTACGGCGCTCCGTACGCCTGTACGCCGGTCGGGCGTGCACCGAAGGAGCGCCAAGATCCCGAGCGTCGCCACGTTCCAGACGAGGGATCGCGCCAACGGAACGGCGAAGGCATACGGCGGGAGGCGAGGGCCCGGCTCCTGGAGCCGGCTCAGCGGACCTGGTACGCCTGCCCGGGCGTGGCGCCGATGGCGAGCACGGTGATCCCCTGCGGGCCCGGCAGGATCTTGCGCCGCGTCGCCGGACCGACGCGCACCAGCATCCCCTCCGCGAGCTCGACGTGCTCGCCGCCGGCGTCCATCGTGCCGCTGCCCTTCAGGACGACGTACACCTCCTCCTGGCCGTCCTTGACGTGGTCGTGCTCGGGGTACGCGGCGCACCCGGCCTCGATCTCGAGCACGTTCATGCCCCACGCGGTGACGCCGAGCTCGCGGCCCGCCCCGTGGAACCGGATGCCGCGGATCGCATTGGGTCCCTGGAAGAACGGGATCTCGTCGATCTGCTTCGCCTTGAGGTCCGACATGAGGTCCCGTCTACCACGCGACGGCTTCCCACCCCCAGCGACCAGGGGGAGGCCCCGCGCGCGCTGCCGCGCCGCCCGGGCGGAAGCACCGAACTGCTGCGGACCGCCGGCGACTGTCGTAGAGTGCGCGGCGGCTCGGGAGGCGGGATACCGCCGCGGCCGGACGACACCGAAGGGGACGGAAGCACGATGGAGAAGCTCACCAACCTCGCGCCCGGACGGCTCTCGGCGCTGGTCTCGCAGGGCCTCCGGGGCCACCACCCGCTCTTCGACCGCGACGCCATCCTGCGCGCGTTCGAGGAGCCGGACCGGCCGGTGTCGCGCGAGGACGCGAACGACGTCGGGCAGGCGCTCCTCGCCATGTGCCGGGATCCCGGCGAGGTGGCGCGGGGCACGGTCGAGACGCTCCGCCCCGAGGCCCACCTCGCCCTCATCCGGCTCTACTTCCGCCTGCTCGATCGCGCGCAGGAGGAGCGGCCGTCGCGCCACTGACCGTGGCTCGCGCTCCCGACGCCGCGCGCCCGCGCGTCCCCGTCAGCCTGGCGCGCGCCCGGTTCCCGCCCGCCGTCCTCCGCGTCCTCACCGCGCTCGACCGGGCCGGCCACCCGTCGTGGATCGTCGGCGGCGCGGTGCGCGACCTCCTGCTCCGCCGCCCTGCGCCGGACTTCGACCTCGCCACCCCCGCCACGCCGCAGGAGGTGACGGATCTCTTCCGCCGCGTCGTCCCCACCGGCGTCGACCACGGCACCGTCACGGTGCTCGAGGGCGACGAGAAGATCGAGGTGACGACCTTCCGCGGCGAGGGGGCCTACCTCGACGGCCGCCGCCCCGGGTCGGTGACGTTCCACCGCGACCTGGACGCCGATCTGGCGCGGCGCGACTTCACCATGAACGCGCTCGCCTTCGATCCGCTCCGCGGCGAGTTCCGCGACCCCTTCGGCGGCCGCGCCGACCTCCGGCGCCGCCTCATCCGCGCCGTGGGCGATCCGGCCGAGCGCTTCGCCGAGGACGGCCTGCGGGCCATGCGCGCGGTCCGCTTCGCGGCGCAGCTCGGCTACGGCCTCGACCGGCGCACGCGCGCCGCCATCCCCGGCACGCTCGACGTCGTCGCGCGCGTCTCCCCGGAGCGGATCGCGGACGAGCTGGGCAAGCTCCTCCTGGCGCGATCCGCGGCGCGGGGGCTCGAGCTGATGCGCGCCACCGGGCTCCTCGCCGTCGTGCTCCCCGAGTTAGACCGCCTCCCCGGCCGGGCGCTCCGGCACGCCCTGCGGCTCGTCGCGCGTGTCCGGCCGGACCCCGTCCTCCGCTGGGCGGCGCTGCTCCACGGGAGGTCTCCGGAGGAGGCGGAGGGGATCCTGGTGCGGCTGCGGCTGCCGCGGCGGCTGGCGGAGGACGTCCGCGCGCTCCTGCGGGGACACGGCTGCGTCCTCGGTCGCGCTGCGCCGCTGCCCGCGGGCCCCGTCGAGGTGCGCCGCTGGCTCGCCGCGGTGGGCCCGGGGCGCGCGCCGGCGCTCCTGGAGCTGGCCTCCGCCGAGGCGGGCGAGCTGCCCCCGTCCCGCGCCAGGCGCCGCGCCGCGGCGGTCCGCCGCCTCCGGGCAGACGTCGAGCGCGTCCGCGCGTCGGGCGCGGCGCTCACGGCGCAGGGGCTGGCCCTCGACGGCCGCGGGGTGATGGAGGTGCTCGGGACCGGGCCGGGGCCGCAGGTCGGCGAGGCGCTCCGGCACCTGCTCGACCAGGTGCTGGCCGATCCGGGGCTGAACGAGCGCGACCGCCTCGCCGACGCACTGCGGCGCTGGTGGGAAGCGCGCTTATAATGGAGGCCGAGGCGTCGATGTCCCCGCGCGTGTTGTGCATCGAGGCGAACGACTCCGTCCGGGCGAGGGTGCGGCGGCTCCTCGAGGCCGAGGGCTTCTCGGTGGACGAGACGGCAACGGCCCTCGACGGGATCGCGCGCGCGCTCACGCGGCCGCCGGACCTGGTGCTGGCGGACGTGCACCTCCCCGATCTGGACGGCGCCGAGCTGGCGGCGCGCCTGAGGCGGGAGAAGTCCCTCGCCTCGGTCCCGTTCGTGGCAGTGGGCGCCGCGCCGGAGGACCACGACGTGGCGCTCGCGGCCGGCTACGACGGGGTGCTCCCGGATGGCGGCGGCGAGCACCTCGGCGACGAGCTGAGGGCGATCCTGGCCGGGAAGCGCGAGCGGCTCGGGGACGCGGCGGAGCGGGCGGGGCTGCGCCGCCTCTCCGCGTCGATGGCGGGGCGGCTCGAGGCGGCGCTCGGCGACGCGCAGCGGGCGCAGGATCGGCTCGGGGAGCTGGCGAAGCTCCGCAGCGCCTTCATGCACGATCTGGCGCACGAGCTCTCCACTCCGCTCACGCCGCTCGCCGGCTACCTCCGGATCCTCCAGGCCGAGAAGCTGGGCGCCCTCGCGCCCCAGCAGAAGCGGGTCGTGGACGCCCTGCTCCACTCGGTCGCGCGCCTGACGCGCATCGTGGACAACCTGGCCGACTTCGCGAACCTGCAGGCCGGCCGCGCTCCGCTGCACGACGAGCCGGTGGAGCCGGACCGGCTCGCCGACGAGGTGGTCGCCGAGCAGCGGAACGCCGCCCGGGACGCGCGGCTCCACCTCGCCGTGCAGCACGGCGGCCCCGGGGCCGTGCTCGCCGACGCCCGCAAGCTCCGCCAGGCGGTCTCCAACCTGGTCTCGAACGCGGTGAAGTTCTCGCCGCACGGCGGCGAGGTGCTGGTGGAGGTGCAGCGCGAGCCCGGGAAGCTGCGGTTCGCGGTCTACGACCAGGGGCCGGGCGTCGCCTCCTCCGAGGCGGAGCGCATCTTCGAGCCGCTCTACCACGCGGCCCGCGCCACCGAGGAGGCGAGGCCGCCCGGCTCGGGCCTGGGGCTGCCGGTGGCGCGGCGCATCGCCGAGGCCCACGGCGGCCGGGCCTGGGTGGAGAGCCCGCCCCGCACGCAGCCGGGCCTCTCGCTGCGGCACTACACCGGCGCGAAGTTCGTCGTGGAGATCCCCGCGCGCGCCGCCCCCGGCGCGGAGGCGGTCCGCCCGGCGGGTGGCGGCTCGCCGGGGACCGCGGCGGCCGGGTAGCGGCGGCGCCCGCGGATTGATCCGCACGGCGGGAGGCGGTAAGAGGCGGGCGCACCGCGACGAACCATGCGCATCCTGGTCGCCATGTCGGGCGGCGTCGACTCGTCCGCCGCGGCCGCGCTCCTCGCCGCCGAGGGGCACGAGGTGGTCGGGGTGTCGATGCGGGTCGCGGACTACTCGGACGCCGCCCGCGGGCGCTCCTGCTGCGCGCCGGACGACCTCGAGGACGCCCGCGCCGCGGCCCGGACGCTCGGGATCCCGTTCTACGTCGCGAACGTCGAGGAGCGGTTCCGCGCGGAGGTGATCGACCGCTTCGTGGAGGACTACCTGGAGGGGCGGACCCCGAACCCCTGCGTCGCCTGCAACAGCCGGGTGAAGTTCGACTGGCTGCTGCGGCGGGCGCGCGCCCTCGGCGCCCGGCTCGCCACCGGGCACTACGCGCGGATCGAGCGGCGGAACGGCCGGTTCGCGCTCTGCGCCGCGCGCGACGCGGCCAGGGACCAGAGCTACTTCCTCCACGGTCTCGGGCAGCCGGCGCTCGCCGAGGTGCTCTTCCCGGTGGGCGAGATGGAGAAGGCGGCGGTCCGCCGGGCCGCCGCGCAGGCGGGGCTCGCCAACGCCGGGAAGCCCGACTCCCAGGAGATCTGCTTCGTGACCCGCGGGGACGCGGCCGACTTCGTGCGGCTGCGCGCCCCGGGGCGGGTCCGTCCCGGCCAGGTGGTGACGGCCGGCGGCGAGGTGCTGGGGCGGCACGAGGGGATCCATCGATTCACGGTAGGTCAACGACGGGGGCTGGGCGTGGCCGGCCCCGAGCCCCGCTACGTCGTCCGGATCGAGCCGGAGGCGGCGCGGGTGGTGGTGGGGAGCGCCGCCGAGGCCGCGCGGGAGGCGTTCGAGGTGCGCGAGGTGAACTGGGTGGCGGGGGAGCCGCCTCCCCGCGCCGTCGAGCTGCGCGTCAAGGTCCGCCACCGGCACGAGGGCGAGCGCGGCGAGGTGCGGGCCACGGCCGAGGGCGCGGCGGTGCGGCTGGCGCGTCCGGTGCGCGGCGTGGCGCCCGGGCAGGCGGCGGTCTTCTACGCGGGCGACGAGGTGGTGGGCGGTGGCCGGATCGCGTGAGGCGCGGCGCGCCGCCGGAGCCTGCCCGCCGTGAGGTCGATCGAGGCCGACCTGCTCGTGGTCGGCGCCGGCCCCGCCGGCTGCGCCGCGGCGGTCGCGGCGCGGGCGGAGGCGCGGTCGCTGCGCGTGGTGGTGATCGACGCCGCCCGCTTCCCGCGCGACAAGCTCTGCGGCGGCGCCATCCCCGGCGGCGGCCGCCGCGAGCTGGCGCTCGCCGGCCTGTCCCTCCGCGTCCCGCACGCGGTCGCCGCGCAGGTGCGGCTGCGCGTCGCCGGCGCCGACCTCCGCGTCCCGCTCCCGATCCCGGCGGTGGTGGTCGAGCGCCGAGCGTTCGACGCGGATCTGGTGGCCCAGGCTCGGAGCAGCGGCGCGGAGGTGCTGGAGGGCGCCGCGCTCCTCGGGGTGGAGGGCCGGGTCGCCGCCACCGCCGCGGGGCCGGTGGCCTTCCGCGCGCTCGTGGCGGCCGACGGCGCGTCGGCCGCCGGCCGGCGGGCGCTCGGGCTTCCGCCCGGGCCGCGCCTTCCGCTGCGCGAGGCCCGGGTGCCGCGCGGTCAGGAGGACCTGCTCTTCGACCTCGACGCGGGGGCCGGGGGCTACGCCTGGCGCTTCCCGTGTCCCGGCGGCGCAGGTCCCGAGGAGAACGCCGGCGCGTACGCGTTCCGGGGCGGCGGGGCATGCGCGGACGCGGCGCTGCGGGAGCTTGCGCGCGCGGAGGGGCTGTGCCTGAACGGCGACGCGTGGTCGCTCCGCCCGAGGGGCCGGGGCGAGCCGGTGGGCGTGCCCGGGGCGCTCCTGGCGGGAGAGGCGCTCGGCGTCGATCCGCTGGCCGGGGAGGGGATCCGCTACGCGCTCTGGTCGGGCCGGATCGCCGGACGGAGCGCCGCGCGGGCGCTGCGCGCGGGAAGGCTGCCGTCCCCGGCCGCCTACGCCCGCGCGCTGGCCCGGACGCGGACGGGCGCGGTGCTGGCGCTGTTCGTGCGGCTGGCGCCGCGGCTGTACGGCGAGGACCCACGCTGGCGCCGGCTCGCGGCGGACGCCGCGGTGGCGGCCGGCTTCGCCGATCTCGTCTCCGGCGCGGCGGTGCTGCCCGCCGCGGCGCGCCTGCTGGCGCGGTGGGCGTCGCTCGCCGCCGCGCGCCAGGTCCGATCCGCGCCCGGGGAGCCCGGCGGGAACCTTGCCGGGACGGGCCGGCCGGCGTAATCGGGAGGCATGCAGCTCTCCGACGGGCGGCAGGTCCCGGACCTCCACCTCGACCGCGTCCAGATCGACCGGTGCCGCGCGCTCGCGGACCAGGTGACCGCGCAGGTGCTGGGGTTCGTGCGGCGCCACACCACCGTCTCGATCGAGCGGACCGTGCTGCGCCTCTACGGACTGCACGACGCGGGGCCGAGGGGGGTGCCGTACGTGAACCTCGTCGTGGACGCGCTGCAGGAGCGGGGGCTGCTCGGGCGCGGCGCGGCCTGGTGGCTCGGCTTCCTCATGCGCCGGGGCGCGACCGATCCGGCGGCGATCGTGGAGCAGGCCCTCGCGCTCCCGCGCCGGCCCGAGCCGCTCCCGCCGGGCGAGGAGCGGGCCATGCTCGACGAGCTGCGGCGCGAGGCGCGCGCCAACGTCGACGAGCTGCGTCGCCGCGTGGCCCGGCGCCAGGCGCTCCAGGCGGAGCTGGGGACCGGGCCGCGGCCGCACAAGTACCTCATCGTCGCCACCGGCAACATCCACGACGACGTGGAGCAGGCGCGGGCCGCGGCGCAGGCGGGCGCGGACGTCATCGCGGTGATCCGCTCCACCGCCCAGTCGCTCCTCGACTACGTGCCGCACGGCGCCACCACCGAGGGCTACGGCGGGACCTACGCGACCCAGGAGAACTTCCGCATCATGCGCGAGGCGCTCGACGAGGAGTCGCGGCGGCTGCGGCGCTACCTGCACCTCACCAACTACTCCTCCGGCCTGTGCATGCCGGAGATCGCGTTCGCGGCGGCGTGGGAGCGGCTGGACATGCTCCTCAACGACGCCATGTACGGGATCCTCTTCCGCGACATCAACATGAAGCGGACGCTGTGCGACCAGGACTTCTCGCGGCGCATCTGTGCCCTCGCCGACGTGGTGATCAACACCGGGGAGGACAACTACATCACCACCGCCGACGCCGACGAGGCCGCCCACACCGTGATCGCCTCGCAGTTCGTGAACGAGTCGTTCGCGCACCGCGCCGGGCTGCCGGACCGGCTCATCGGGCTCGGCCACTCCTTCGAGATCGACCCGGCGCGCGACGACACCATCGTCCGGGAGATGGCGCAGGCGCTGCTGGTGCGGACCCTCTTCCCCGACGCGCCCATCAAGTACATGCCGCCCACCAAGCACAAGCAGGGGGACATCTTCTTCAGCCACGCCTACGACGTGATGTCGGACGTGGTCTCCCGGGTCACCGGGCAGGGGATCCAGCTCCTGGGCATGATGACCGAGGCGATGCACAACCCCTTCCTCATGGACCGCTACGTCGCCCTGAAGACCGCCGACTACGTCTACCGGGCCTGGCGGTCGATGGGCGCGGAGATCACCTTCCGCCCGGGCGGTGCGGTCGAGCGGCGGGCGGCCGAGACGCTGGCGAAGGCGCTGGCGCTGCTCGAGGAGGTGGCGCGCGACGGCCTGATGAAGGCCATCGGCCGGGCGCGCTTCGCCGACGTGGCGCGCGCCGAGGACGGCGGGAAGGGGCTCTCCGGCGTGGTCGAGCGCGCCGAGGGTTACTTCAACCCGTTCCTCGAGCTCATGGAGGGGGCATGACGGCGCCCTCTTCCTTCTCTTCCCCCCTCCCCCGCGATGCGGGGGAGAGGGTCAGGGCGAGGGGCCGGCTGGCTGCGCTGGCGGCCGCCGCCCTGTCGCTCTCCGCCTGCCGCACGGTCCGGGAGGCCTTCGCCCCGCCGCCCCGGGGGCAGCCCACCGGCCGTGCGGGGTGGCTCGCCTACACCGTCGGCGACCTCCGCCTCGAGGCCCCCGCCGCGTGGCAGCCGCACGGCACTCCCGAGCGGCTCGAGCTGGAGGCGCCGGACGGCTCGGCGCGGCTCGAGGTGCGCCGCGCCGGGGAGCGGCTCGCGGACGAAAAGGCCTGCCTCGCGGCCGCCGAGGAGGCCCTGGCGGCGAGCCAGGCGGGCCTGTCGCGGCCGCGCCGGCACCCCACCACCGTCGCCGGCCGGCGGGCGATGGTGCTGGAGGCGGATCAGGGCGATAGAGGCCACGGCTGGGCCTGGGGGGTGTGCGACGGCGGGGTGCAGTACCGGATCTTCCTGTCGGGCGCCTCGCCGCTCTCCAGGGACGTGCTGGAGGCGTACCGGACCTTGCTGGCGACGGCCCGGATCGGAGGCGAGGCATGATCGCGCGCGACTGGCAGCCCGGCGAGCTGCTCCGGCCGTACGGCGACCGTCGCGACGACGGCGTGGTGCAGCTCTCCTTCGTGCTGCCGGTCCCCGCCGGCGAGCGGGCGCGCGAGGCGGCGAAGGAGCTGGCGCACAAGATGGGCCTCGAGGAGGTCCACGTCGCGGCGATGGAGCCGGCCGCCGAGCGCTACACCTTCTTCGTGGTCTACGGCCGCACCGCGGCGGCGGTGGACTGGTCGCGCGTCCAGGCGCCGGAGGTGGTCGCGCGCAAGAAGGGCTTCGACGAGCTGAACGCCTACGCGCTGCGCGAGGTGGGGCGGCGCATCGTGGTCCTCGGCGCCTGCACCGGCTCCGACGCGCACGCGGTGGGGATCGACGCGATCATGAACATGAAGGGGTACGCCGGCGACTACGGCCTCGAGCGCTACGCCTGCTTCGAGGCGGCCAACCTGGGCTCCCAGGTCGAGAACGCGGCGCTGGCGCGGCTCTGCGCCGAGCGGCGCGCCGACGCCGTGCTGGTCTCGCAGGTGGTGACCCAGCGCGACGTCCACAAGGACAACGCGCGCCAGCTCATCGACGAGCTGGAGCGACTCGGGGTCCGCGGCGCGGTCACCGCCATCCTGGGCGGGCCACGCATCGACCACCGGCTGGCGGTGGAGCTGGGCTACGACGCGGGCTTCGGCCCGGGCACCCGGCCCTCGGACGTGGCCAACTACGTGGTGGGCGCCGTCCTCCGGCGGATGGGCAAGGAGCCGAGGTGACCCCGGCGCACGGGGAGGAGCGACGATGAAGGCGACGATCCGCGTCCGCATGTCCCAGGCCGACGCGCACTACGGCGGGGGCCTCGTCGACGGCGCGCGCCTGCTGGCGCTCTTCGGCGACGTGGCCACCGAGCTGCTGGTGCGGCACGACGGCGACGAGGGCCTCTTCCGCGCCTACGAGCAGGTCGAGTTCCTCGCGCCGGTGCACGCCGGGGACTTCGTCGAGGTGGAGGGCGAGATCGTCCGCGTCGGCGGCACCTCGCGCGCGATGCGCTTCGAGGCGCGTAAGGTGATCGCGCCGCGCCCCGACCTGTCCGACAGCGCGGCCGAGGTGCTGGCCGAGCCGCTGGTGGTCTGCCGCGCGGCCGGGACCTGCGTCGTCCCGAAGGACCGGCAGCGCCTGAGGTGAAGGATGTCCGAGCCCGTGATCCTGACCGCGGCGGTGGTGGGCGCCGAGGTGACCCGCGCCCAGAGCCCGCACGTCCCCTACACGCCCGCGGAGATCGCCGGTGCGGCGGTGGACGCCTGGCGCGCCGGCGCGGCCGTGGTCCACCTGCACGCGCGCTGGCCGGACGGCCGCCCCTCGCAGGAGGCGGTCCACTTCCGCGAGATCATCGACCGGATCCGCGGGGCCGGCTGCGACGTGGTCGTCCAGTGCTCCACCGGCGGGGCGGTCGGCATGTCCGTGGACGAGCGGCTCGGCTCCCTCGTCGAAGGCGCCGAGATGGGCACGCTCAACCTCGGCACCATGAACTTCGGCGACGACGTCTTCGTCAACGCGCGCCCCGACGTCGTCCGCATCGCGGCGCGGCTCCGGGAGCGGCGCCTCGTCCCGGAGTGCGAGATCTACGACGCGGGGATGGTGGACACGCTCGGCTGGCTCCTGGCGAAGGGCCACCTCGCGGCGCCCTACCACGTGCAGTTCGTCCTCGGGGTGCCGGGCGGCATGGGCGCCAGCGAGCGGAACCTGCGCTTCCTCCTGGAGGGGCTGCCGCAGCGGACGCACTGGGCCGTGGCGGGCATCGGCCGGCACCAGCTCCCCATGGCCGAGCTGTCCCTCGCCCTCGGCGGGCACGTGCGCGTCGGGCTCGAGGACAACCTGTTCCTCTCCAAGGGCGTCCTGGCCCGCGGCTCGGCCGAGCTGGTCGAGGCCGCGGTGGAGCGGGCCCGGCGCGCCGGGCGGCAACCCGCCACGCCCGCCGAGGCGCGGCGCCTCCTCGGGATCGCCTGATCCCGCCCCGGGCCGCGCCGCGGGCAGGTGCGGCCGGGGAGCGCACGTCCCGCGATCGTGAGATGGTGTGACTCTCGGTGCTCCCCTACCATGGCGGTGGCGGGCGCAGCAAATCGCTGCCTGTCAATGGTTTCGCGCGCTCCGCGCGGCTTGACGGAGGGATCGCGCGGCGCTAGGGTCGCGCGACGTCAGAGGGGACGGGGCACCATGACCAAGCAGGACCTCATCGAGAAGGTGCAGGCGGCGCACAGCGATCTCTCCAAGCGGCAGGTGCTGGCGGTGGTGGACGCGGTCTTCGACCACCTGGCCCGCGGCATCCGCAAGGACAAGCGGTTCTCGATGCCCGGGTTCGGCACCTTCACCGTGAAGAAGCGGGCGGGGCGCGTGGGACGCAACCCCAAGACCGGGCAGGAGATCCAGATCGCTCCCTCGAAGACGGTCGGGTTCAAGCCGGCGCCCGAGCTGAAGAAGACCCTGTAGGGCGGGGGGAGCGAGATGAGCGGCCTCGCCGAGTGGCTCCGCACCTTCCGCGACCTGCACGAGAAGGCGCGCCGCGGCCAGATCTCCCCGCGCGACGAACAGCTCTACAAGGCGGGGCGCGACGAGCTGGCGCGGGCGCTGCTCGCCGCCCAGCGGCTCACCTGCAAGGCCGGCGAGACGCCGCGGCAGGCGCTGCGGGTGGCGCGCGCGCTGCAGGTGGACCTCGACCTCGGCACCGCGCACGTCCGCGCCATCACCATCGACCTGTGCACCGGCGGCTTCTCGGCGCTCCTCGCCAAGGCCCCGCCCCCGGGCGAGGAGGTCGGCTACACGCTGCGCATCCCCGCCGCGGAGGCGCTGGCCGGGCGGGCGCGGATCGCGGACGTGAAGGCGCAGACCGGCAACGTCCGGGTCTCGTTCCAGCTCCTGAACCTGTCGGAGAACGACCGCGAGCGGCTCGAGGTGTTCATCTTCGACACGGTGCTGGCGCAGCTCACCGGGTAGGTCCGGAGCGGCGCTGCCTCCGGAGGCGGGAGCGGCGCCGGCCCGACCGGACCGGCGCCGCCGTGGTGTCCGCCCTGCTCAGAACCAGGCCAGCGCCGCGACCTCGAACGTGCTGAAGGCGTCCGTGTCGCCGCTGAACACCTTCTTGGAGGCCTTGTCGTAGCGGAACTCGGCGCGGAGCTCGGTGTTGGCGCCGACCGGGATGCTCGCCGTGAGGGTGCCCTCGGTGTAGGTCGCCGCCAGCGCCGTCGGGTTGATGGTCGGCCCGGTGATCCGGACGCCGTTCTTGTCGTCGAACCACTCGCCGCGGGCGGAGAGGCGGAACTTGTCGCCGGCGAAGGAGTACCGGAGCATCCCGGCGAACCCGTACCACTTGGCGTCGCCCTCCTTGGCCCAGTCGCCGTTGAGGTTGATGGTGAGATCCCCGATGCCCTGCTGGAGGACGACGTCCACCAGGCTGCGCGTGTCGGTCGCACCAGGCTGCTTGCCGGAGAAGAAGTTGACGGAGGCGGTCGTGGCGTCCTTCCCGTACTGGAGGGAGACCTGGCCGGTCTTGTGCGGCGACGCCGGGCTGCCGGCGGATCCCGAGGCGAAGGCCGCGGTGGTCGTGTCGGTGTCCCAGCCGTCGAGGACGGCCGCCTGCAGGTTGAGCCCGTCGAGGAAGAAGGGCACGGTGGCGCGGGCGCCGAGGTGGGCGAAGGGGATGGCCCAGGTGAAGAGGATCGACCGCGAGTACGCCCAGTTGTCCTTCGCCTCGATCACCTCGGAGCCCGCCGCGGTGACGAACCGGCCGAAGTCCAGGATCACGGGGCCGAGCTTCATCGACGCGTACGCCTGCTGCACGAACAGGTTGGTGACGCCGAGCGAGGTCGGCGCGAACCCGAGGTCGATCCGGAAGCCGGCCGGGCTGGGGTCCATCGCCGCCGTGAGCTTCGCGTAGGCGAGCTGGAAGCTCGGGGCCGCGTCGAAGGCGCGGATCCCGTTGGTGACGGTCTGTGCGTGGTCCACGTTGACGCCGTAGTAGGCGTCCACGACGCCGCCGAACTTGACGGCCGGTGCGGCCGGCGCGGCAGGGGCGGGAGCGGCGGTGGTGGCGGGAGCGGCGAGCGTGGCGGTGGCCTGCGCGCGCGCGGCGAGCGGCGCGAGCAGCGCCGCGGCGACGATTCCCGCGAGGATCCTGGACAAGGTGTGACCCCTCTTTCCGTTGGGTGAGTGGTGACTGCGCTGGCCCGGCTTTGCAGTAGCCGTGCCCGCGCTCGGCGCAGCCATTTCCCCCTGGTGTTCCGGAGCCCGGTCCGGTCGCTGAACGCCTGGCGTGCAGGGCGGTGACCGGACGGCGAGCATCCCGGGAAGCGCGCGAGCCCGCCGGCGTGGGCCGGCGGGCTCGGCGGGGGCGCGCCGCGCGCGAACGCTCGTTCAGGAGGCGGCGGTCTTCGCGACGTGCGGCCCGTGATCGTGCGCCGCCACCGGCGCGCCGCCGGCGCCCTCCAGGTCGGCCGAGATGTAGCCGCGCTCGCCGGTCTCGGCCTGGTCGAGGCCGGTCCACTCGTCCTGCTCTTCGGCCCGCAGCGGCGTCACCAGCGACACGAGCTTGAGGAGCAGGAAGGAGACGCCGCCCGCCCACACCATGGTGACGGCCACGCCCACCGCCTGCTTGCCGAACAGCGCCAGG